>DATGWV010000068.1:0-7336 GCA_035299305.1 Phycisphaerales bacterium | reverse complement strand
CGGTACGGATGTGGAGGTGATGAGCGTGCTGAACGCATCGATGCGCTGCGCGCGATCTCGGAGCGATGCGGGCACGCTGCGAAGGTTGTGCTGGTTGTTGAAATATGCGTCGAGAGCTTCGACGTCGTGAATGCTCAGTTCGGGAATGCTCGACTCGGAGGCGGCGGATTCTGCGTGCGTCGATTCGACACGAGCAGGTTGGGCGGTGTCGTTCTGTGCAGTCGTGAGGCGCGTCGAGGAGCGAAGGATGCGGGCGAGCGTGGCGTCGACAAGTGCGGGATCAGACGTGGGGCCGGCGCTGAGCGGCATGAGTGTTTGCGAAAGACGCGTTTGTCGCGGATCCGTCGGCGACCAGTTATTCGCCGCGAGCGCGTCGAGGGCCTGCTGATCAGCAGGCGACAGCGTGAAACGGCTGTCGGCAGTGATTCCGTCCTCAGGCTGATGTGGTTGCGATGAAGCCATACGTGTGACGAATTCCTTGCGAGAATGCTGTCTACTGACGAGCGTGTCTCATGAGACCGACCACCGACTCCCCCACCGCACCGCTGCACTCAACCTACTCGGGCTTGCTCTCCGCTTGAACCTGTTGCCATGCCTTTGCGAAACTCGCGACGGCGGCATGCAGGCGGCTCTTGACCGTGCCCAGCGGAATCTCCAACTCATCTGCAATCTGCGCGTAACTGAGGCGGCTGAAGTACGCGAGGAGCAGGATTTCACGCAGCGTGGGGCTGAGCATGTCGACTGCCCGCTGCACTTTGCGATTCATCTCCTCCGAATCCATGCGCGCATCCGGCTGCGCGATATCCATCTCCAGCAGGTCGATGAACGTCTCGCCGTCATCGCCCGACTTGCCACCCCCGACGGGAGCGGACAGTTCGAGCGTTCGCCTGCGGCCCTTTCTACGCAGGTAGTCCCGGCCCTTGTTCGCTGCAATCGTAAAAAGCCAAGGCCGAAAACGCCTTGTCGCGTCGAAACTTGCGGCAGACAGGTGAACTTGGAGAAACGCTTCCTGAAAAACGTCCTCGGCTCCGGCCTGGTCGCCCACCAGGCGGTACAGAAACCGCAGGAGTTCGCCGTGATAGCGTTCGATGAGCGTGCGCAGGGCACCGTTATCGCCTGCGCGATATCGCTCAAACAAGGCTTCGTCGCTGGTCCCTTCCGCCAATCGCACGCTCCGTATACGGATCAAACAGGCAAACGTTCGCCCAAACGAGCGTTCACGGGTGGTCGCCCGCGACTTCCCCAGTCAACCGCTCGAATGAAACACCCGTTTCCGGACCGAAGAGAGCCAGCCCCTCGGCCCGCAAACGCGGCGCGTCGGTTGCAATGTATCGCTCCAAGGCGTCGCGCGTCGGGAAGGTGTATCGCGCCATGACGCGCAAAGGTTGCCCGTCGAGACGGATGACCGACGCGGCAGTCGCGCCGCCCGCGCACACCTGCTGGATGTGCCCGCCCAGCAGCCAATCGACGTACCGGCGTCGCGTCGGCTCGTCGGGCAGTGTTGCGATGACGGCGTAGAGAATCTCCGTACTCATTGCCACAGCTTAGCAATACAAGTGTTGGTGATGCGTTAGCCGATGCAATCGGGGCCGGCACGTGCCGGCAGACGCGCATGATGACGCAGCGGCATGATGCTGACGGACCGGACCCAGCGGTGATCGCGGGCCTGCTGTCGCGCGCGACGCGCGGGGATGAGCGCGCATGGCGAGAATTGGTGGGTGCGTATGGCCCGCGCGTGTTCGCACTCGCACAGTCACGCTGCCACAATGCTGATGTCGCTGAAGAGATCATGCAGTCGGTTTTTGCCACGGTTGCGGTCAAGGTGCGGGGCGGCGAGTACATCGAGCATGGAAAGTTTGAGGCGTGGCTGTTTCGTGTCGCGATGAACCGCGTACGCGATTATGCTCGGAGTCGAAAGCGCAGCAACGCACTTTTTCAGCATGACCACGACCAAGCTGCCGTGAGTGCCGACACCCGAACACGCGAGCGAACCGACTCCGAACAGATGTCCGCCCTGCGTGAGGCGATGGAACAATTGCCCGACGCTGACCGAGAAGTCATCGAACTGCGACATCACGGCGACCTGAGCTTCAAACAGATCGCGGACCTACTCGAGGAGCCGCTGGGTACGTTATTGGCGCGTCACCACCGGGCTCTGCGGAAACTGAAGGAATTGATAGAGGATGCAATGGAGGGGCCCGGTCAGACGTTGAACAAAGGAGCGACCGCACCGATGGGCGCGGCGCTCAGACAGGAATCTCGGGGCGACAAAGGTGGGGCCGTATGAACGACATGCACAACAACGCAGACAACCCGATGGACCTGAGCTCACTTGCGACGCCGCAGGAGCTGCTCGGCGTCGAACGCTCGCTGCACGCCGCTGGTCTGCAAACCCGCGCAGGTGCAACTAACGAGCGGCTGGACCGCGTCGCGAGCGCGACGTGGGCTGCGGCGAGTGTTCGCGAACTCGAAGCGCCGGCACCGATCGTGCTGGCGCGAGGGAACACATCGATCTTGACGCCGTTGCGCATGGCCGCGATGCTTGCGATTGGGGCGGGCGTAATTGCCAGCGTGCTTGCGCTCCGCAGCACGCCCAACTCCATGACGCAGACGCTCGCACAGCGAAGCACCACCACGCAACCTGAAACATCGGTCGCGAGCGGCGGCGCGGTCGCGGATGAGCTCGCGATGTTCGATTCGTATCTGGCCAGTGCGGACGCGAGCCGAAGCGGCATTGATTCGTTTGTCGAAGACGCGAGCGATCTGGAAGATCGATTTGATGCGTTATCGTCGGGACAGGATTGGTGGTCAGACACGGATGGCAGCGCGACGCAAGGAGCGAGTTGAACATGAACGCATCACATGCTGTGCGCACGACCATGATGCTGAGTCTCGCACTCGCGATGACGCTCAACGCGGGAGGCGCGTTTGCCAGTCAGCCTGAAGATGGCCCGCCTCCTGCACGCGGCAACGTGGGCCCGCAGGCCGCGATGCGTGCGCTGCTGAATGAGTCTGATCCTGAGCGCGTTCGTCGCATGCTCGACGACATGCTCAGCGAGACCAGGCAGTTTGAACGCGATTTGTCCGGCGCGGTCGAACGCCTCAACAAGGGCGACGACACGCGCGATGTGTTGCGCGAGCTCGGCGAGCGTCGGCAAGCGGCACGTGATGGCATTCGCGAACGCGTGGCCGATCGCATGGCTGAACGCGGCAGACAGGGCGAAGAGCTGCGCGATGGTCCTCGCGGGCCTGCAGGTCCGGAAGGCCGACGCGGCGGCGATCGCTTTTTCAAGCCCGGCAACTTTGCCAAGCTGTCGCAGGAAGAACGTGATCAACTTCGCGAGGATTTCCGCCGCGATCTGCCCGATGTCGCTGCGGACTTGGAACTGCTCCGCACAACCAATCGCGAGATGGCGGAGAACATTTTCAGCCGCATCGGTCCGCGGTACTTTGAAGCCCGCGAAGTGCGGCGCGTCGACCCGGAGCTGGCGACGCTGCGCATCGCTGAGATTCGCGGCACGGTGGACGTGCTGCGCAAGACGCGGGCGTATCGCGATGCGGTGAAGCTGCCGGCGTCGGACGCGAACCGGGCTGCTGCTATCACGCAAGCGACCACAAATCTGCGCGAAGCGATTGCTCGCAACTTCGATGAGCGACTCGCGGTGCAGAAGCACGAGGCGGATGCGTTGGCGAAGCGGTTGGACGAATTGCGTGCCGACATCGCGAGCAAAGGCGAGCGGAAGGATGCGCTCGTGGATGATGCGCTGGACCGCATGGTCCGGGGGCTGCCGCCTCAGATGGACGAGAAGGGGCCGCGCGAGGGTCCAGGCGGACCGGGCGGACCTCCGGGACGCGACCGGCCCTGAACCGTGGTGGTTGTCGTGTGAAAACCAAGAGGCAACCTCGCGACGTGAACGCACGTACCGTTCAAGGTGCGAAGCGGGCGCATCAAGCAATTCGTGTGCGGAACCGTCGCGGGAGCCATGTTGCTGACGTTGGTTGCAGGCTGCGCGACGGAAACACGCGTCATTCGCAAGAAGCCGTGGTTTGCGGGATTGCCAGGCGTCGAGGGCGACGCGACTGTCATCGAGCCGACCCGGCAGGCGACGTACTTGGAGCTGCCGGAAGATCAGATTCGCGTTGAAGAGCCCGATGGCCGCGTGACGCTGCGAGCCCGCAACGGTCGGCATCTGATGATTCACATCTACAACACGCTGATGGATGGCGACCGCGATTTGTTCATGTCGCAAGTGCTCAGCAGCCGCACCAAGCAGGAATTCTTCATGCGCGGGAAAGACCCCGCGGAAGCGTTCGACATGCTGGCGGAGATGGAAGATGACATCGTCGACTTGTTCAATGCGATGCCATTTGGCGAGCGCACTCCGGGCCTGTTTCTGACGCATGTTGGCGACAAAGTGCAGCGAGTGCGCGTGAGTGGGCTTCAGGCACAGCACATGAAACTCGTCGGCATGGACATGGTCATGGAACGCGGCGAGTATCGACTGGTGTGGTTTGTGCCCAGCGGCGTGAAGTGACTGCTTGAAATTCTCTCGCGGTTACACCTAGGACGCGAGCGGATTTGTGCCGCACTCGGGGCACGCGACGCTTTCGGCAAGTCCAGCCAAGCTGTAGCCGCACCGGGGACAGATTTTGGCCAAAGCAAGACGCTTCGCGACGCGGGCAAATCGCCAAGCAAGCGCGAGCGGCACAAGCGGCAGCCACCACAGTGGCACAAACGCGGTGCGGAACGTCGTTGCGCCTGCTGCGGTCATAACGGTTGCGACCTGCGTGACGCCCACAGGCAGCAGATGGACTTTGGCTCCCTGCGGCAGCGACTCGGATGTGACGCGAGCACTCCCCGCAGCGGTGAACCGAACATGAACCTGTGAGCCCTGAGCGTTGAAGAGGGCCTCCACGCCGGGTGCGGGTCGATCCCACGTCACAATGTTCACACCGATTGCCGGCGTCGTGAAGCATGTCGCGCCGCCCAGATTGACCATGAGCGGCTTCGCATGAAATCGCAACCAAAACAGGAACGTAATCGCGATGATCGCGAATGTCACACACACGAATGACGCTCGGCGGGCGGTGACAGCTGTCATGCGACGCTCCCGCACTCGGAACACACTCGCGCGGGCACTGACGCGAGCGAGTAGCCGCACTGCGTACACAATAGCGACACGACACCCTGCGGCTCGTTCGCTCGCGACAAGAACGCGATGCCACCCGCACGCGACGGCGCGATAATCCAATGCGACGTGATCCATGCGTTGACGGAGACAGGACTGAAAAGCAGCCAGACGAACCCTACCAACGACACGAGAAATCCAGTCGCGCACGCCACTACCACGAATTTCCACCGCGAGCGAAGCGACATGCATTCATCTCACTGCGTGTTGCGCCGACGTTCCACCAGCGTCGCTTCCGTCGTCTCGGTTTTGCCTTCACGCACGTACGTGATGCTCACCTTGTCGCCCGGCTTGGCTTTCGCGAGGTGCGTCATCCATTGCTCGACATCGACCAGGTCGTGCTCGTTCCACTTGGTCATGATGTCACCTTTCTTGAGGCCGGCCTTGGCGGCGGGCAGACCATCGGTGACGGAGTCGATCAGGATGCCTTTCACTTCGCCCGAGTAGTCACCTGGGGCGATGCCGAAGCGAACGCGCACGCCGCTCATGCTCGATGTCTGCGCCACGCCCGGCTCGGGAGCTTCGGTGCTGCCCGGCGCGACGCCCGTGGGCGTCGTGAACTTGAACGGCTGAGGCCGCAGCGCGGCATCGATGGCAATGCGATACACAAAGTCGGTGACTTGGATCGCGCCGTCAACATTGATGGTCTCGACGAAGTCGTTGGAGCGGTGGTACTCCTCGTGCAGGCCCGTGAACGCGAAGAGCGCGGGGATACCTGCATTCGCGAACGAGGCGTGATCGCTGGGGCCCAGGCCCGACTTCTTCATCGCGATAGCCATGCCGCTGCTGTCGACGTATGGCTGCAGGAAGTCAGCAAGTCCCTCGCCCGTACCCGTGCCGCCCAGTTCGAGTTTGCCTTCACGCAGGCGACCGATCATGTCCATGTTGATCATCAGTGCGTGCTGCTCCACCGGCGCGATCGGGTTACTCACGTAGTGCTTGCTGCCATTGAGACCTGACTCTTCGGCGCAGAACTGCAGGAACAGCACGCTGCGACGCGGCTGATCCTTGGGCAGTGCGGCGTAGGCATCGGCAAGACGCTTGGCGACAAGCAGGTTGCCGCTTGTGCCACTGGCATTGTCGTC
Organism: Phycisphaerales bacterium; assembly: GCA_035299305.1. Taxonomy (GTDB): domain Bacteria; phylum Planctomycetota; class Phycisphaerae; order Phycisphaerales; family UBA1924; genus BJHL01. Next base: position 1,062 of record DATGWV010000068.1, on the reverse strand, counting down.
CGCACCCGGATGCAGCTTGCCGCGGCCTTCTTCACCATCGCGGCTACCGAAGTAGCCATACCCGAGATGGTCATAGTGACTGCCGATCACGATGTATTGCTGCGCGAGATCGCCCACGCCGGGCAGCACTGCGCCGACGTTGTCGGTATAAAGCGGCTTGCGCTCAAGATCGACGGCTGCATCGAGCGTCGCATTGGAGAGCGTGATGACCTCGCCCTTTTCATCGACGACTTTGCGCAGGTCGAGCAGGCTGCGGCCTTGCGCATCGCCCGCGCGAACGAACGCGTCGGCGGCATCGGTGCTCATCATCAGCACCGGCACCTTGAGCGATCGTGCGGAGAAACCCATGGATACATCGCCCAGTTGCGTCGCTCGCGGATCATCCGCGCCGGGCGGATTGACGAGGATCACCGCGGCCGCGCCTTTGTCGATTGCGAAATCAAACTTCGCCCTCAGATCGGCCGCAGCGCTCCAGCGGCTGCTGGACCAGCGGCTCTTGCCGCTTTCGTCCATAGGCTCAAAGCGCAACACCATGACGATTTTGCCGGTCAGATCGGCACGCTTTCCGTCGGCACCGAAGGGCAGACTGGTGTAGCCCGCGTCGCCTTCGTCGATTCCGTAACCCAAGAAGACGACGTCACCCTTGACGTTGCCGTCGGCGCTGTATCCCAGAGCATTGAAGTCTTTACCCGCGACCAAGCCCACGGACGCGCCGCTCTTGGTCGAGTAACTCAGCGTTTGCGTCACGACCGCGACGCTATCGCCGGGGCGCAGGCTGGGCGGAGCGATGAACTCTTGGCGATAGCTGGCGAAGGGCACGTCCTTGTTCGCTTCGGCAGTTCCTGGGAATGCCGGCTTGAACCCAAGCTGTTTGTAGTTGAACTCGAGATAGTCCGCCGCGCGGCGATTGCCATCGGTGCCTGGCGCGCGACCTTCCATCCATGGCGTCGTGAGGGTGTACAGGTGCTGGCGATACAACGTCGTGAGCGCGGCAATCTTCTTGCCGTCGGTGGTGGGCTGCGTCATGCCTGCCGGAGCTGGCGCCGTGACGGCGACGGGGGC
>DATGWV010000067.1:0-1968 GCA_035299305.1 Phycisphaerales bacterium | reverse complement strand
CGCTGCTTTAGGGCCTCAGCCGTCATGCCGTGCCTAGCGCGCTTTTCTCACACTATTGAGTGAATCGGGGCTGCGAATCAACGAGAAGCGTTGTACTGCAGCGAATTTTCGATGATTTGCGGAGCGCCCCGATGCCGACAGAGTGTAGCCCGGAATTGTTTGGATTTTCCCCCGTGGAGGGACGCGAGGTGGTCGCGGCGTTCGACGCTGGCGCGATCACCTCGGATGCCGGGGCGCTGCTTTTGGGCGCGACAGATCGCACCATCGGGATGATGGACCGGTTTGCGTTGTGCTTTCACGACGTGCGGTGTCCGGAACTCATTGAGCACGAGGTGGTGACGCTGGTCGGTCAGCGGGTGTTCGGGATCGCGCTTGGCTATGAGGATTTGAACGACCATGACGAACTGCGTCACGATCCTCTGATGGCGGTGCTGGCGGGTAAGCTCGAAGCGCGACGGCAAGATTGCGCGCCGGTGGCGGGCAAGTCGACGCTCAACCGGCTGGAGCTGAGCTGCCTGGAACCGACGCGCTATCACAAGATCAGTCACAATCCAGTGGCCATCAAGGGGCTGTTCGTCGATTTGTTCCTGGAGGCGCACGATCGCGCACCGAACCAGATCATCCTTGATCTCGATGCGACTGACGATCCGGTGCACGGCGAGCAGGAGGGGCGGTTCTTCCACGGCTATTACGATTGTTACTGCTATCTGCCGCTTTACGTGTTCTGCGGGCGCGATCTGTTGGCTGCCAAGCTGCGGCGCGCGAACATCGACGCTGCGGCCGGCTCGGTGGAAGAGGTGGCGCGCATCGTTGCCCAGATTCGCCGCCGTTGGCCGTGTGTGCGCATTCTGCTGCGCGCCGACTCCGGCTTCGCGCGCGAGGAGCTGATGGCCTGGTGCGAGGCCAACGGGGTGCACTTTCTGTTCGGGTTGGCGAAGACCGATCGGCTCATCGTCGAAATCAAGGCCGAGCTTGAGCAGGCTGCGGTGCAGAGCCGGCGTACCGGCAAGCCGGCGCGCCGCTTCAAAGACTTCAGGTGGACGACGCGGACGAGTTGGAGCCGCCGGCGTCGGGTGGTGGCAAAGGCAGAATGGACAAAAGACGAGGCCAATCCGCGCTTCGTTGTCACCTCGCTCACGCGTGCCGACTGCAAGGCCCGCTATCTTTATGAAAAGGTCTACTGCGCCCGCGGCGACATGGAGAACCGGATCAAGGAGTGTCAGCTCGATCTCTATGCCGATCGCACCTCGACCGCCACCATGCGGGCAAATCAGCTGCGCCTGTGGTTTGCCTCAATGGCCTATGTGCTGCTGTGTGCCTTGCGCCGCATCGCCCTGCATCACACGCCGTTCGCCAAAGCAACCTGCGGCACCATCCGTCTCAAGCTGCTCAAGATCGGCGCCCTCGTGCGAGTGAGTGTCCGCCGTATCAAGGTTGCGATGGCGTCAGCGTGTCCTGCAGCCGATACCTGGGGCTGCGCTGCCAAGCGTCTCGCCGCTGCCGCCAACGCGCCGGCCTCGCCCGCCTGACACGCGCCGCCGCAACGCCTAACCCACGCGGCATCAACCCGAGGCCCACCGAGACCACTTCTTCGCGGCCCCTGCGGCCCAGAAAACTCCTACGACCTCTCGCGTCTCCTGACGCATCAGCGTCGTGCGCCTGCATGAGAGCAAACAAACGGGCTCACAAGAGCATTCGATTATGCAAAGATACCGTGAGATAAGCGGGCTAGTGTCCCGATTCCGAAGTTCGCATCATTATGCGGCGCGCTCGCTTGCGAACTTCGGAATCAAAGGGACACTAGCAATCTATGATTCTAGTGCGGTTTTTGGATTTGAAGTTCCTACACAAACGCGCGGCTATAATGATAGGAACTTCAAATCCACCGCACTAGCGCGTTAACTCATAAACACGCCTGCGGGGATGGCTTGCGAGAGTCCGCTCTGCCTCCGATAGCCGACAAATCAT
>DATGWV010000066.1:0-3813 GCA_035299305.1 Phycisphaerales bacterium | reverse complement strand
CTAACGACGCTGTAGAAATACCCCATCTCGGGGCAAGCGCTTGCTTCCGGCCGTCGCCGGTTCAAAGTTGTTCATCATCGTTTCAGCCTTCCGATCTTCGCTTCATCGTCGTCCCCTGACGTGTGCCGCCGCCGTTGCCGTGCGCCGTTGCGGTGTGCGCCATTTCGCCCGCCAGCTTACCTAATTCGCGTATCCGTGGTGCCCGAGCTTCTCGATGTTGTGCACCAGGCAGTACAGCTTCCACTGCCCATCCACCTTCTCCCGCCCGCGCAGCGTGAAGCGGGTGAGCCGCTTGTTGTGCCGCAGGTTGCCGAACACGGGTTCTACGGTGGCGAAGCGCGCGGCGATCATCCGTTTGCCCTCAGCGGAATCGATGCGCCGTTTCATCCGTTCGGTGTGTGATTCGGTGGGGCCTCGCTTGCCGCGGAAGAAGGTGACCTGTCGCACCTTCGTCGTTCCGGGCGTGCGCAGGCAGCGGGTGCGCTGCTCGCACGGCACGCAGTCGCGCGCGGCGCCGGTGTATTTGGTCGCGGCGTAGCCATTGATCGTGCACTCGCCCCCGTTGCGATACAGCCGCTTGCCCGCCGGGCACAGGCAGTGGCTGCGGTCCGGCGCTTCGGTGAAGTCGGTGTTGGCGTAGCGGCGGGTCGTGCCGGCGGTGCGTGCTTCCTTCGCCTTCTCGCTCTTGTCCCACAGCGCATCGGGTTTCGCTTTGTGCTTCGCCTGATCGGCGTATCTGGGGTCACGCTGGCGGTAGCCGTTGTCGCACACCCAGGCGGGGATGCCGCGCTTGTCCAGTTCGGCGAGGTTCTTCTCGGAGTGGTAGCCCGCGTCGGCGCAGATCGCGGTGTCAGGTCCGCGCTGTGCGCAGGCATCGACCACCGGCAGCAGCAGCTCCTGTTCGGACCCGGTGCCGTGCGCCTGCGCATCGACCACGATCTGATGTGCGCCATCGACGGCGGCCACGCCGGTATAGCCCTGGACCACGCCCTTGGCGGTGGCCATTTTGGCCGAGTCGTTGTCGGTGCGGTTGGAGAGGCGCACCGCGCCCTTGGCGCCGCGTCGGTCGTCCGGGTGGCGCGCAAGCCAGTCTCGGATCTTTGCCGCTTGCCTTGAAAGTCTTTCGCGGGTGCGCTGCGCACGAGCGGCCTCGTCGTCGCAGCCGGCGGCATCGCGCGCCTTCTGCTCACCGATCATGCGCTGCACGGCCGCTTCCATTTTCGCCGCCTCGCGCTCGAAATCGGCACGGGTGCCGCTCTTTGCCTTGGATGCGTTGGACGGCAGTTTCACGCCGTCGATGGCGAAGAGCTCGCGCCCGATCAGCCCTTCGCGGTCGCACACCAGCAGCACCTCGGTGAAGAGCGCTTGGGCCTCGTTGCCGAGACTGCTGATGAAGTGCGCGACGGTGGTGAAGTGCGGCGCACTGTCGCCGGAGACGGCCATGAACAGCACGTTGTTGCGGCAGGCCGTGGCGATGGATCGGGAGCTGATCAGCCCGCGCGAATAGCCAAGCAGCACGATCTTGAGCAGCACGGCCGGATCGAAGGCCGGGGCACCGCCGGCGTCGTTGGTGTAGCGGGCTCGGAGCGTGGAGAGATCGAGTTCGTTGTCGACCAGATGGCAGAGCGCGAACTCGAAGGTACCGGGCAGCACCTGCTGTGCGAAATCGACCGGGATGAGCTTCAGACCGTAGTCGGGCGTCTTGAATCGCGGCATCGCAGGGCTCCGGAGAGGCGATGCGACATCATAACAACGGCATGTAAACGAACGAGGGTGGTGAGGGGTTTTTCTACAGCCTCAACGTCTGAATTCACCGGCCCGCGCTGCTTTTCGCGCAGGTCCGGTGCAATGATGGGTTGGGCCTCGGCTACTCGGGACAACGGTCATATGGTTCCAATTGGCCAGAAGCAGGAAAGAACCTAGTGTTCTCTGCGTTGTGCGCCTTTACATAAAGAATGACGCATTGCCCCACACTTAGGCCACCAGATGAATCGACTTCAACCGGTTCATGGCCTTTGATGGACAACGTATACATTGTCGTTCCATAGCTACGGCTCGTTACGGCGCCCGTTGGAATAGGAAGAGCAATACCTCCAACGGGAACCCATGCTGTGTAGCTGCCAGTGGACTCGCGCTCAACCCGTTGAGCCTTCACAATCCGCCCGGTAAAAGAAACGGAATCAGGTGCCGACTTGATCGGAGGCGCATGCGAGCACGCAGCACATGCGGCAGTGGCGGCCAGAATGATTGCCTTTCGCATAGTTGTCCTTAGGTCGGGTAAGAGGCCCAACGTCAAAGTTCAGCGGCCGCCGGAAGCGGTCCGCTGGAACGATGGGTTGGGCGGCGATGTCATTCTTTAGCCCTGAAGTACAAACCAATAGCCACCAGCAACAGACCTGCGGCGATAAAAGCGACTTCGAGCGCCCGACTTGGTTCAGCCGGCACTACGCGCACGTAATTGTTTTGGGAAGCTACAGCAGAAGATGATTCAGTTGAGAAAAGGCTCTTGACCTTGGGCCAAAAATCCAAAGGCAAGAGGTCCGCAACGGGCGATAACAAAGCGAACCCTATAGCGATGAAAGCGATACCGATTCTTAGTGTCCAATAGCTCATGGGTTCTCTTTTTGCGACGCCCAACGTCGTAGTTGTGCGGACGCCGGAGCGGCGCAGCCGCGCAGGGCACCCAAAGCACAGCTTTGGGCGGTCCGCTCGAACGCAGTGTTGGACGACACCGAGACCTTCAGCGAAGGCAGGTTGTGCATGACGAAGCCATTGCCCCTCAAAGTTGATCTGAACTGAACCAGGCCACCGGCGCTCGCGATGGCCCGCCGCCCTCAATGCCCCGAAACACTAGCACATGGGCATGGCACAACAAGGGGCGAACTCACGCGAGCGCGGAGTGCGAAACGACCACTCTCGCTGACCGCCGCAGCCGCTAGCTCGGGCGTTGCACACAGGTTTGGACCGCCCGCCAGAAACACCAAGAACCGGTGACGTTCAACGTTCGAGTTCAGGGGCCGGCGGAGGGCGCAGCCCGGAGCGAACCGGCAAGCGCAGCTTGCCGGCGGTCCCCTGGAACGAAGGGTTAGCGATCACAGGGGGAGAGGACGCCAGCATCTGTCACCCGTGCAAAGCGAACATCTCTCTGCTCGTAGCCCGCCATTGGAATCATCGTCAAGAGCAGGCCTACAAACGCACCGGTACTCCTGATCTTTCCGTCGCCTTTTGTGTCAAGCCCCAACTCCAATTTGTCATATGAGGGGCCAATCCCTGCCCCAGGGTGTATTACGGCAGTCTCCTTTCGAAGGAGGATGCGTCCTTCAGAAAGCTGGAATTCTTGCCCCTCTGTGAAAGTTCGACTGCCAATGACGCAGTTATGCGCAATGGCTTCAACCAAAACGACTTTGCCCGAGACCTTTACTCTGATTGATTTCGCTGCCGAGTGCGGCACCTCGGCCTCGCCAACCAGAAAGAAGTCTCGAGCGCTTGGCCAGAGGAGCGTGGTGAGATACCCGCTTGGGTTTCCCACATTGTTGTACGTGCCCGCCAGGTTGCCAAGATCTTGAACGTCGGAAAACGGTTGATTCTGTGGGGGGGCACTTACGCATCCAACCAACAAGCAGGCCACTAGCGCTGCAATAGGGGATGCTCTCATCCGCGCGCTCCTGATCGCTAACGACGCTGTAGAAATACCCCATCTCGGGGCAAGCGCTTGCTTCCGGCCGTCGCCGGTTCAAAGTTGTTCATCATCGTTTCAGCCTTCCGATCTTCGCTTCATCGTCGTCCCCTGACGTGTGCCGCCGCCGTTGCCGT
>DATGWV010000065.1:0-7613 GCA_035299305.1 Phycisphaerales bacterium | reverse complement strand
GATGAAGCAGGGCGGGCGGACCTTGACGCGCCAGGCGCGGGGGCCGCCGTCGCTGACGATGTAGTAGCCCAGTTCGCCGTTGGCGCTTTCCTGAGCGCTGTAGACCTCGGCGACGGGAGGCGTCCAGCCGCGGTTGGTCATGATGAGTTCGAAGTGCTGGATGAGGCCTTCGATGGAGCCGTACACGTCCTTCTTGTTGGGCTTGACGACTTTGCTGTCGGCGAAGGCGTCGACGGGGCCGCTGGGAATCTTGTCGATGAGCTGGCGGATGATCGCGCAGCTTTGCTTCATCTCTTCCATGCGGACGAGGAAGCGAGCGCGGGCGTCACCTTCGCTGGCGGCGACGACTTGGAACTTCACGGCTTCAGCGCCTTGGCCGTCCCAGTTGTCCTTGAAGCACAGGTACGGGGCGTCCTTGCGCAGGTCGCGCAGCACGCCGCTGGCGCGGGCCATGGGGCCGGTCAGGCTCCAGTCGATGGCATCTTGCTTGGTGATGACGCCGATGCCTTGCGTGCGGTCGACGAAGATGCGGTTGCGGTTGAGCAGACGCTCGAGTTCGTCGATGGCGGTGGGAATTTCCTTGTCGATGAGGTCCTTGACGAGGCGGATGAACATCGCGTCGTCAGGGATGTCCTGCATCAGGCCGCCCACGCGGGTCCAGTCGGGGTGGAAGCGCTGGCCACTGATGTAGTCAACGAGGTCGTAGATCTTCTCGCGGACGTTGAAGGCGTAGATGAAGCCGGTGAAGGCGTTGAGGTCGAGGCCAGCGGCACCTGTGCAGAGCAGGTGGTTCTGGATGCGGGCCATCTCGTGCATGATGGTGCGGAGCACCTTGCAGCGCGGGGTGATGTCGATGCCGAAGAGCTTTTCGACTGCGCCGTGCCACGCGATGTCGTTGGCGATGGGGCTGAGGTAGTCCATGCGCGACACGATGGTCACGTACTGGTTGTAGTCGAGGGCTTCGCCCAGCTTTTCAAAGCCGCTGTGGAGGTAGCCGATGTGCGGCGTGCAGCGGGCGATGCGTTCGCCATCGAGCTCGAGCACCAGGCGCAGCGTCGTGTGGGTGGCGGGGTGCTGGGGGCCGAAGTTGAGGACCCAGCGGTCGCCGGTATCGACGTGGTTCTGGAGATACGAGGCCTTGTCGGCGTCGACGGAGAGGGCGTCGTCGGGCTTGATGGTGAAGGGCATAGGTGATGGTAGAAGGTAACGGGCAACGAGGCGCGGGAGTGAGGTGGATGGTGAGGGAAAGTACCGGTATGTTGCAGTCCTAGCGGAATGCATCTTCCGGAGAGCCGTCCCAGCCCGTCTTGCGGAGCATGGCGATGTATTCGCCTTCGAAGGAGATGGCTTGGTGATGCTCTTTTTGCTTGCGTATGTACTGCTCGACTTCATTGACACTGGTCTTGCTGACCGTGAATCCGCCGTAACCCTCTTGCCAAGCGAACTCGCGGAGGGCGGGAAAAGTCTGGTGTATCCATTTGGACGAGCGTGCTTTGAGGTGTCGGAGTAAGTCCGCGACAGCGAGATCGCTCGGAAAGCGCACAAGCACGTGGACGTGTTCGGTCATGCCATTTACAGCGATGGGCGTGCAGTTGAGGTCTTTGGCGATCCCAGCAAGAAATGGATGGAGTCTTTGCTCGACCTCTGCGTCGATCCATGACGTGCGCAGCTTGGTGGCGTAGACGGCGTGGTAGTAGTTTTGCGTCCACGAGCTGCCCATTGCCACAAGCGTATTCGAATATGGATGCGATTGCATTCCTGCCCGCTTCGGGCAGACCAGCGTTGCCGGCGGCGCGGCGAGCCGCTCTGGGCTCGCAAGCCGCCGGTGACTGGATGTGCTCTCGCCGCCCGGCTAAGGGCGGACGGACATTCTCAGCGCATCGGGTCCGCCCTTCGCCGGGCGGAGACAACAAACATCGCTTCCCGGTGGCTTGCTCGCAAAGCCTCGCTGCGCCACCGGCAACGATGGTGCGCACTTCGTGCGGAAGATATGTTCGCGTTTGCTATGGCAGTTTGAGTTGCCAGCGCAGTTCTGGGTGTCCCTGCGTTCGAGCGGGGCGAATGGTCAGCGATTGTTTGGAAACCTGATCGATCAGCAGCTCCGTCACGATCCGTACATCACCTTTCGGAGAGATGATGAAGGGCACCACGCGTTCCCAAGCGATCCACGGTGAGAAATCCTTGCGACCGGGGACGAGCGGTTCGCTGGCGGGCTGGTTGGGCCAGGTGTCGGACTTGAATGTTGCAAGCATGGGGCCGAAGAAGCGCATGCCGGTGGTGTCGGCGTTGACGATGGTGGGGCTGGTGTATGAGAAGTAGCCCGAATCGATATCGGTCCGGCGGTAGACGTGTTGGGCGATGCTCTGGTAGCCCCAGCTGAAGTACCAGGGCCCGATGAAGTAGGTATCGAACGCGTGATGGCCGGTTCGCACGGGCAGTTCGGGGGCGTCGAGGGCGAGCAGTACTGCGCCGCTGCCGGGATCGGGGATGAGTTCGCGTAGTTGGGTGGTGATGCGGTCGTCGAGTCGTTGGCGGAGGTGGTAGGCGCGTTGGGTGCCGATGAGGCTGAGGCTGCAGACGGCGATCGCTGCGAGGAGGGCGAGGCCCAGCCAGACGCTCGCGGTTTTGTGGCCGTTCGCTCGGCGGGCAAGACTGAGCATGACATCAGCACCCATCGTGAGCAGCACCGCCATCGCAACGATGATGATGTATGCCATGCGCGGTCGCACGGCGGTGTCGGTGACGACGACGAGGGGCAGCAGCGTGATGCAGCCCAGCGTGAGGGCGAAGCCGACGACGGCCAGTCGGCGGGCGTGGAGCTTGGCGCTGAGCTCGTTGCGGGCAGCGACGGGGCCTGGTTCGTCAAAGGCGGTGGTCCAAGCACGCCAGCCGATTGCAAACGTCGCGAGGATGCCTGCGATCATGCCGGCGGCTCGCAGGGGCATCTCGCGGAGGGCTTCAATGCCGGTCTTCATCGCGGCGGTGCCGAGGAATGACCATTTGAGCATGTCTTCGATAGCAGGGGACATGCGCAGGAAGTTGTGAGGCCATTCTCGCATGGGGAGCAGTTGGCCGGCTGCGCCTAGGCCACCATCGCCACGCTTGCTGGCGACGACCATCGCGATGTACCCCGCGTAGAAGATGCCCACGATGGCGAGCATGCCGGAGAGGCGCATCGCGCTGCGCGCCCAGCGTTCGCTGGGTGGTCGGCATGCGAGATAAAGGAATGGCCACGCGGCCACGCCGGCGGCTGCTTGCTCGTTGAAGCAGGGAACGAGAGCGGCGAAGCAGACGGTCGCGATTGCGGTGGCAGTCCGTCGCTTGGTTGGGCCGCCCGACCAAATGACAAAGAAGCACGTCGCCAGGATGTAGCAGCAGGCGCTGAGAGCAGTTGGGATCGCGCACGTCCAGAAGATTGCTTCGAACGCGACGGGATAGCAGCAGAAGACTGCCGCGCCGAGGAACGCGGCTTGGGGCGTGCGGCCCAGGAGTCGCAGCAGCCACCAGAGGGCGAAGGTGGTGGCCAGATGCGTCAACGCACCGATCAGGTGCATAACGCAGGGCATATCCCAGAACAGAGCCGTGATGCCGCCCAGCGTGATGTTGTACAGCGGCCGCCATGTGAGGACGGGATCGCCCGCTGGTTCGAAGGGCGTCATGCGATCCATGACAAAGCGAAAGGGCTCGCCCGTTGCCGGATCCCGCGAGCAGATGAAGTAGTCGTCGTTCCAGTAACCCAGGTTGCCCAGGAGAAAAAAGCAGGCGAACAGCCACACCGCGCACAGCGCGAGGACCGACGGCCACCACGTTCCGACATCCCGATGCGTGCGCGTCACGCGGCAGGGTAGCGGTTTTCACGGGTTGGGCTTCAACTCGCCGATATCTCGCAGTTATGCCGCGCCCTGCCCACATCATCGCCCTTTGCGTCATCGGTCTGCTCATGCTGGGCGTGGTCATGGTGTCGTCGGCCGACATGGCGGTGAAGTCGGTCACGACGGAGACGCCCGTCGCGGACGCTCCCACGATCACCGCGATTCTGACGAGCCGCGTCATGCTCTACGCGGGCATGGCTATCGCCGCCTTGACCTTCGCGGCATGTCTGCCCATTCGTCAGCTTGCGGCGTTCGCAGACAACCGCGGCGCGGTCGCGAGCGAGAGCAACACCAAGCCGGGTCTAATGAGCCTTGCGATTGGTTCGGTGCTCATCGTGGGATTCTGTGCGCTGGTGTACGCCCCGGTCATTGGTCGCGAGCGCAACGGCAGCCATCGCTGGTTGAACATTCCCGGTGCTGAATCGCTGGGCTTCCAACCCAGCGAGATCGCGAAGTGGACATTCATCGCGCTCATCGCGTGGTATTGCACGCGTCGGCTGGCGCTGTTGCCGCGTTTCTGGCAGGGACTGGTTCCCGCGCTGGTCGCGATTGGCTTTGTCTCGGGCTTCATCGTGCTGGAAGATCTGGGCACGGGCGCGCTCATCGCCATGGTCGCTGTGCTCATGCTCATCGCGGCGGGGTGCAAGTTCTGGCACTTTCTCGCGCTCAGTCCCGCGCCCATCGCCGGGCTGGTGACGGCGATTGCGACGAGCGATTACCGCATGGCCCGCATCATGGCGTTTCGCGATCCATACGCCGACCCGGAAGGCATTGGCTATCACGCCATTCAGAGTCTGACGGCGATTGCGAACGGCAACGGCTTTGGTCGCGGTCTGGGCTTTGGCATTCAGAAGCTGGGCTACTTGCCTGAAGATCGCACGGACTTTGTGTTCGCCGTGCTGTGCGAAGAACTCGGCATTCCCGGTGCGGCGATGGTGGTCACGCTGTTTGCGATTCTGATGTGGGCCGGCTTCATGGTCATGCGTCGCGAGCAGAATTCGCTGCTGCGGCTTATGGCACTGGGCATCATCAGCACGGTCGGCATTCAGGCGTGCATCAATCTGTTTGTTGTCACCGCGATGGCGCCGACGAAGGGCATCGCGCTGCCGCTCATCAGCAATGGCGGCACGGGTTGGATTCTGACGGCGTTCAGCCTGGGCTTGGTTGTCGCGATTGAACGCACGCAGCAGGTGGCGACGATGCCGACGACGGAAACTTCACCGCCGACAACGGTGGAGGCGATGATCGAAGCGAAGCCAGCCATCGGCGAGCCGCAGGCAGTGTGAATGGTGGGCCGCCCCTCACGTGTTTTACCCCCGCTTGCCCTCAAGCTCCGACCAACGTTCATAAAGCTGTGCAACTTTCGCGTGGGCATCACCACTGCGTGTGCACACATCCTGAAATCGCTTCGCATCAGCCATGACGCTGGGGTCGGCCATCTGTGCATCAAGCTCGCGAGCCAGTGATTCGGCTTGCTCGATGGCCTTCTCCATGTTGGCCAGTTCTTGCTGTTCCTTGTAGCTGAGCTTGGCTTTCTTGGGCGCTGCTGGCGCTGTGACGGGGGCGGGCTTCGCCACTTCCACGGCGGGCTGCTCGTTCTTCTCCGCCTCGTGCCAACGCAGCCACTGGTCGTACTCGGCGAAGCGCCTTGCATTGCCCTTGCCGTCGAGAGCGACGATAGTGGTCGCCAGTCGGGCGAGCATCGCGCGGTCGTGCGTCACCAGCACCACCGCGCCGGGAAACTCCTCGATGCTCTCTTCGAGCACTTCGAGCGATGGGATGTCAAGATCGTTTGTCGGTTCGTCCAGGATCAGCACATCGGCGGGCTCGAGCATGAGTCGCGCGATGTGGACGCGGGCTTGTTCGCCGCCGCTGAGGGCGCGAAGCGGCTGCTTGAGCTGCTCGGGCGTGAAAAGGAAGCGCTTGGCCCAGGAGTTCACGTGAATGGTGCGATCGTTGTAGATCACGGCGTCGCTATGCGGGCTCATCGCGTCGCGCAGCGTTGTGCCCGGATCAAACTCGGTGCGGTGCTGGCTGAAGAGCACGACGCGCAGCTTCTCTGCGTGCTGCACCGTACCGACAGGAGGCGCGCTGGGCGGCAACTGCGTGTCCTTGGCATCGCGGATCGCTTCGGGCGTGGGCTCGTCGGGCGGCAACTGCTTCATCAAGACGCGAATGAGCGATGTCTTGCCGCTGCCGTTGGGGCCCAGCAGGCCGAGTACGCTCTTGGGCGCGAGCACGATGTCGAGATCGGTGAAAAGTCGCTTGCCGCCGAGGTTCTTCGTAATCGCGCGGGCCTGCAGCAGCTTTTGTGATTGCCGACCCGTCGCGCCGAACTCGATTGCCGCGGCCCTTTGCGGGGCGTTGCGGGCGCGCAGCTCCGCCAGTTCATCCATGCGATCATGGCTGGCTTCGATGCGGCTCTTGCTCTTGGTGCGCCGGGCCTTCGCGCCGCGGCTGAGCCAGCGCAGGTCTTCACGCACTTGGTTGGCCAGACTCTGCTCCTGCGCGGCTTGGCCGTCAAGGAACTCCTGCTTGCGCCGCAGGAACTCGCTGTAATCACCCTGCACGCTGAATGTGCCTTGCGGATAGGCGCGGCTCAACTCCACGATGCGCGTCGCGACATTCTCGAGGAAGTCGCGGTCGTGCGTCACAATGATGCTCGCGATGCCGGTGGAGCGCAGCGTTTCTTCCAGCCATTCGATGCCTTCGACATCAAGGTGGTTGGTCGGCTCGTCCAGCAGCAGCGCGTCGGGTTCCTTTGCAAGTTCGCGAGCGATGGCGACACGCTTGCGCTGGCCGCCTGACAGCGTTGCGGTCTTGCGTTCGTGTTCGTCAATGCCGAGCCGATCAAGTGTCATCGTGGCGGCGAGTTCCGCTTCATGCTCGTCGTGCAGTGCGGGAGCCTGGCCGCGGGCCATGGCGTCCTTGAGCGCGCTGAGCACGGCGCTGTGAATCGTCGAACCTTCCGGAAACTCGTCTTTCTGCGAGACGTATGCGATGCGCACGCCGCGCGTGAGCGTGACGCTGCCCGCATCGGCGGTCTCCATGCCTGCAAGCAGCTTGAGCAGCGTGCTCTTGCCGCTGCCGTTGGGGCCGATGAGCGCGAGCCGCTCGCGCGTCTCGAGGCTGAGCGCCACCGATGTGAACAGCGACCGCGTGCCGAATGACTTGGCGAGATCACGAGCGACGAGAATCGGGGGCATGTCGCAAACGTATGCGAACAGGCTCAAAATGCAACGCCGCCGCGTTGCGAACTGAAGCGACGCGGCAGCGTGGGTGTGGCTGGCGACTGGGTGGATTCAGTTGACGGCGATCTTGCGAGGCAGCACTTTCTGGTTCTTGGGAAGCGTCAAGGTCAAGACGCCGTCCTTGAGCGCGGCTTGGGCTTTGTCCTCCTGCACCGCGACAGGCAACGTCACGCTGCGCTCAAAGCTCATTGCCCGGCGTTCCTTGCGATAGAACTTCTCGCCTTCCTTCTGCTCGCTTTCTTCGCTGCGCTGCGCGCGGATGCTCAGCACACCCTCGTGCACTTCGACAGCGATCGATTCCTTGTCAAAGCCCGGCACATCGGCGCGGACGATGACTTCCTGGTCGTTCTCCGAGACGTCCACTGCGAGCTGACTAAGGCCGCTTGCATCGTTCATTGCTTGGCGCATTGGCGCGATGGCGAAGAAGGGCTCGGCAAAGAAGTCATCAATGATCGATCGAGTGGTGGGGGCGTTACGACGAATGATGTGC
>DATGWV010000064.1:0-2726 GCA_035299305.1 Phycisphaerales bacterium | reverse complement strand
CGGCCCGGTGCACTGGGCTGGATCATCGTCGGACAGCAGACGGCGTTTGTGAGCGATCTTGAACCGGTCGTCTCGGACAGCGCTGTGGCGTTTGATCCGCAGATCAGCACGATCACGACCGGGACGATGATTCGCGTGGATGACGCGGCGGTGAGCAGCGTCCGGTATATCTATAACTTTGACGTGTACAACAGTCTTGTGCGGATGTCGAGCCGCAACTGGGGACAGGACACGCGCACGCTGGGGTTTGATTACCGCAAATGGAAAGAGTGGTACGAGCTGACGTTCAAGCCTTACTGGGACAAGAAGCAGACTGCAGTCAATCGCGATCGCATCGCGCAGTTGCAGCGGGACGCACAGGCGCCGGAAACGCCGGCGACACCCGCGCCGCAGTCCAAGTGAATTGTCTTCACTTGACTCGCACAAGCCTTTCCGCGAGAGCTGAGCCCGTGCCGTGTGCCGGGCTCGGTTCGTTTTTGGCGTGAAGATTGAGCGAGTGGTAATCTATCGATGTGTGTTGCGTTCAGCGAGCGCACGTCCGAGCGTGGTCTGCGCATTCACCACGCGATGACAACAGCCGCGGCAACGTCTTTGGTATGAGACAGCGTGACTTCCCACTGTGCCAGGCCGCGAGCCTCGGCGATCTTCGCGGCATTGCCACTGAGTTTGATGACAGGCTTACCGCTTGGAAGCGAAACGACTTCGATGTCGCGCCACGTGATGCCGCTCGTCAGGCCGGTGCCAAGAGCTTTCATCACCGCCTCCTTACACGCGAAGCGAGCGGCGAGGTGCTGGGCGCGATTGCGGCGGCCTTTGCTGTGGGCAACTTCGCCAGCCGTGAATACACGATCGAGGAATCGCGCGGGATGTTGCTTGAGCAGCTTCTCGACGCGGGCAACGTGTTCGATATCTAGTCCGAGCGAAAGTCGCGGCGCGAATGACTTGGCCAACGCAGTCGTAAGGGCTTCAGCCGTGGGCGACGACGCGCGCAGCTTACGTGACGTTGCCGCCGCACCCGCGGACGATGCCGTACGCGAAGGTGGCCGTTTGGCTCGCGCGTTGTCAGTTCTTCTTGCCATCGGGCTTTGACTTCGCGTTCTTCGCGGGCTTGGCGTCGCTCTTCGCGCTCGCCGCGGACTTGGATGACGCCGCGCTGTCGGACTTGCTCTCTGCTTTCGTCTCGGGCTTGCTGTCGGCTTTCGAGTCCGCAGGCTTGTTCTCGGCGGGCTTGTCCGCGTCCGCGGCTTTCTTGTAGCCTTCGCTGCGATAGTCGGTCTGGTAGAAGCCACTGCCCTTGAAAATGATCGCGCCGCCCGTGCCGATCAGGCGTTCGAGCTTTGCCTTCTTGCACGCCGGGCAGGTGCGCAGCGGCTTGTCCTTCATGCTTTGGAACTGCTCGAACTCGTGCTTGCACGCAGAGCAGCGGTAGTCGTAGGTGGGCATGGGGAATCGATGAATTGGTAAGCGATCAAGCGAAAAGAACGACAGACGGGCGGCATTACTCGATAGGTGCGACGACAACCTTCGCCGCACGAATCACGCGGTCTTCGGCGTTGGGCATGGCGAGCGCGTAGCCAGGTTGGAAGACTTCAACGATGCAGTTGGGGCTCACGCCTTCCGCCGCGCGAAGCATGAGCGCCTCATGCCGGCCCGGCGTGAACTCTTCGTTGACGGCGGGGTTAATGAGCTTCACGCCGTGCTGCAGCAGCACCTTCAGCACTTCCTCGCGAATGACCTTGACGCCTTCCATCACCTGCTCCGCGCCGGGCGTGGTGGCAGTTTGCTTCAGGGCCATGTCAAAGTGATCGAGGACGGGCACGAGGCTCTGCACGACTGTCGCGATGCCCTGCTGCTTCGCGGCGATCTCGTTGCGATACGCGCGCTGCTGGTAGTTTTGGAAGTCCGCCATCAGCCGCAGGCCCTTGTTGCGCTCGCTGTCGACGGCTTGTTCGAGCTCGCTCACGCGGGCGACGAGTTGATCGACATCGAAGCCGTCGGAGATGTCGTGAACATCTTCGGGCCGGGGCATCTCGCGGTCATCAAGCGGTTGTTCGTTGGGTTGCACGGATCGGTCCTTGGTCTTGCGCTCGTTCTCGCTCTTGCGCGAGTCCCCCGAGCTTGGTTTCTTTTTCCAGAACACTTGCACTCCTGACGCGATCTCGCCTTGGCTTGTTCTCGGTCAGGGTATGTGGTGTCACTCGTTCGTTCAGCAGCCAGTATCGCGATGTTCGCTCACGCTTCGCACGCGCGATCAATCGCCTTTGAGAAAATCGCCCACTTTCTTCCAGAATCCCTGACTTTCCGGCATCACAGCCTTGTCTTCGCTGGCTGCAAAGTCACGCAGCATCTGCTCCTGCTTGCTGGTGAGCTTCTTGGGCACTTCGATCTTCACAACGACGGCGAGATCGCCCTTCTTGCCGCTGCGCAGGTTGGGCAGACCTTTGCCTTGCACGCGGAAGAGTGTGCCGTGCTGCGTGGAGCGCGGAATCTCAACCTTCGCCATGCCTTCGAACGTCGGCACGTCAATGCTCGCACCGAGCGCGGCCTGCGTGAAGCTAATCGGCATCTGCAAGATCAGGTGATCGCCCTCGCGCTGGAACATGTCGTGAGCTTTGACATCGACCACCACGTGCAGGTCGCCCTTCATGCCATCGCCACTCGCATTCATCTCAGGCGGCGGCGGTTCGCCTTCGCCCGGCACACGAATTGCCTGACCCGCCTGAATG
>DATGWV010000063.1:0-15183 GCA_035299305.1 Phycisphaerales bacterium | reverse complement strand
GACGTTGTCGCTGGGGGCGGCATCGCCTACGGGGAAGCCGCCCGGATACGCCATCTGCGTGCTGCCCGAGCCGGGTTCGTAGGCGTTATTGACGCTGATGTTGCCCGCGCAGCGGCCGCGCGTGCCGTTGAAGGTGTGCTGCGCGCTGAACTGGTGGCCCAGTTCGTGCACGCTCACGAGCGCGCCGATGGGGTCGTTGTCGCCGCCGCGCGGAATGCCCGATGCGCCCTTGGCTTTGCTGCCCGCCCGGCAGGCGGCGCTGAGATTCGCGACGCCGCCCGGAATGCGCGTGAGCACGTGACCGATGTCGTAGTTGGCGGTGCCGATTGCGCCGTCCTGCACGCTTTGATTGGCTTCCATGACCTGCACCGAACAATCGGAAGCGGGAGTTTCGCAGCCGCTGGGCACGAAAGGATCGGTCGCGGGATCGAAGAAGACGACGTTCAAGTTGTTGGCGACGAGGACGAAACGCACGCCGGCGTCGGCTTCAAAGACGGTGTTGACGCGATTGACGTTGGTGACAATGGCGTTCATGGGGTCGATGGCGTTGGGCGCGTTGCCCATGAGTGCGCTGTGGTACGCGCCGTACTCGCCCATGCAGCTCATCGCGATGCGATACTGGCGGATGACCACGCCCGGGCCCAGCACCGTGCTGACGTCAAAGCCCGCGCCGTCGTCGATGGGCACGTTGCCGCCTGCGCCGGGAACTTCGTCGTGCGTCGAGCACTCCCACTGTGCCCGCGCGGGGTTCTCCATGACGTAGTCGCGCAGGTAGTAGCTGATGACGTGATCGCGGTCGCGGACGAAGGCGGGATCGATGTACCACGCGCCGCTCTCGCTGCGGATCATGGCGCGCAGGCCTTGATTGGAGATGTCGAACCGGCCCCACGCGGAAGCGTCGTCCACACCGCGAGCAGTGAACGTCTTTGTGGTAGGCAACTTCTCGGCGAGGCCCGGCTCCATGATGGGCGAGGCGTGCACTTCGAACGTCTGCGTGTCGCCCCAGGGCGTGGGCAGTTCCAGCATCAGCCCGGGCCCGCCTGCTGCGGGCGCGTCGGCGAGCAACTTGGTGAGTGCATCAAACTCCAGCGCGTAGTGCACGCCGACTTGCGTGT
The DNA here is from genome assembly GCA_035299305.1 of Phycisphaerales bacterium. Classification (GTDB taxonomy): domain Bacteria; phylum Planctomycetota; class Phycisphaerae; order Phycisphaerales; family UBA1924; genus BJHL01. The sequence continues at coordinate 14,068 of DATGWV010000063.1, read as the reverse complement.
CGATGAACGGCTCTTTGCCCGCGTTGCCAGCGGCGGCATCGACGCGCGTGAACTGCTGCGCGAAAGCCATGGAGGGAAGCAGCGCGACGAGAGCAAGAGTTCGCATGGCGTAGTTATACCACAAGTTGCCGTGCAGCCAAGGCGATTTTCCCGGTTCGGGGCAGATGTAGCGCGATGTGGCGGCAGTTTCTCGCGTACGGCGCGCGATTGACGCAGTTCAGCCCACGCCCGGCAGGTGCTTATCGATCCAATCGTCCTGCTTGAGCACGCTATCGCGGTTGCGGCGATCATGTGCCTGGGCGCGGCGCTGGGACCATGCGAGCAGTTGCAGAATGCCGGGCACGTCGGTCAGCTCGCTGCGGGGGAAACGCTGGCGAATGAGGTGGCTGGGCCACTTGGCGAACTTGCGCAGCAGTTCGTCTTCGAGACTGACAAAAATCTGCGCGCTGCCCGGATCGCCTTGCCGGCCGGCGCGTCCGATGAACTGGCGGTCAATGCGTTTGGCCGAGTGCATCTCCGTCAGGATGACGTGCAGGCCTCCAGCAGACTTGGCAGATTCATCGAGTTTGATGTCGGTGCCGCGTCCGGCCATGTTGGTGGCGACGGTCACGTGCGCGTGCAGGCCGCCCTTGCCCGCGCGGGCGATGATCTCGGCTTCGTCCTTGTCGAAGTTGGCATTGAGCACGCTGTGCTGGATGCCGCGCTGCTCAAGCATGCGCGAGATGGTTTCGCTCGCCGCGACGCTGCGCGTGCCCACAAGCACGGGGCGGCCTTGGCCGTGAATGTCGGCGACGCTGTCGGCGATGGCGGACCACTTCTCGCGTGCGCTGCGAAAGACACGCGTGGGCATTTGCTTGCGCGCGATGGGGCGATTCGTCGGCACGACCATCACGGGGCGGCGATAGGTGCTTTCCATTTCACCAGTCGCGTCGGCGGCGGTGCCGGTCATGCCGCACATGAATGGATAGCTGCGGAAGTAACGCTGGAAGCTGAGACGTGCGAGCGTCTCGCGATCAGCGGTGACTTCCACGCCTTCCTTGGCTTCGACCGCTTGATGCAGGCCGTGCTCCCAGCTGCGATCGGGCAGGAACCGGCCGGTGTACTCGTCGACGATGACGACTTTGCCATCGACGACTTCATACTGCTGGCCGCGCACGTAGCAGTGTTTGGCGACGAGCGCCTGGCGCACGAGTTCCTCGCCGCGGCGCGTGGCGCGCCAGATCGCGCTGCCGCCGCGATCAGCGAGGGCGGCGAACAACTGCTTGCAGCGATCTTCGCCGCGGAGCTTGAGCGATGCTTTGCGGCGCACGGGCTCAAGGCTGTAATCGACGTTCTCTTCGAGCTTTCCCGCGAGTTCGGCGGCTTCGCGATACACCGTGGACATCTCGTCCTCGGTCCGCGCACGCGCGATGATGAGGGGAATGACGCCTTCATCCACGAGGACCGCGTCGGCTTCGTCCACCAGTGCGGCGTGCAGACCGGGCACCATGGGCATGATGCTGCGGCTCTTGTCCGCGGCATCTTCGCCACCGATGAGCGTGGCCATGGAGCGTGCGTTCCAGGGAGTGGTCGCGCGACCCAGGCGAATCTGATCGCGCAGCCAGTCGGCGACGATCTGCTTGGGCGTGCCGTAGACGATGTCGCGCGAGTAGATGTCGAAGCGTTCGCCGTTTTCGGTTTCCTGCGTGATTGCGCCGACTCGCAGGCCGCAGCGTTTGAAGATACATGCCCGGCTTTGCGCATCGCGCTGGGCCAGATAGTCGTTCACGGTGAGCACGTGCAGCCAGCGATGCTGCCACGCAATGAGCGGCGCGGTGATGCTGCCAGTGAGCGTCTTGCCTTCACCTGTCAGCATCTCGACCATGCGGCCGTACTGCATCGCGAGGGCGGCAATCAACTGCACGGCAAAGGGCTCCTCGCCCGTCTCGCGCCGGGCGACTTCGCGGATCATCGCAAGGGCGCTGTCGATGTGCTCGCTGGTCTGTCGGCGACGCACGAAGACCTCGCGGATGTCGCTGATCTGCTGATCGAGCACCGCGTCTGACACGTTGCGAAACTTGGGAGACATCGCGACGATGGCATCTGCCCGACGGCGAAGATCGTTCAGCCTGATGCGGCGGCGATCCGCCGCAACCTGCAGTTTGACGGCGAAAATGTCCAGGTTCTTGGGCATCGCCGGCTTGAGTTTGCGGCTGCGCAAGCTCTCGTAGAGGGCGGTGTAGTTGGTCATCGCCGCGCCGCCACCGTTGCCGCCTGAAGGCAGCGAAGCGGGGACCGAGCTGGCGGGAAACATCGTCATGTCAGATCTTCGCGCGACCTTGCAGGGCCTTGTCCAAGCGGTCCATCCACTGCGCTAGCAGCGGCTTGCTGGGAAGCTCGAACCGCAGCTTCACACGTTCGCCAGTGGGACCCAAGTTGACCAGCGCGGCGGCGCGCTGCTCGTCGGTTGCGTCGGCGGGCAACTTGGGAGCGAACGCAGCCGTGAAGATGGGACGCTTGGCGACGTTGTCCATCTGCTGAGCCTGGGCGCGAGGATCGTTTTCAATGAGCCCGCCGCCCGCGAAGGTGAGCGCGCCGTGCGGCACTTGCGTGCTGGCGGCACGCGGCAGGCGCGTGGGTGTGAGTTCCAGCACGCTGTCGATCTTGCTCACACGGCGGCCTTCAACCACGTACTTCTCGGCGGGCATCGCAGCGATCCAGTCGGCCTCCGCCTGCGGCAGCACCGCGGCGACGCGCAGCGTGCGCTCGTCAATCACTTCGATGAGCGGCGTGCCTTCGCTGACGAAACGACCGATGTCGCGTGAGCCTTCGCCGAAGACGACGGTGCCCGCGTGCGGCGCGACGAGCGTGAGCTTGCCGACCAGTTCCTGCATGTACGCTACCTGCTTTTCCAGCATGCGGGCGTACTCAGCGGCGGACTGCTCGGCTGCAGGTCCTTGTGACATCGCTTGGCTCTGCCGCAGCTTGGCTTCGCGCAGCTGCGCGTCGGCGAACTCGAGGCTGGTGAGCAGTTCAGGCGCGTCGATGGTCAGCAGTGGATCACCCGCTTGCACGTGTGCGCCGTTGGCGACGTGCACGGTCTTGATCGTGCCGTTGTTGGCGGTGAAGATGCGCGACTGCATGTCGGCCTGCACCACGCCAGTGGCGCGACGATAGTCGGGACGGGGAATGACGCCGATGAGCAGCAGACCCGCAGCAACAAGACCAACGCTGGTGAGAATCGCGCGGCCACGCATGTGCGAGAGAGACTGATGCGTCGCGAGCCAATGCACCCACTGCCCCAAAGGCAGGATGAACCACATCGCCGTCGTCCAGATGGCGAGGAAGACGCCCAGGGCGAACATCTTGCCCAGGATGTACATCGTGATGCTCAGGAAGATCACGACGCGGTAGATCAGGGCACCGATGCCGTATGCGATGAGCATCAGCGCTTCGCCCGGCCGCGAGGTGGGGCTCTGCGGATTCTCGACGCGGTAAATGTGCTTCTGGCACAGGAACTTGAGCATGTTCATCGAGCGCTGCATGAGGTTGGGCACCTCAATCAAGTCGCTCAGGATGTAGTACCCGTCGAACTTCATCAGCGGATTGGCGTTGAAGATGAGCGTACTCACGCCGCTGGTGAGCATGACGTTGTACGCGATTTGGTGCGTGAGTCCGGGATTGTCTTTCGTGCCCAGCCACACAAACGCGGCGATGGCAGCTGCAAAGAGTTCGAACATCATGCCGCCGCCGCCCACGGCTATGCGCTGCCACTTGCTGCGGAAGCTCCACGACGCGGAAGCATCGACGTACGGACTTGGCACGAGGACGAGCATCATCGCACCGAAAACGGGCACCTGCCCGCCGAAGCGTTTGCAGATGACACCGTGTCCGGTTTCGTGCCAGAGCTTGAGCACCACGTACGAAGCAAGCAGAATGGGCCAGTTGCTGGGTGCGATGGCGGAATCAAACCCGCCCACGAGCGTGCGCCAGTGTGGCACCAACGCAGCGAGCGCGGCGATGACGAGCACCGCCCACGCGATGAAGCCCCAGCGATTGAGCACGGGGCGCATGATGGGTTCAAGCGCGCCGAGCAGGCCGTTTGGGTTGAAGAGCGGGATGCGGAAGTACATGAGCCCGATGGCCTGGCTGATGAACTTCTTCTTGCGGCGGTCGTTGCCGCGTGAGAGCAGTTGCTCGGTCTCGGGAGCGATGTCGGCCTGCAGCAGATTGGCGCCGTAGAGCTGGCTGAGGACGGTGATGACGTCGTTCTGCGTCAGGGCTTCATCGCCGTGGCGAGTCAGGCCAAGCTGCCAGACTTCATCAACTGTGCGTGAGCCATCAAGCAATGCGACCAGTTCGTGCGCGACTGGATTGAGGCGATAGAAGCCGTTGGAACTGGGGTCCTGCACCACATACCACCGCCGGCCCAAATATCCCTGCCGCGTGATCTGCACATGCGGCCGCAGGCGAGGCTTGAGAGCTCTCACACGGTGCCAGAAGGGAGAGAATGTGTTGCGTTCAGACATGGGAAGACGGTGCTGGAGTGCAAAGTGCCTGAGTACGAAGTGCGAGGGAGTGCTGTGACATCAATCTTCATCAGCCAGAACCGGCGTCCCGCGCACTCCGTACGCAGGCACTCCGCACTCTGGCACTTGGCTTACCACCACAACCACACGCGCAGCTGATCCACGATCCGCCGCGACGCGATCCACGCGAAGCTCTTCTTCTCGGTGTTCAGCTTCACCTGACCTTCAAGCCCAGGCAGGAACCACGGCTGCTGTTCGCCCGCGAGTTCGCAGCGGACTTCGAATGTGTTGGTGCCTTCGGTGGCTTGCGCAAGGGGAACGATCTGGCGGACGGTGATGGGCACCTTCAGGCTCGGGTTGCTCTTGGGACTCACTTCGCCCGTCTGGCCCACTCGAATGAAGCTGATGTCGCGATCGTCAACCTTCGCTCGCACCGTCACGGTGCTGAGATCAGCGACGACAAACATCTCATCGCCCATCTTCAGCGTCGCGCCCAGCTTGTCGCGCAGGTCGCCGCGGATGATGGTGCCGGCGATGGGCGCAGTCAGCGTGCTGCGGTCGATCTGCAACTGCATCATGTCCATCTTGGCTTTGGCTTGGTCGGCCTTGGCGCGGGCTTGCGCGGCGGCACCGGCGTCACCTTTCTTCAGGGCATCGTCCGCCTGCTTTTCCGCAAGCGTGAACTCGGCGAGGGCCTGCTGCAGGGACACACGGATCTCCTGCGTATCGAGCATGGCCAGGGTCTGGCCTTCACTCACCTTCGCACCTTCGTCGATGCCATCGGCAACGCTCAGCAGCGGCGCGTTGACCGGCGCACTGATGACGCGCTGCGTCTCAGCGCGAAGTTCCATCGGCGCACCGATGCGGTACGTCGTGCGGCCCAGGAACAGGACCGCGGTCGCGACCATCAGAGCAATGCCGGCGACTTTCCACACTGTGTGCTTGGGACCAACGGCCCACGCGGCGGCTCGCACCGCGCTGTCGTACGTCCGTAGGCCCAGATTGCGATCATCGCTGGCTCGCACAGCAAGCACGGGCGCGACAAGATCGAGCGTTGCCTGCACGAGCTCTGCAGCGGCGGGATCGAGCTTGCCTTGGCCCGCGCTTTCAATGAGCACGACGCCTGCGATCTTCTCGCCGTTTGTGTCCACCACGCGCAGCGGGAAACTCGCGACACGCAGGTTCGCGTCGTTGCGCGCAAGGTCGCGGTGCGCGTGCGTGATGGTGTTGGCCAGCAGCGGATCACTGGTCGCGCGGGGAGGCGGAAAGAGCACGGGCTGCTCTTGATCCAGGCACTCTTCCATCGCGTGCTCGATCTTGCGGCACATCTCCATGCGCCGATCAAGATGCTCGGTGTCGCTCATCGCGTGCAGATGCACGCTGGTCGCGGCTTGCGAAAGACGAGCTTCGCCCACGCGTCGACCCGGCCACTTGGCGGGCGTGCCGGGCACCCAGCCCAGCGCGACGCGATCAACGCTGAGCTGACGACACAGATCGTTCACAAACTGCATCGCGCACGCGCGGAAGCCTGCCGTCGCGTTCATACTGGCGATCAATCTCGCGGCGAGGTCCAAGGCCGCGCTGCTTTGCCGCGTGCGGCGCAACGCCTGCTGGGCTTCGTGAGCGAAGACGTAGCCGCAGAGCACTTCCACCAGCGCGACGACACTTTGTAGCGCTTGCTTGTTGCGCGTTTCCACCTGCAGGGTGATGACCGCACGCGCGGGCAGCTGCGTGCTCTCGTGTGGCAGGCCTTGCATGACTGCGGCGGCAATCACATACAAGCCGCCATCACTTTGCTTCTCCGCGCCGTAGAACGATGACGCGCCTGCGTTGCTTTGCTGATCGAGACTGAAGACCTGCACGCCTTTGCTTGCCGCCACCGCGCGAGCCGCGGTCGTCACCTCGCGGCCGCGATCAATCACGTTCGCGTCGAAGCGCGACGGATCAGTCAGCACTTCGCCCGGCTGCGTCAGTCGGCCCTGGCCATCGACCATGCCTTGTGCAAAGGGCCAGACCTGAGCCGCTTTCACTTCCACCGTCTGCTGCTCGCCGCTACCAGGCGCAACCAGAAAGAGCACGGCCTGCCGCGCACCGGTCACCATACCCAGCGTGCTCATGAGCCGCAGCAAAAACACGCGATCATCGGGCACCAGCGCGGAGAGATCACTCACCACTCGCTGCCAGCCCGGACTCTTGATGGTCGATACGTCGTTCATACGAAAGTGCCGGAGTGCCTGAGTGTGTGAGTGCCCAAGTGCGTTTGTGTCTCGACCCCAGTGCCTAGTTCCCAGTGCCCAGTGCCTCTGGTTCCCTCAGTCTCACCCACACCGCTTCGCCTGCCAGAAGCTGCTTGTCCCCGGCGGGGTTCTTCACTTCCACACGCACGCGGCGGGTGCGGCTGGCGGGGTCGGCGGTGGGAGCAACTTCCACAACCGTGCCGGTCACCATGCGGGCTTCGCCGGCCACATCGCACAGAATCCACGCCGGCGCGCCGGGCGTGAGCGTCAGCGTTGCCTTGTCCTGCGTGGGGGCGTTGACATCAATCCACAGCGGATCGATGTCGACGACGCGCACGATCTTTTCGTTTTCGTTGACGACCTGACCAACGTCGGCGTTCACCGTGTCGACGATCCCATCAAAGGGCGCACGCACGCGGAACTTGTCCACACGGGCCTTCATGCGGTCAAGCTGCAGCTTTTCCTGCGTCTCCTGGTTCTGCGCCACCAGATACTCAATACGGCGGACTTCATACCCGAGCCGCGCGCGCTCCACTTCCTGCACGCCCGATGCGTTCTTGGCAAAGGCCTCGCGCAGCCGGTCATACTCCAGCTTCGCCAAGTCCATGCTCGCCTTCGCGCCTTCGACCTGCAGCGGCTCCGCGACGCGGACTTCCTGAATCTTGAGCAGGGCCGCGTCTTCGGCGTCATCCCCGCGAAGGATCATGTCGCCCTTCTTGACGGTGAGGCCCGAACGAATGAGCACCTCGGTCACGCGCGTGGGAGCGCTGAAGCCCATGAAGGCATCCTGCGAAGGCCGCGTCACGGCACGGGTGCCGCCGAAGCGAGCCTGCAGCTCGCTCGTGAGCTTGCCGAGTTCCTTGGGCGCGCCGGGCACAGGCTGCCCCCCACCACTCTGTGCAGCCACCGGCGCATCATCACGCAGCGCAGCATCAGCGTTCCAGCTTGTGCTCATGGCCAGTGCCGCCGCCAGGGCAGGCAACGCCAGACCGCCGCCTCGGCAACCTCGCAAGGTCGTGCCAACGCGGACAAAGGGTGTCATCGGCATAGCTTCTAATATACGCAAGGAGGCGGGGAGGGGGTTGCGAGGGAGGGAGAACGGAGAACGGAGAGCGGAGAGCAGAGACTCGGGAGCGGGGAGCGGGGATGGCAGGGGTTCGCGGACCCGAATCGCGTGATTTCGCGCAGGGCTTGCGCGAAATCCGGTCGTCTGGCGGCGATTGGCGGCGTGCGATGGGTGAGGACTGGGCATGTGCGACCAAAACATGGCCACAAACGCGTGGCATATGGCCATTAATGGATGGCACATGGCCATAAACCGGCCGCACATCGCGATAAATGGGCCGCACACGGCGATAAATCACCGGCATATGGCCACGAACGACCGGCACATGGCCACAAACGACCGGAATATGGCCATGTTTTGAGCATCTTCGCCCCGTCTTGACCCGAACACAGCCCTAGCCCAAAGCGCGGGTCTTGCACGTTTGTTGGCCGCTTCGAAGCCCCGCTGCTCGCCGCCCCGCTCGCTCGCTTCTACCATCCCCCCCGTCCGACAACCATCCACCGGCACCAGAAAGGCCCTCGCCGTGACGCAAGTTGCTTCTCCCTCGTTCCCTCGCTCTGCCCGCCGCGATGAGCGTCAACGTCTGCTCGCCGTCAATGGGGCCAAGCCCGTCAGCGAGAAGGCCGTGCCGTTCATGTCCACCGCCCTGACCCCTGAGGACAAGGCCGCGGTCATGAAGGTGCTCGACAGCGGCATGCTGCGTGCGGCCAGCCAGTGCGCGGCGTTCGAGGCCAAGTGGGCCGAGATGACCGGCTGCACCCACGCCATGACGTGTGCGAACGGCACCGTCGCGTTGCAGCTTGCGTACGAGCCCCTGATTCAACCGGGCGATGAAGTGCTCGTTCCCGCGTGGAGTTACATCGCGACCGTCAGCATGGTCGTGGCCCGCGGCGCGATTCCGATCTTTGTTGATGCGTTGCCCGACACCATGCAGATTGACATGGCTGACGCCGCTCGCAAGGTGACCAAGCGCACGACGGCGATCGCCGCGACGCACTTGTACGGCTGTCCGGTCGATATCGCGGCTGTCGAAGCTCTTGCGCAGAAGCACAATCTCGCGGTGATCTACGACGCGGCTCAGGCCCACCTGGCCAAGTACAACGGCGAAGGCATCGGCGCGTTTGGTGACGCGGTGACCTACTCGATGTATGCCACGAAAAACCTCGCGACGGGCGAAGGCGGCATCATCACGTGCAACGAAGACACGCTGGCCCGCGACATTCAACTGCTGCGCAGCCACGGCGAAACCGAGAAGTACCTGCACGAGCACATCGGGTACAACTACCGCATGAACGACATGGCGGGTGCGATTGGTCTGTCGCGCCTTGATCGCCTGCCGCAGCAGACGATGCAGCGCCGCATCAACGCGGGCAAGTATGACAAGATGCTGGCGGGCATCGATGGGCTCATCGCTCCTGCCATCACGCCCGGCGCGGAAGCGGTGTATCACCTGTACGTCATGCAGCTCGCGCCCGGCAAGTTCGCGTGCACGCGGGATGACTTCGCCAACGCGCTGAAGGCCGAAGGCGTACCCACGGCGGTCCACTACCCGCGCAGCCTGCCCAACCAGCCCGCGCTGGCCGAGTTCAGCAACAGCGACACGCCCGTGGCTGACGGCCTCGCAAGCCGCGTGCTCGCCCTGCCCATGCACCACGACCTGAGCGAAGACCACATGCGCATCATCGGTGAAGCGCTGCACAAGGTGGCGGAAGCGTTCCGGATGTGAAGAAGGCACTGGGGCTAAGGCAGAAGACCGAAGGGAGTTGACGTGGGTCGCTCCCTTTTTTCATGCTTGTGTAGTTGCTCGCGGCATGCACGACATTGATGAACAAGTTCGTGCGGTTTGGCTTGCGGCGCAGGACCCGGTGGTGGTCGCGCGGCTCGAAGCGATCTACGCCGATGTGAGTCAGCAGATTGCCGCTCGCGGACCGGCGTGCTGGGCGAGTGGACGCTGCTGCAACTTTGCGAAGGCGGGGCACGATCTGTTTGTCACGTTGCTCGAAGCGGCGTATTGCGTGCAGCGGGCGCAGGTGCCGACGACGTCATCGGCAAACGCGACTGACGCTTCGCGCGGCGTTGCTCTGCCGCAATTGACGCGCGTGCACCACACACACATCGCCGCTGCCCGCGAGCGCGGCGACTGTCCGTATCTGCACGCCAATCTCTGCGCAGGCGGGGCACACGCGGTGAAGCCTTTAGGCTGCCGAGTCTACTTCTGCGACCAAACCGCCCAGCAGTGGCAGCATGAACTGACCGAACGCTCGCTGGCGCAGCTGCGGCAACTGCATGCCGACTGCAACATTCCGTATCTGTACGACGAATGGCGGCGGCAACTGTCGCGTTGCGCAGAGCTAGCGTGACACTAACGCCACTTCGTGCCTTTGTGCCCTCGTGCCTGCTCGCTCTTCACTCGCCCGTCACTCGCTTCACCACGTCGCCGTCGCGGACCTTTGTCTCGCGGTAACTGGCGCGGGTCCGCATGTATTCCTCCGGGCTGATTTTCAGGTCGGGCTCTTTGCCTTGCTGGTGCAGGGTGTGCAGGTGCTTGAGGAAGGGCACGCACCACATGCAGCCCGTGCCGGCGCCGAGGCATTCGCTGATGAGGCTGGGAACCGACGGATTTTCGCGTGCCATGAAGTTGCGAATTTTTCGCAGACTTACGTGAAAGCAGAGGCACACTTCGTCGTCGGGCTGCATGGGGCAGGGTAGGGGCTGGGGATTCAGCAACAGGCATGCGTCATCGCGCGGGGCTTTGCCGGCCCGTGCCGAGCGGAGGCCGACCGAACCTTTCCCCGGTTTCCAGCGTCTAAACTCTCACGGAAGCAACATTTCCGTGGCCATAGCTAACAACTCCGGCCAACTCGGCACAACCGTTGCATCCGTGACAATTGATAGCCGAAAATCACAACAGTCAGGTCCGCTGGGGCCGCCCCCTCAACGTCCCTGCATGCCTTCCTTCCGTCCCATCGCTCGCGCGGCCCTCGTGCGTGCAGAAAAGAACACATGAAGCAGACCACCTCGAACCCCACTGAATCCCACATCAACGCCCGCAGCGTGCGCGGCTTGTGGCACGCATTCCTCGCGGGCATCCGCGTTTTCTTCGCGAGCGAGAAGCCCTCGGGCAACAAAGACCAGAAGCCGGGCCAGAACCCCGGCCCCAATGGCCAGAAGCCTGGCGTGCCGACCATGCCGCCCAGCCGCGGACTGCTCGGCCTCGTCAGCGTGCTGCTGATCGGCGTGCTGCTGTTTGTCATGTTCACGAACCAGGGGCGCGGCGAGCAGATCACGCTGGATCAGTTCCGCACCATGTGGAACAACGGCGAGATCAATCGCGACAGCGTCATCGTGCGCGAAGACGCCGTGGTCGCTGAGCGGCTGGCCAACAAAGATGGCCAGCGCCAGCTTGTGATGCTCCGCACCAACACGCTGGGCGGTCGCTTCGCGGCGGAAGAAGTGCTGAAGCTGACGGATGGCAAAGCCAAGATGCAGCCCCAGAGCCAATGGGTCGGGCTCATCATGTTCATGCTGCCTTTCCTAATCATTCTTCTGTTGGTCTGGTTCTTCATCTCGCGCGGACTCCGCAACGCCGGCGCGGGCGGCGGCATGCTGGGCAACTTCGGCAAGAGCCGGCACCGCACGCTGAACAAGGAAATGACGGGCATCACGTTCGCCGATGTCGCTGGCATTGAAGAAGCGAAGGAAGAAGTCACCGAGATCGTCGAGTTCCTCAAGAACCCCAAGAAGTTCACCAAGCTGGGCGGTCGCATTCCTCGCGGCGTGCTGCTGGTGGGCAATCCGGGCGTGGGCAAGACGCTGCTGGCCAAGGCCATCGCGGGCGAAGCCGATGTGCCGTTCTTCAGCATCTCGGGCTCAGACTTTGTCGAGATGTTCGTGGGAGTGGGCGCAAGCCGCGTGCGCGACCTGTTCAAGCAAGCCAAGGAATCCGCGCCCTGCATCATCTTCCTCGATGAAATCGACGCCGTGGGCCGCAAGCGCGGCAGCGGCTTCGCAACGGGCGGCCACGACGAACGCGACCAGACGCTCAACGCGATTCTGGTTGAAATGGATGGCTTCCAGCCGGCCGATGGCGTCATCGTCATCGCGGCAACCAACCGCAGCGACGTGCTGGACCCTGCCCTCGTGCGTCCGGGTCGCTTTGACCGCCAGGTCGTGGTGCCTCTGCCCGACGTCAAGGGCCGTCTTGAGATTCTCAAGGTTCACACCCGCAAGGTCAAGATCGGGCCCAATGTCGATCTCGAACGCGTCGCTCGCGGCACGCCTGGGTTCAGCGGCGCTGACCTCGCGGCCATCATCAACGAAGCCGCCATCGCGGCGACGATGCAGAACAAGGACTTCATCGAGCATGTCGATCTCGAAGAAGCTCGCGACAAGGTGAAGTTCGGTCGCGCCAAGAAGAGCCGCGTGCGCGAGAAGGAAGAGAACAAGCTCGTCGCGTACCACGAAGCCGGCCACGCGGTCTTGCAGGTGCTCCTGCCGGACGGCGACCCGCTCCACAAGGTCACGATCATTCCTCGCGGCGATTACGGCGGCGCGACGTTCAGCCTGCCTGAGAAGGACCGCCACGGCTACAGCCTCAAGTGGCTCACGGCGGGCATGCGCATCGCATGCGGCGGCCGCATCGCTGAACAGCGCGCCATGGGAGATGTCTCCAGCGGCGCGGCGGGCGATATCGCGCAGGTCACGGCGATGGCCAAGGCCATGATCGAGGAATGGGGCATGAGTCCCAAGCTGGGTTTCGTCCGCTACAGCGGCTCCGACACCCGCGAGATGTTCATGCCCGACAAGGCCTACAGCGACGACACCGCTCGCATCATCGACGAGGAAATCAAGCGCCTCGCGGGCGAAGCCTACAGCGATGCTGAACGCATGCTGGAAGCCAACTGGGAGAAGGTCGTCGCGGTCGCGGACGCGCTGCTGAAGCACGAAACCCTGACGGCGGACGAAGTGCACGCTCTCATGCGAGGCGAAACGCTCAGCAAGCCCAGCGTCGCTGAGATGCTGCTGGCCCAGAAGCAGCGCGACGCCAAGCCCCCCAAGAGCGAGCCGGGCGCAGGTCCGGCAACGGACCTCCCGCCGGGTGCGGTGCCGGCCTGATGCATTCGCCTGGGCGAATCTGAGAGCCCCAAAGCCAATAAAACCCACGCTTCTGCGTGGGTTTTTCATTACGGCGCGGCCTGCTTGGTACTCACTCGCCAGCCCGAGTGGAAATTCGCGTCCACCCTGCCGATACTTACGACCCCGCAGCGACTGCTGTGGGGCCTGTTCGCCACTTTAGCTCAGCGGTAGAGCGATGCTTTCGTAAAGCATAGGTCCGGGGTTCAAATCCCCGAAGTGGCTTTTCTCTTTGGCGTCGGCTTGGTCGCCCGCCCCACTCCCACAACTTGCACATTCTTCGGCGGGTGTTTTCGCATGAAGTCCGCCAGTTGCAGCACGCGCCGCGCGTCGGCCAGGGTTCGGCGGTAGCACAACGCGACGCGCCGCACCACGGGATGGTCATCAAACGCCCGCACATCGACCAGTTCGCGGAGGCCTTCGGGAATGCCGCTCGCGAGGGCGGGCAGCAGCGAATAGCCATTGCCAGCCGCGACCATGTACTTGAGCGTTTCGAGGCTTGCCGCGACGACCTTGGGCTGCGTGCCGCCGCGCTTGCTGCAGGCGGAGACAACCTGCTCGCGCAGACAGTGGCCTTCGTCCAGCAGCACCATGTCTGACGCGGCGAGCTGGCCGGGCGAGAGGCATGCGCATCGGGCGATTTCGCTGCCGCGTGGGGCGATGAGGGAGAAGGCTTCGTCGAAGATGGGCAGCGTTGCGAGCGAGTTGTGTTTGACGGGCAGCGAGAGGATCGCGGCGTCGAGCGAACCTTCAAGGAGTTTTTCAACAAGTGTTGCGGTGGGACGCTCGGTGATGTCGAGCGTGAAGCCGTTGCCCGCGCGGGCGAGGGGCACGAGCACGTGCGGCATGAGATACGGGCCCAGCGTGGGAATGACACCCAGCCGCAGCGGGCGGGGTCTGGAGCTTTCATGCGAGGCGGCGGCGAGCTTTTCAGCGCTGAGGAGCATTTCGCGCACCAAGGGCAGCAATCGCTCGCCCGCAGGCGTGACGAGGAACTTGCGAGCGGCGCGCTCAAAGAAGATCACGCCCAACGCTCGCTCGACTTTCTGCACCTGCGCCGAGAGCGATGGCTGGGCGATACCCAGTTCATCGGCGGCGTGCCCGAAGTGGCGGGTCATGGCGAC
>DATGWV010000062.1:0-8468 GCA_035299305.1 Phycisphaerales bacterium | reverse complement strand
CGTCGGTCGCGGAGGCGCCGAGGGTGGCGGAGAGGCGCGGATGGATGAATTGGGGATTCATGGCTCGGTCGAGCCAAGAGCATCGGCGTGATCTTTGCCACACGCTTTTCGCTCCGCGTTTTCCGCTCGCCTCCTCGTCTCCGCGACTCGTGGTTAGACCAATCCCAGCGCGAAGAAGACCGCCGTGAAGGCGAGGTCGGCGATGACGATGGCGACGACGCATTGCACGACGGTGCTGGTGGTAGCTTTGCCCACGCCCGCTGCGCCGCCGGTGACTTTGAGGCCGTTGAGGCAGGCGATGGTGCCGATGAGGAGGCCGAAGACGGCGCCTTTGCTGACGCCGGTCGCGAAGTCGACGAGCTTGGCCTGGTCGAGCATGTTGCGTATGAAGTTGTCGAAGGGGATGTCGAGCGCGACGACGCTGATGGCCAGCGCGCTGGCGATGGAGACCACGCTCGCGATGATGGCGAGGCAGGTCATGCTGACGACGGCGGCGAGCAGACGCGGCACGACGAGAAAGCGCACGGGGTTGAGGGCGTGGGCTTCGAGGGCTTCGACTTCTTCGCTGACGACCATCGTGCCGATTTCGGCGGCGATGCTCGCCCCGGCGAAGCCGGTGAGGACGATGGAACCGATGAGCGGGCCCAGTTCGCGCAGCACGGCGATGGAGATGATGTTGGCGACGAGGTCTTTACGGCCGAAGTCATCAAGCGGCGGCGAAAGTTGGAATGCGAGAATGAGGCCCACGCAGCCTGAGACAAGGCTGACGATGAAGATGCTGCGCACGCCCACGCGGACGATCTGCGAGACGACGGCGGCTTTGCCGAGGCGGAGCTTGGGGGAGATTGCGCCTTTGAATGCCCAGCGGAACGTGTCCCAGACGAGGAAGACTGCGCTGCCCAAATGATCGACCATCGCGATGGCTTGCGCGCCGATGGTGGCGACGGGAGCGAGCAATGTGTCGCGCAGGCGGGATGGTTGGGGAGGGGGCATGGTCGCGGAGGAGCGGGGAAGACGTGAGCAGGTGGAGAAGTCAGTTGAAAGTAGTATACATGTGGGGGATGGGAGGAGGGGAGGGGTGCGGATAGGCTTCGTGATGAACAACGCGATGCAGTTTGATGCAGTGGGGGCGATTGTGCATGTGTGGGGAATGGCCTCGGCGTTTGTGCGCGAGGCGGTGGTGGATGTGCTCGCGTCACGCATGAGCGAGAGCGTCGGCACGATCGTGAATCATCCGGCGTGGACGCTGTCGCACCTCAACGCGTATGCAGGCACGCTGCTGACGTTCGTGGATGATGCGGGCGCGATTGATGTTGAGGGTGAGATGGCGCGGTATGGGTATGGCACAACGCCGGTGAAGGACGCGAGCGCGTACTTGCCGAAAGATGAGTTGCTGGGTGTGTTTGATGAGCGGTGCGAGCGTGTTGCCGCGACGGTTGCCCAGCGGCATGCGGCTTACTTCTCACGGCCTGCGCCGGCGATGTATCAGCCGCACGCGCGCGTGATTGGCGATGTCGCGACGATTCTGATGACAACGCACTTGGGGTATCACTTGGGGCAGTTGCGGCAGTGGCGGAAAGCGGCGGGGATGGCGTGAGTGGGGGACGGAGAACGGAGAGCGGAGAACAGAGAACAGAGAACAGAGAACAGAGAGTGGAGAGCGGGTGGTGGTTGTCAATGAAAAACGCGAGCGGTGGCGCTCGCGTTTTTTGTTTGTGGGCTCGCGTCTTAACAGGGCGCGAGAGACGATGTTCGACTTTGGCATGCGCCCGCCCCGGAGGGGCGGGCCACCGGTCGGTGTTTACTTGCGCTTGGCTTCCATGCGCATGCACTTCATCTCGACATTGGTGCGCGGATCATTGGCGAAGGACTCGATGACGAACGTGTTCTTGTCGGGGTGCGTGTGCACTTCGCGCATGGTGCGGCGCGAGTTGGTGATGGGGCAGGAGTAGGTGTAGACCCATTCAATGCGGTTGCCGCCATCGGTGGAGGTGCCGACGCCTTGCATGATGCCCGAGCCCATGTTGTCGATCCAGGTGCTGACGAACTTCTTCTGCACGTTGTCGTAGCCGACGATGGACATGCCGTTCATCGTGCCCATGTCGCCCATGGAGCTGGTGACTTCGGTGATGGCGAAGCGGCCGTCCATGCTCATGCGAGTGGTGGCGGTGCCGGTGGTGGTCATGGGCGGCATGTCAGGAGCCATCCACATGGTGTTGGTCGTGGTCCACGTGCCCGCGCCTTCAGCGAGCTTGCGGTGCATTTCGCCCGGCATGCCGGACTTGCTGTAGGTTTCCATGTCGGCCATGGCTTGCGCCGCGGGATCGAGCTTCGACTTGGGAGCTTTGTTCTGTGATGAACAGCCGCTCACGGTCACGAGAGCGAGGAGTGAGAGCGAGGCGCACAGCGAGAGACGACGAGCGATCGTGGTAGACATTGGCGGTTCCTTTGTGCATCACGCGGGCGCTGCGGCATGACAAGCTGCAGCGCGGTGATGCTTCACCCTTGTGGCTCGGCGACAGCGCGAGCCGAGGAAAGCGGGCCGCAATGTACCGTGTGTGTGTGTGGATCGCAAGTGGGACGTGCAGAATCCGTACGGCGAATGCGTGTTTCGCACGTGCGCGCGTCGCACGATCGTGGGCGAAGGTGTGACGGTTTAGTAGATGATGCTCGCCGTTTGCGCGCGAGTGAACGCTTGAGCAGGTGAGTCGCGGGGCGAGTTAGCAGTCGCCGCCAGCGAGGACGTTGAAGAAGTCGATGACGTCTTGATCTTCGGGGAAGACTTCGTTGTTGTTGAAGTCGATGTCGTTGCAGGTTGGGCAATCACCGCCCGCGAGCACGTTCAGGAAGTCGATGAAATCCCGGTCTTCGGGAAAGACGTCATTGTTATTGAAGTCGATGTCATCGCAGCCCGGAACAAAGGTGACGGCGAGGAGGCCGTTAACGATGTCGGCGTTGAATGCGCGCACGGCGATGTTGTATTGCTGGTTCGCGGTCACGCGGAGACCGGTCAGGCGCGTGCCGACGCCGCAGCCGCCCACGTCGTCGCCGCAGTACAGGAACACATCCCCGGGTGAGCACTCGCGGCGGAAGCCCAGCAGCGTGTCGCGCTGTGTGCCGATGAAGCCGGTGTCGCTATTGCAGGTGCTCAGGGTCAGCGTGCCGTTCAGTGTGGGCACAAAGCGGAACCAGACGTCGTTACCGGTGGGCGGCAGCGATGTGGTGTAGCACGAACTGGTCCACGTACCGTCAACGTTGGCGTCGGTGGTGTTGTAGGTATGAATGGTCGTACCGGGGATGCCGGGAATCGTCTGTTGATCAGCGGTGAAGCAAGTACGCCCTGGCACCTCCACGAAGATTGACTCGGTGGTGATGCTGACATCGCCGATCGAGTTCGTCGCGCGGTAGATCATGGGAAAAGTACCGACAGGCAACGGGCTCGGTCCAAGGGGCACTGTGGCGCTCCACTGCTGGCCGTTAGCGCTGGGAGTGAGTTCGGCGTTGCTTGCGCCCCCAAGCGACGAAACATCCACCGCGACGGTGGCGACACCCGTGTTGGTCAATGCCGTGGGGAAAACCGAGGTATCGCGTGTAAGCAGGGTTCTACTCGTGGCATTGAGTACAGGTCCGCTCGCGCCGCTCGGGGTGCCCATGCGCAGCGTGAGCAGGGTGCTGAGGCCGGTAGCGGGTCCGTTGTTGCGCGTCACGCCGAAGCCGTTGGCGAAAGTCACATCCCACTGCGTGACGGCGATGAAGTAGTCGGCTGCAGTACCGGTCGATGAGTTTCCCGAGAACGAACCGTCGCGGCCGTTGTTCGTCGCGCCGGGAAACTGGCCAGGTTCGGCAACCGGTGGGACGCGAAAAGGCGCGTCGGGATTGGTCAGGCCGAAAGAAAGAGCTGAGAAGTTGTTCGCGCCGTCATCATCGTCGCTTCCGACGAGCAATCCGCTCGCGGTGAAAATGGCGATCTCTGTATCGGCGAGGCCTGCACCCGACGTGCTGATGTCAAGAAAGCGGTGCGGATCGACGACCCGTGGCAGGCGAATTTTGAACCATGCCACCGGGGCCGCCGACGTGATCGTGACGAGCTGCGTCTGCAAACCCGAAGCAGTGTTTGCGAAGCTTCCCAGGTCTGTCACCGTCACACCGCCGGGCTGGGCGAGGCCCGACCCCGCTGCCGACGCAATCGCTGCGACGAACGTGAACCGCATCAGGAACTGCTTGAAATTGTGCATGTGGCCTCCTCGCGGTTCAGCATTGAACCTGCAACAAGGTAACCGCTTTCCGCCCGATTGAGGGAACAGAAATGAGAAGATCGCACGCGTTTCGCACATCACGCGAGCAGGAACGGGTCCAGGTACGTCTGAGAACCGTGCGAGTCAGCGGTCTCGCGTGCATTAGGGGCACGCACCGCCGGCCAGCACATTGAAGAAATCAATCACGTCTTGGTCTTCGGGGAAGACATCGTTGTTGTTGAAGTCGATGTCGTTGCAGACAGGGCAGTCAGCGCCGGCGAGGACGTTGAAGAAGTCGATGACATCTTGATCTTCGGGGAAGACATCGTTGTTGTTGAAGTCGATGTCGTCGCAGCCGGGGACGAAGGTGACGGCGAGGCGGCCGTTGGGAATGTCGCCTCCCCACGCGCGGACGGCGATGTTGTACTCCTGGCCTGCCGTCACGGGAATGTTGGTCAGGCGCGTTCCCACGCCGCAGCCGCCCACATCATCGCCGCAGGAAAGGAAGGGGTCGAAGCAGAACTCGCGGATACCCAGCAGGGTGTCGGGCTGCGTGCCGACAAAGCCCGTGTCGCTGTTGCACGTGCTCAACGTGAGCGTGCCGTTGGTTGAAGGGAACATGCGGAACCAGACATCGTTGCCGGTGGGCGGAAAGCTCGGGGTCGTGCACGCCGCGACCCAGGGGCCGTCGACGTCGCCCAGCACGGTGGTGTAGGTGTAGACGGTGGTGCCGAGCGTCGAAGCGATGAACCGCTGGTCGGCGTAGGCGCATTCGTTGGCAAGTTGCAGAACCTGCAGTGAAGCCTGATCGACGGTGACATCGCCGATCGCGTTGCTGGCGCGATAGATAAACGGGAAGGTGCCGGGCTGGGTCAGAGCGGGCACATCAATGAACCCTTCCCATCGCTCGCCGTCACCATCAAAAGCCAACTGCGCGTTGCTGTTGCCACCGACGACGGACAAGTCAGCACGGACGTCGGCGGTGTTCGCGCTGGCGTCTGCAATGACACGAACGGTGTCCACTCCGAACGGCTGGGAGTCATTGCGACCGTCCACCGTCGGCGCGACCTGCCCGCCGGGCGTGTTCATGCGCACC
This sequence comes from Phycisphaerales bacterium, assembly GCA_035299305.1. Classification (GTDB taxonomy): domain Bacteria; phylum Planctomycetota; class Phycisphaerae; order Phycisphaerales; family UBA1924; genus BJHL01. The sequence continues at coordinate 3,137 of DATGWV010000062.1, read as the reverse complement.
GTCAGCAGCATCGAGAAGTCGCTCGCCGGGCCGGCCGGGGGAATCACGCCAAAGTTGTTGCCAAAGGTCGCATCAAAGCGCGTGACGGCGATGTAGTAGTCACCCGCCGTGCCGAGCAAGCTCACCATCGGATCGCCGCTGAGCGTGCCGTCGCGGCCGTCAAAGGGGGCACCTGCAGTCTGGCCCGCTTGCGCGATGGGCGGCACACGCCCGGCGGCGCCGGGGTTGGTGATGCCGAAGGAAAGAGCCGAGTAGTTGTTCGCGCCGTCGTCATCGTCGCTCGCGATGAGCGTGCCTGTGCTGGAGTAGAGAGCGATCTCGCTGTCGCTAAAGCCAGCGCCCGAGGTGCTGATGTCCAAATAGCGGTGCGGGTCGGTGATCCGCGGCAGGCGGATCTTGTACCACGCCACCGGCGCAGCGGTGGTGAGTGTGAGGTTGGGTGATTGCAGCGTGGACACGCTGCCCGAGAAGGTGCCAAGGTCTGTCACGGCCACGCCGCCGGGCTGAGCAAGGGCATTGCCCGCCGTGCTGACAAGCCCGGCCAGCAGCAGAGCCGCCGGAGCGGGAACAAGCCGGGCCGCCCGACGGACACACACGCAAGACGCGAGCAGATGCGCGATAACCATGCTGCAAACCTCCCAGCGGCGAATGGCCGCTGCCGCGCGGAGCGTACCACATGCACGGGGGAACGCAAGGAGGAATTGGGCGGATAGATGCGGTAGTGGCTGAATTTTGCGGAATCGGGGCCAATGCGTGGTCGCGAGCGAACGACGAGGTAGACACATCGGTCGGTAGGTGTTTGAACAAGTGAGCGGGCGAGAGATGGCTAGGTGTTGCCACGTTGACATTCAAACGCTCGCCGGGCATTGTCGAGTTTGAGCGAGAGCTCGATGATGAGTTCTTCGATTTGCTGGGTTGTGATTTCGAACGCATGCGTCACATGGTCGCCGACGGCGCGCCATTCATGCACCTCAAGAAGCGACTGTCCGCCTTCGCGACGTAGCTTAAAGAAGAGCGGCCGTCCATCCATGAACGCCATCGACTCGGCGTGGCTGCCGTTCACGAAGCATCGCATGGCTGTGAGCCACTGCGGCGCGACAATCAGCGAAAAGTCCGTCCAGTCCTTACATGGAAAGCACTCGCTATCAACTTCAAGATACAAGACGCCAGAAAACTCAGAGCCGGCGCTCCAGTTCTTTGACTCAAGATGAATGCAGAACTTGTGCACGATGCATTCCATCAATCTTTCATCACGCGAACAATCTTGTCCGAAGGCGGGAAGTCTCGCGTGTATCACGGTCTCTCCACAAGATCAAACTAGGCGTAGACGTGGACCCAGCGACAGCCTTGCACTTCCGCGCTATGACGTACCACGAGTGACTCGACACGAGCTGAAGGGCGAGACAGATCCGGCACTTGTGTGCGGCCTGTCCAAATCGCCGGGTACTGCTCCCAATCGATCTCGACAATGTCGGGTTTGGTAGCATCCCACGACACGGCGATAACGTTCTCGTCTTGAAACAAACGCATCGAGGCGTTTGCCTTATGGGTGTGCTTGGAAACAAAGTCTGCCCAGTCAAAGTCGTGCGACCAGTGCCAGGTCACACGAACGCCGTCTTCGTCGTAGATGCCAACTGCCGAACCGAGGGCCCAATCTACGCGTGTGGGGTCGGGGAAAGCAGACCATCCGTCTTGCATGAGGGCGGTGAGACTCTCAAAAAAGAGAGCTATGCCGCGACCTTCCTTGGCGAATCCAACCTCAACCCAGACGTGCCACAGCATGAGTCCCCTCTTGCGTCCGCCATGTTCCTGCCTTACATGCTTTCCGCCGCTGCAATATCCGGCGCGATCTTGAATAGCCCCGTCAAGCGCGAGATATCAAACACCGCCTTCACGCGTTCATGCATCCCGGCGAGGACCAGTGTGCTGCCAGCCTTGCGCGTCAGGTTCATGGCTTCGACGAGCGTGGCGAGTCCGGCGGTTGCCATGTAAGGAACGCCCGAGAGGTCGACGATGATCTTCGTCGGCTTCTTATCAAGAGCTTCGCGGATGGCGGTGCGCAGGGCGGGGGCTTCGTGCGTGCCGATATCGCCCGACGGCGCGGCGATGGCGACTGCGCCTTTGTAGGTGAGAGCGACGTGCATTGCGGAACCATCAGCAGCCATGCGAACCTCCACAGCAGCCGTTGTCGGCTTTGTTGTTTGAAGCACTGTTCTTTGAAGCACTATCGGAAGTCATGTCGGTCGAACACTTGTCGCCTTGCGTTGCGCAGACGGCGGGGGACGACAGATGCTTGACGAGCGTGAGACGCATGCCCACGCCGCCTTCGCGGTGGGCGTAGGTGGCTTCGTCCATCACTTGTTTGATGATGTGGACGCCCAGTCCACCCGGGCGCACTTCGGCGAGGTCGCGGCTCTTGATGCTCGCGAGATCGACCTGTTTGGCGGTATCTTCGATGACGATGCGCAGGCCCGGGCCGCGCTGGCTTTGAGCGAAGGGGGAGATGGCAAGCCAGATGTGGCCATCGGCGTGGTTGGCATAGCCGTGCTTCATCACGTTGGCGAGCGCTTCGTCCACCGCGAGGACGATCTGTGCGGTCTGATCGTCATGAAAGCCGTGGCGGCGGCAGACTTGTCGCATGAAGTCACGCACGGCGCAGAGGTAGACGGGCTTGCTGAGCAGCTCGATGCGGACTTCGGCGTCGTGGTGCGCGTCGGAGTCGATGGCGGGTGGTGGGGCGGCAGGTGTGTGGTTCACTGGCGGCCTCCGACGGATGGTGCGTGCTGTGTGGTGTGCCAGGCGTGCCAGCGACGCACGGCGGCGGCGCGCGACATGGCATCGGCGTGCGGGTCGTAGCCGTTGGTCTGTCCCGTGATGCGTTCAAGCGTGCGGATGGCCAGCACGCGCGTGGCGGGGTCGTCGCTATCAAGCATGGCGATAAGTTCATCGACGCTGCCTTGATCGCGCGTTTCAGCGGCGCGGACGATGGCGGCGTTGCGTGCGGCGGGCTCGGGAGAATCGAAGGAAGGCGTGACGGCGGGGCCACAGCCGATGAGCTGGCCCGTGAGTGCAGCGAGCGACGCGAGCGAGATGAGCGTGGCGCGGGTGCCAAGTCGCATGGGGGATGGTAGATGTGC
>DATGWV010000061.1:0-8480 GCA_035299305.1 Phycisphaerales bacterium | reverse complement strand
CGACCCGCCAACGCAACCGGCTTGGACATATCCGCCGCCGGCGCAGGCCGCACGCTCGCCCCGCTCACCATGGGTACGTTGCGTGCCGGCGTATCAGGCGTGCTCGAGCACCCAGCGAGTGAAAACAGTCCAACGCTCATCCATCCCGCGTTCGCGAGAACGCGCCCCATTCCAGCGGTGTGCACACGCTTGATCATGTCCTGTTGTAGCACGCTGACGCCGCAACTTCTCGCGCCAACACTTCCACCGCGACCGCTCGCCCTATGTGGCGTCCCCCGAGTCGCTCGAGGAGCCTGCCATGCGTGTGTTTGTCGCCGACAAGTTTGAGAAGGCCGGTCTGGACGGGCTCAAGGCCCTAGGCTGCGAAGTGATGAACGATCCCAACGCTGGTGCCGCCGGCCTCGCGGGCCTCGTTGCGAGCCACGACCCGCAGATCCTCGTCGTCCGCAGCACAAAAGTGCCGCCCGCCGTCTTCGAAGTCGCCAAGAGCCTCAAGCTCATCGTCCGCGCCGGTTCAGGCGTCGACAACATCGACGTCCCCAGTGCGACCAAGCGTGGCGTCGCCGTCTGCAACTGCCCGGGCATGAACGCTGTCGCCGTCGCCGAGCTCACTATGGGCCTCCTGCTCTGCTGCGACCGCCGCATTCCCGACATGTGCGCCAGCGCCAAAGCCGACAGGTGGAACAAAAAGGAATTCAGCAAAGCCCGCGGCCTCAAAGGCTCGACACTTGCGGTGGTGGGGGTCGGCGCAATCGGCCAAGAAGTCATCAAGCGCGCCGTCGCCTTCGGCATGAACGTCGTTGCCTGGTCGCGCAGCATCACCCCCCAGCACGCCAGCGCGCTGGGCTGCGAGTTTGGCGGCACCGACACACCCGCCCTTCTCGCCCTCGCAAAGCGCGCCGACGCCATCAGCGTCCACCTCCCCCTCGCCGACAGCACCAAGAAAATCTTCGGCAAGGACTTCTTCTCCGCGATGAAACCCGGCGCGTACTTCATCAACACCAGCCGAGGCGGTATCGTCGACGAAGCCGCGCTCCGCGAAGCCATCACCACCAAAGGCATCCGCGCCGGCCTCGACGTCTGGGAAGCCCAGCCCGCCGAAACCGAATCACCGTGGCACAGCGACACCGCCCACCTTCCGGGCGTCTACGCCAGCCATCACGTCGGCGCAAGCACCGATCAGGCCCAACTCGCCGTCGCCCACGAAACCGTCCGCATCGTGCGACTCTTCAAAGAAGACAACCGAGCCGTGAACTGCGTCAACGCCGCAGAACTAGGCCTAGGCGGCTGAGACAAGTCAGCATCAGATCGCACGCCAACCGCTATCAGCATAGAAAATCCGCGTCACGTGTGCGGTGCTTGAGCACTTCACGCGTCACGCGGTTTATTCACACCGACTGTCGATCACGCCCGTTCAATCCTCATGCGCATGCGGCTTGAACGCCGCCACGACCTGCTGCTGCACCTGCGGCGGCGTGCGTTCATCGTGGCTGTAATCCATCGTGAACGTACCCGCCCCGCCCGTCATGCTTTTGAGCTCGTTGGCGTAGTTCTGCAGTTCGCTCAGCGGCGCAATCGCCTTGACGATGCACTGATCGCCGCTCACGACATCACTGCTCTGCACACGCCCACGCTTGGTGCTGATGTGCCCCGCCAGATCGCCCATGTAGCGTGAGGGCGCAGTGATCTCCAGCAGCGCATAGGGCTCCATGAGCACGGGCTTGGCCTTCTGTACCGCATCGATAAACGCCCACTTGCCGGCCGAGACAAACGCGATCTCCTTGCTGTCCACGTCGTGATACTTGCCGTCGTAGACGCTCACACGGATGCCCTTCATCGGATAGCCCGCGATCGCGCCATCCGCAAGCACCTGCTTGACGCCTTTTTCGACGGCCGGAATGAACTGTCGCGGAATGCTCCCGCCCACGGTCTCATTCACGAACTCGAAGTCCGTCGCCGCACCATCACCCAGCGGCTCCACGCGCAAGTACACCTCACCAAACTGCCCCGCACCGCCCGTCTGCTTCTTGTGGCGGTGATGTCCTTCGCTCTTGCTCGTGACCGTCTCCTTGTACGCCACCTTGGGCGTGCTGGTGATCAGCTCGATGCCCGCTTTCTTGAGCTTCTCGAGCACCACGCGCAGATGCAGTTCGCCAAGCCCGCGCATCACCGTCTGCTTCGTCGCGGCGATGCGCTCAACCACCAGACACGGATCTTCGCTCATCAGCTTGTGCACCGCCGCGCTGAACTTGGTTTCATCGGCGTGGTTCTTGAGCTCAATCGCCAGCCCGAAGAGCGGCTTGGGCACCGGCAGCGGAATCAGGTGCACGCCGTCGTACTCGTGGCTCTCGTGAATCACATCGTTGATGTGCAGGTCATCCACCTTCGCGATGGCGCCGATCGACCCGGGCCCGAACTCGTGGGCTTCGACGTGATCCTTGCCTTGCAGGATGAACACGTGCCCCAGTTTCACCGGCTTCTTGTGATCGTTGATGAGAATGTCGCTCTTGGCCTTCAGCGTGCCTTGGTGCACGCGGAAGATCGCGATCTTGCCGAGGAACGGATCAATCACCACGCGGAAGACGTGAGCAAGCAGCTTGCCGCTCGGCTCAGGCTTGGCGTGCCACTCCGCTTCGTCGCTGTCTTCCTTCTCACGAATGACAAACTCAGGCGGGTTCACTTCCAAGGGGCTGGGGCACAAGCTCGCGAAGATGTGCAAGAGGTCATCGACCCCCGCGCCGCTCTTGGCGCTCACAAAGCAAATGGGCACCAAATGCGCATCACCCAGGCACTTCTCGAATGCCGCGTGCAGCTTCTCCGGATCAAAGTGCCCATCACCTGTCTCGAGATACTGCATCGTCAGTTCATCATCCACCTCGATGACCTGCTCGACGATCTTCTTGTGCGCCTCATGCACGCTCGAAAAATCAGCGTTGTCGCCCTTGCCATCTTTGCCGTCGTGCTCAAAGACATTGATCACATCCCCCCGCGCGTTGCGAGGCAGATTGATCGGCAGACAAATGTTCCCAAACGTCTCGCGCAGTTGATCAGTGAGCGCTTCAAGCTGGCTCGTGCTCGCCTCATCCATCTTGTTGACAATCAGCATCCGCGGAATCTTGCGTTGCTCCGCCACGCCCATCATGCGCCGTGCCATGCTGTCAATCCCGCGCGTCGCGTCGATCACCACCGCGATCGTTTCGCACGCCGGAAAACACGCGATGGCATGACCGACAAAATCAACCTTTCCCGGCGTGTCGATGAGATTGACCAAGTGCCCCTCGTAATCAAAGTGCACGAGGCTTGGTTGCAGCGAGTGCTTGTGATGCTTCTCGTCGTCGCTCCAATCGCTCACGGTCGAGCCTTCAGCGACTGAACCCATGCGTTTGATCGCGCCCGTCGCGAACAGCAGGCGTTCGCACAGCGTGGTCTTTCCGCCGCCGCCGCTCCCGCACAGAAGGATGTTGCGAATATCGCTGGCGTTGCGGCTGGGCATGGGTTGTCTCCTTGAAGATGGTTGTTCCGCGAGTGCGGGCCGCACGAAACGCGTGGGCCCGCCACCTCAGGTGCCAGAATGAACTCGGGGAACAAGCATGAGATCAGTCTATCTTGAATTGCCTCGCTGTGAAGAGGTTTGTGATGGAAACTCGCAAGGTTTGTAAGCGGTTCGCATATTTTTTCGACGACTCGCCGAGCCTTCCGCGCAGCTCCGGCGTGCGTCAACAAAGTCTCCACTTTGCTGGCACAATGCCCTGTTTGTGTCATACTTGGTCCGACGCGGCTCCTCTGCCGCGCGGTTCTTCTTTGCCAAAAGGGGCTTCCATGCGTGGTGCACAGTTCATCGTTCTCGCCGCCGCCAGTGCGGCTCTGCTCGCAGCGACTTCCACCGCTCACGCCGTGCTGGTCATTAACTCGCAGCAGTTTGTGTTCTCCGCGCCCGCAGCCTTTGGCGGGACGCAAACGTTCAACCCCGCCGCCGGCACCAACTTTGATCAGACCTTCGGCCCCACCACGCAAGTCGTGACGTACGTCGGCTCGCTTTGGCCCGACCCGGGCACGGCGGAGGCCACCATCAGCCACAACTACTTCGCCCGCGGCGCGGCGGAGTTCACGCCCAACTCCTTCACGCTCTCCGCCCGCGCCGAATACTCTGCGACGCGAATCAACATCCCCGCCGCCGACTACGGGCCCGTGGGCGGCCAGTCCTCGATTCAAATCAACACCACGTTCACGCTGCTGCAGGCTTCAACGGTCTCTCTCGAAACCCGCCTGCTCACTGGCTCATCCAATCCCTTTACCTGGTTCTTCGACTCGGGAACCACCCGTGTGCTCAATGCCAGTAACGTACAAGTCGCCGTGACCGGCCTGGGCCAACCGCGTCCGCTTGAGTTCTCGCTCGCGGCAGGCCAGTACACCATCTCGCAGCGCGTGTGGGCAGGTTACATCGGGGCCTTCCTGCCCACCGACGGCAACGCCTTCTCCGATTACTTCCTGCGCGTGATCGTTCCCACGCCCGGTGCGCTCGCCACTATCGGGCTCGGGGCACTCTTCACCGCCCGCCGCCGCCGCTCATAACGTCCACAAGAAAGGGGATCGTCCTTATGCTCGCCACCCGCCAACTCGTCTCGCTCGCAGCCATGTGCTGCGCTCTCGCACACACCGCTTCCGCCAGCATCGTCGTGCAGTCAACCACGGTCTTGGACAACGTCTGGGGCACAGTCACCAGCACGCAGGGAAACAGTGAGTGGCAGGTCTTTCAGACGCGCACAGCCGAGTTCACCTCATCCCCCTCATCATTCACCCTTACGCTCGAACACGGCCTCGCCTGGAACGACCCGGACACGCCGCAAGATTGGGATCGCACGATCACCGGCTACCTCAGCGCGGAAGTCTTCTTTCAAGTCACCGAAACGGGCCTCTACACGCTGCAGCGCCAATGGACCGTGACCGCAGGCAACGGACTCCAAAGCAATTTGGCGACGCCTTTCTTCTTCAATGTCGCAACCGGCGCCAACGTTCCGTATTCAGCGACACAGGTTGAACTGGAAAGCGGCGTCAACTATCGCATGTTCACCAGCATCAGCTACTCGCGCGAGTTCTTCCGCGACAACGACAACAACAACATCCTCGATGCCTCCCGCCTCACGGTTTCGCTGCAGGTGCCGTCTGCAGGCGTACTCCCGCTGATGTTGGCGGGTCTGCCGCTCGCCGCACGCCGCCGCCGCTGATTCCCGCCTGCAAACCTCCCGCAACACGCGCGTACCGTTGCACCCTTATGGTTCTTTCGCACGTCACGCGTTTTGCTCCCAGTCCCACCGGTCACCTGCACATCGGCGGCGCACGCACCGCGCTCTTCTGCTGGGCGTTCGCCAAGCGGCATGGCGGCGGTGGGGGGAGCGGCAAGTTCCTCCTCCGCATCGAAGACACCGACGCAGCCCGCAGCAGCGATGAATCCGCGCGCGGCATCATGGAAGATCTCGCGTGGCTCTGCATCGACTGGGACGAAGGCCCCACGCTCAAGTACACCGATAGTGGCGCGACACGCACCATCGGCGGCGATCCGCGCGGCGTCGGCCCGTTCTTCCAGGCGCAGCGGCTGGCGAAGTACAACGCCGCCATCATGCGACTGGTCGAGCAAGGCAAGGCCTACCCCGCCTTCGAAACCAGCGAAGAACTCGAAGCCGCGCGCAAAGTCGCCGTCGCCGCCAAGCAAACCTATCGCTACGACCGCGCCAGCTACAACAAGATTTCCGACATTGCCGAGCGCATCCGCCGCATGCAGAGCGGCGAGCCGCACGTGGTGCGGTTCTTCGCGCCTGCCGAAGCCATCGTCGTGCGCGATGATGTGCTGGGCGATGTCAAGATCGCCGCGGGCGAGCTCGACGACTTCGTCATCCGCAAGCAAGACGGCCTGCCCACGTACCACTTCGCGGTAGTCTGCGATGATGAAGCCATGGGCGTCACGCACGTGCTTCGGGCCCAGGAACATTTGGCAAATACGCCGCGCCACGTGGCCCTGCAAAAGGCCCTGGGCTATCGCACGCCCGCGTACGCCCACATGCCGCTCATCTTCAATGTCGACGGCACCAAGATGAGCAAGCGCGACAAAGCCAAGACCGCTCGCAAGGCGCTCAAAGACGCCATGGCCAAGAACGGCCCCGATTACATCGCAGCCGTGTGCGCCGGCACCAAGCTTGATGAAAAGACGCTCAAAGACTTCCTTGCCGCCGAAAACGACAGCATCGACACCGCGCAGAAGATCGCCGCCTTCCTCAAAATCACGCTGCCCGAAATCGAAGTCGCCGACTTCCGCAGCAGCGGCTACCTGCCCGAAGCCATCCTGTGCTACGTCGCGCTCCTGGGCTGGAATCCTGGCCTGAAATTGCCCGATGGCAAAGACCGCGAGAAGTTCACGCTGCGCGAAATCGGCGAGCTCTTCACGCTCGACCGCATCGGCAAGACCAACAGCAAGTTCGACCGCGCCAAGCTCCTCTCCTTCAACGCCGACTACCTCGCCCAAATGACCGACGAGCAGTTCGCGCAGCGCTGGTGGAACTGGTGTAACGAAGAGCTGGCCGCCAACGACCCTGCAACAACTCCCGCCAACGCCGATATCGCCGCCCTCGTGCGCACCTTCCGCAGCGGCGACACGTTCTCGCCTTCGCTGGTCGTTCTCGCCCGCGCCGTCAAGCCGCGTGCCAAGACCTTCCGCGATGCCATCAAGTCCAGCCGCTTCGCGCTGCTCACTGACGCCGACGTCGCCGCGCAGTTCGCCGCCGACCCCGCCCCGCGCGAGAAGAACCTGCTCGCCAACAACCTGCAAGGCCTCACGCTGCTGCGCGAGTTCCTGCCCATCCTTGAACAACATACCCCGTGGACTGGCGAAACCCTCCACGCCGCGCTCGAACAGTTCGCCAAATCAAAGAACCTCGCCAACCCCGGCCCCATCGCCCAGGCCCTCCGCGTCGCCTTGACCGGCACCGGCGTGACGCCCGGCATGACCGAAACGCTGGAACTGATCGGCCGCGACACGGTGCTGCGTCGGGTGCGTGCGGTACTTGCGTGAGGGCACGTGCCGGCGAGGACAGGTTTACCGCAAGTTCAAGAACGGTACGAAGGTCGACATGACGACTGGTACGCCGGGTGGGGTAGTCACATGGACACATCGTGTAGTGTCAGAGATATGACCGCAACGAACTCGATGTTGTTCCCGTTTGCGTAGCGTCACAACCGACTTTGTCACCAGACGTAAGGGTCCACACGCGACTTGGCGGGCTCGTCGCCTTGGCCTGGGAGAGGTCGCTTGGGGAAAGCGATCAGCCCCGCCGATGTCGCCGCGTCGATGACGGCTTGCGTGCAGAAAACGGTCCCGGCAAAATCAGGCACCGTGAAAATGGCACTGCTGCCAATAGCATCTTCTTTGAACGCATACGAGTACTCCCACGTAATGCGTCCTTGTTCATCGATATCGAGATCAGAACGAGAGCGATCGAACGCATCGATGCGGTTCAGGCAGTTGATCGCGACATAATCCTGTCCTTCGCAGTCGCAACGCAACGGCAGCACTTCGCACGTGTCCTTCAGGAATGGCCGCAACACCGACAATGCTCGCACAGAAAGCAGCCTTGCACGCCAGATTTGTGCAATGTCACCGAAGGGGCGCTTGCGGAATCCGTAAGGTTTCAGGGCCTTGGCATCACCTCGGTGGCCGCCCTTGTCAACGGTCGTGAGAAGTGGCGTCCACTCCAACTCCAATGGCTCCTGTTGAAACCGGTGACTCCACTTGAGTTTGGTGTCTTCCGGCCAGTTCAGTATGCGAGTTGGCAGATTGGGATCTTCTGACAAGGGGTACACGATCACGAGGAGGCCTCATTCAATCGGTCGCAGACTGCGCGTTGCTCCGAGCGCTCGAAGTTAGTTCAACGCCTCCGCGCGGCTCGTGACCCTCTCAAGTGCCTCGCGGAATTCCATGCACTATACAGCTGCAGGTCGTGAATCCCGCATTGAATCCAATGCAGGTAAAGCCATTGATCGCTGGTTATCGACAGGATGCCGCGACGACCCGAGGACCGCAAAATGAGACATGGGAGCCAGCACGCCCGCTGGCCTCGTTTCGTTTGGACGGGGTGGTGTGGTGGGGGAGGAGGACGTCCGGCTAGGACACCGACCGCCGCGATGTTGGCGCGTCCTCGACCTCCCCTCTTCCGTCGCTCGCTACCCGGCGGCTATCCTTACCGCATGCCCATTCGAACCGTCTACGGAGCCAACGTCGAGCATCTCCAGATCATGGACGAGCACGGCGTGGTGGACAAGGAACTCGCGACCAACGCCGACGGCACGCCTGTGCTGAAGGATGAGGAGATTCTCGAGCTCTATCAGTACATGTGCAAGTGCCGCGCGCTCGATGAGACGGCCTTCAAGCTGCAGCGCAGCGGCCGCATGGGCACGTATCCGCAGAACAAGGGGCAGGAGGCCGCGGCCAT
>DATGWV010000060.1:0-10666 GCA_035299305.1 Phycisphaerales bacterium | reverse complement strand
GTTGCCGGCTCGCTCATCGTGCAGCCCGGCGACGACCGCACGCCCGGCGCGGGCGGCACGTGCTGGGTGACGGGCGCGACCGCGGGCACCACCGCCGGCCAGTTCGATGTTGACAACCTCATCACGACGCTCACCAGCCCGGCGTACAACGTCACGAGCTACGGCGACCCGATGCTGTCGTTCTGGCGCTGGTTCAATAACAACGGCAACACCGCGCGCGACGACGTGATGACCGTCGAGCTTTCCAACAACAACGGCGGCTCGTGGCAAGTCGTGGAAACGGTTGCGGCCAATAGCGTGCAGGCCCAAGGCGGTTGGTACCAGAGCAATCTGCGGCTGCGCGACTTCTTCGCCGTGCCCTCTGCGAACGTGCGCTTCCGCGTCACCGTCGCCGACCAGATCAACGCGAGCGTCGTGGAAGGTCTCATCGATGATGTGACTCTCTCTGACCTCACGTGCACCGGCCCGGCGGCGTGCGATGACGTTGACTTCAACAATGACGGCATCTCGCCCCAAGACCAGGATGTCGTGGACTTCTTCAACGTCCTTGCGGGCGGCAGCTGCGCCGCGTGCAATGACATCGACTTCAACAACAACGGCGTCTTCCCTGAAGATCAGGATGTCATCGACTTCTTCAACGTCCTTGCGGGTGGCCAGTGTCCGTAACAGATAGATGAACTTTTCATCTCGCACAACCGCCGCGAAGCTCGCGGCGGTTTTTCTTTGCACGCGATCCTGAGCACGCTGTGTAAGTTCCGAGAACCTCTCTTGATCACACGACGATTCCCCCGCGGAAGACACGATTTTGTGCTTTTGGGCCGGTTCATGCCTCAAATGCGAGGAAAACACGGGCCACAGACTTGGGGCGATACGTCGAACTTTGACTCGATTCATAGCATCCGTCGGTTGATGCGCTGTGTCTTGCGCAGAGGGAGGAACCTCGCATGCGTGGTATGTTCGTGGCTTTGTCGGTGGGGGTTGGCGTCGCACGACTGACGGCGGACGCCGCGGGACAGTGTCCGCCGACTGTTGTTTACACCAACTACTTCGCCCTGTCCAGCAGCATTTTGCCCGACATCACGCCCGCCACGCGGTTCGTCAGCGGCGCATCGCTCGGTATCGCGTTTCAACAGATCGTCGTCAGTCCCAACGGCGAGTACTGGGCACTGCGCGGTGCCGCGGGGACAACGACGTCACACGTCATCATTCGCGGCAATGCCCGCACGCGTGTTGGCGCTCGGCTTGTCGTACGCCGAGCAGCGACGCAGGTGCTGGGCACGCGCACTTGCGACACGGTGAACGAGAACATCGACATCAACGACGCCGGCACGGTCGTGTTCGTGGGTGATCTTTCCGGCGCGTTCAACGATGACGGATTCTCCGCGACATGGAACAACGGCTTCACCTTCTTCGCGCGCGAAGGCCTGCCCGCACCGGGCCTCACGTACGGATTCGGCACCGTGAACACGAATCCGGGCATCTTCACCAACGGTCAGATTCGGCATGTCAGCAACGCGTTCACAGGCAGCGGCGGTGTCTCGGGCCTCATCACCTTGTCATCCAGCACATCGGGCAGCGTGCTGGCGCTGACGGGAACGACCGTTCCCACCGGCCAACTCGCAACGCCGGTGCAGCCGCTTGGTTCGTCGGCGTTTCAGCGCGCCGTGTACAGCGCCGACGGCGCGGACACGCTGCTTGAAGCCGTACTCGCAGGACCGTCAACGTCGGACTTTGTGCTGATGCACAACAACCACGTGCTGGCCCAGGAAGGTTTCGTGATCGCCGGCAGTGGCATTCAGACGGCGTTTAACTCCATCAGCCCTGGTCCCGCTCCGCTGCAGTACTCGCCCGCTGGCGGCATGGCTCTGGCGCGCGTCACGCTGGTTGACGCGACAGATATCGTGCTGCGAATCGACCAAGGGGCGGTCACGGGGTACCTCGCGAAGACCGGCGACGAAACTTCGCCCGGCAGCGGCGAGGTTTATGACGACGCAACCGCGCCCGACACGTTCATCGCGTGCGCCATCAACAGCTTGGGCGACTACATCATCGTGGGCGAGACGAGCGTGCCCGATCCACTGCGCAATTCCGTACTCGTGTACCGCGGCCAGACGACACTGCTGCGCGAGGGCACCGAGTTTGATCTCAACGAAGACGGCGTGCTGAACGACAACGCGTATGTCGCCGGCTTCGTGCGCGATGGCGTCGCGATCGCGGACAATGGCGACATCTATGTGCTCGTCAATGTGCGCGGCATAGCAGGCAACGTGACCGGTAACGCGGTGCTGACGCTGCGAGCGCCGACCTGCAGCTCGATTGACTTCAACAACAACGGGGTCTTTCCGGAAGATCAGGACGTCATTGACTTTTTCGACGTGCTCGCCGGCGCAACGTGTGCGACTTGCAGCTCGATTGACTTCAACAATGACTGTGTTTTCCCCAGTGACGACGATGTGATCGCGTACTTTCGCGTGCTGGCGGGCGGCACGTGCGCGCCGTAGAATTACCCCTGCCTGTGGCAGCATCGCACACACCCGGGCACACCGCCCGCCGCTCACCCTACGAAAGACCAGACATGCCTCACGTCATCACTGAACCCTGCATCGGCACCAAGGACACCAGCTGCGTCAACGTCTGCCCGGTGGATTGCATCCACCCGACCAAGAACGAAACCGATTTCGCCACCGCCAAGCAGCTCTACATCGACCCCGACACCTGCATTGACTGCGCCCTGTGCGTGGACGAATGCCCGGTGAAGGCGATTTACCAGCAGGAAGACGTGCCTGCCGAGTGGAACAACTACATCCAGATCAATCTGGATTACTTCAAGAACAAGGGCTAAAAACGGGTGCTGACCCGCGCGCCGCCTCGCCGGTCGAGACCGACACACCAAACTTCCCACAAACCGCGCGTTCACCGCGCGGTTTTTCGTTGGCCGCGGCGTGCCCCCCTCATCGCCCCCACTGCCCGGCAGAAATCGTGGCGTGTCGCACGCGCCACTCTCGCTGTACTCGGGTGCCAGCCCCGGCTGGCGATACAGGAGTAGCAGCAATGCAAACTTGGCGGCAACTGGGTTGGGCCACACTCGCGATGACCCTCGCGGCAGCGACATCGCTGGCCCAGCAGATTCATGAAGATGGCCTGACGCGTCAACGTTTCGATGGCGACAGGCCCCCGCAGGATTCGATCGTCGCGCCGTCGTATGCATACGCCGATGGCGGCTCTGCGAATGGCGGATGGGGCGCGTTCATCGGCAATGAAACGTGCGCGATGCACAAGTTTCAGGCTGTGAACGACTCGGACACCATCACGGGCATCTCAGTCAACTGGGATAACTTGCAGCCGGGCCAAACTGTCCGCATCGCGGTGTGGCAAGCCGGTTTCGGGGGCACGGTGGAATCATGCACGTTACTGCATGAGCAGACCGTGACGGTGCAGAACAATCGCTTCGTTGGCTTTGACTATTACACGCTCAGCACGCCCGTGAACGTGACCGGCACCTTCTACATCGGCGCATGCAACAACACCAACGTGACCAACTTGAGCTTCGGGCACGCGGCACGTTTCACGAATGAAGCGGTTCCCGGAACCGCTTGGCTTGTGACCTCCCCTGCGCCGCTCAACCTGAGCAATCTTGCCGCGGCCACGGAAATTCGAAATACCTACAACGAGAGCTTTTTTGGCCCGACTGTCTTCCTGCTGCGCGCTCACTCGGGCAGTCCTGGCTTTACATATCAAGGTGAGCTGAAATCCGGGTCATCACCTTTCACCGGTCTCGCCGATGTGCGCTTTCAGATGTTCCGGGGCGCAACGGGCAGCGACAGCGTCGCTCCCGCGCAGACCGTTACCGGCGTAAATGTCGACAACGGCCGATTCACCGTGAACGTGCCGGTCAGCGACATCAAGCAGTTCCTCGACAACGTGGGCGACACGTTCCTCGAAGTGTCGGTCCGCCAAGCGGGTTCCGGCTCGTTCACCACGCTCACGCCCCGTCAGCGCATGAGCTCCACTCCCACCGCGTTCGCCGCGACATATGCACTCGAGGCAGACAGCACTCGCCGACTGAAGAACGGCGAGCACCTCGGGCCGCTCATGGTCACCAATGGCGATCCGGGCATCTCACCGATCTCCGGTGGCGGCGCGTGGCTCTCAGCAAAGGGTACAGGCAACGGCTACATGAGCCTGCTCAGCATCGACACGAGCGAAACCGGCATCCTCTTCGGCAAGCCCACCGGCGGCAGCGCGAATGCAGGCATCGTTCACAACAACGGCGACACGCGTGACGGCCTGCAGTTCCGCACGGGCGGCAACACCACAAAGGCGGTCCTCACGAGCAATGGTCGCCTCGGCGTCGGCACGCTCGTTCCGGAAGAACTCGTTGACGTCGCAGGGCGCCTGCAGGTGCGGGGCGCTTCCTCTGGCGAAACCGCCGGTATGTGGCTCGCCTCGCCCATCGCCACCCCCGGCAAGCGCGCGTTTGTCGGTCTGTTCAACGATTCCACCGTCGGCTTGTACGGTCCTGTTGCCGGCTGGGGTCTCACGATGAACACCAGCAGCGGGTTTGTCGGCGTGGGCCGTACGACACCCGTCACCGGTGCCGACAGATTCGCCATCGAGACGGGCGTAACCGCCGGCAGCTACGGCGGCATGTACATCACCACGCTCGCCGGCGGATGGCCCTTCTATGGCTTCTCCGTTCCCGGCTCCAGCAGTTGCTGGACGTACTTCAACGGCCAGACCAACACGTGGCACCTCTACAACAACGGTGACCGAATCAGCGTCAACAGCAATGGTCTCGTCGGCATCGGCACACCGCCGTCCAGCGGTGGCTATCGCCTCGAGCTGCCCAACGTCGCGAGCCCTGCGGGCCAAGGCCGCGCGAATGCGTGGGTGACCTACTCCTCGCGCGAGTACAAGGACAACATCGCGACGCTGCAAGACCCCATCAGCACCATTCGCCAGCTTCGTGGCGTGAGCTTCGATTGGAAAGAGCCCCTCGCCGATGGCTCGCACCACCATGACATTGGCTTCATCGCTGAAGAAGTTGGCGCAGTACTGCCCCACCTCGTGACGCGCTCGTCAGACGGTAAAGCCACCGGCCTTGACTACGGCCGCGTGGTGCCTGTCACGGTCGAAGCCATCAAGCAGCAACAGACGCGCCTCGAAACGCTTGAGGCGGAGAACGCTGAGCTCAAGAGCCGCCTTGAACGGCTGGAGCGACTGCTGCAGAAGTGAATTGACATGACACGCACGCTCTGAGTGAGTCCGTGCAACCGAGTTCGTCCAAACACCCGCGTCCGCGCGGGTGTTTGTCATTTCTTACGAATGTCTGGCGACGCGTACGTTGTTCGCACGACCACACTGCGAACGGATCGGGCGATACATCGTCGATTGGGCACTGACACAGATTTTTCGCGAAAACACGTCATGTCGTGTCCAGATTCTCGGGCCTTTTCGGTAGTCTGTATGTTCGCGACGGGTGTTTTCGCCCTCGGGTTGTTTGTGAGAGGATTCACATTGCGTTCGCCGCAACGCGGGCTCTTGGCAGCCTGCGCGGTGACGTCTGCACGTCGCGGTGAGGAACGCCGAGCGCGTGCTCGGCTGTGTGAAAGGTCTGGGAAGTTTGAGAAAGGGAATCATCATGCACATCGCCAATCGAAAGAGCGCGCTGCGGGCGCTCGTCATGTCCGTCACGGCACTGCTCGCCGGCGCGGCAAGCGCGCAGACATTCACGCAGAACACGGCGATCACGATTCCGACCAACGGCGTCGGCAGCGTGTATCCGAGCGTGATCAATGTCGCGGGGGTTCCCGGCACGATCAACCTGTCGGCATTTTCGGTGAACGTGAATTTGTCGCACAGCAATCCGCGCGAAGTGGATATCTATCTGGTTTCGCCTGCGGGAGATCGCATTGCACTGCTGTCGGACGCAGGCGGCACCGGGTCTGTTTTGGGCACGCTGCGGTTTTCGCAAGGTGGGCGCTTGCCGACGATTGGCGAGACGCTGATTCCCAACTCGTTCTACTTCCCGACGGACTTTGATCCGGGCGACGTGTTGCCGGCACCTGCTCCGGCGGGCGCGTATGCCGCGTCATTCAGCTCCCTGGTGGGCGACAGCCCTAACGGCAACTGGTCGCTGTATGTGTTTGATGACACTGCGGGAGTTGGCGGAAGCATTGCGAATTGGAGCATCACGTTTGGCGGGTCAGTCATCGGTTCCAGCAATTCGACGGCGACGACGTATCAAGGCGTGATTCGCGACGCTTCGAACAGCTTGCTGACGGGAACGGCGGACATCACATTCCGCCTCTATGACTCACCGAGTTCAACCTCCGCGAACGACTTGGTTGCTGGACCGGTGACTTTCAACAATGTTGATTTGGATGATGTGACGGGAACGTTCACCGTCAATCCTGATTTTGGTGCCGCGGCGTACACGTCGTCGACGGCGAAGTTCATCGAGGTTTCGGTGCGCTCGCCTGCAGGCGTCGGTGCGTTCACGACGCTTTCGCCTCGCCAGGAGTTGCGGCCTGCTCCCATCGCGCAGACCAGCTTGCGACTGGCGAGCACGTTCTCGTCGGTGTTGCCTGCGGCAGAGGCGGTTGGGACCAGCGTGCGCATCTATGGTGACTTGGATGTGGACGGCGGTCAGCTTGACCTGCGCAGCGGGAATTCGGCGTTCTGGCGTGTGAACGGCGATCAGACTTCGAACGACTACGCCATCGAGCTTGTGACACAGGCCACGGCTGACTCGGTTGCGGTGACCGACACGGTGATGGAGACCGAAGACACCTCGCGGCGGACGACTTTCAACGCGGGGTTGGATATCACGCGGACTGTCGAAGTGAATGGGTCGACTGTGCCCACCGTGAAAATCGCGACGGGCAACAATGCGAGTGTTGCGGCCGATTCGGCGGGTTTTCTGGTGCTTGGCGAGCCCACGGGGTTCAACGTTGTATATGACAACAACGAGATTCAAGGACGCAACAACGGTGCCGTTTCGGATCTGACGTTGAATGATGAGGGCGGGCTTGTCGGGATTGGTCGCTTCCCGAGCACGAACGTTTTGGAAGTTGAAGGCAACGCCTCCAAGGCCGTCGCCGGCTTGTGGCTTGCAAACTCTGACCGCCGTATCAAGCAGGATGTTCAGCCCGTCACCAACGCACTTGCAACGCTCGCGAAGGTCAAGCCCGTGACCTTCATGTACACGCCCGAGTACGCCATGACCCACCGCGGCGTCGAATCTTCCCGCCGGTACTACAACGTCATCGCGCAAGAATTCGCCGAAGTCTTCCCCGAAGTCGTCAAGGGTTCAGGCGAGTACATGCCGGGCATGGACAAGAACCCCGCAGGCGAGATCCTGCAGGTTGACACCTACCCCGCGACGATTACCAGCATCGCCGCGATCAACGAGCTGCACGAACTCCTCAAGAAGCAGCAGGCCGAGATCGAACGACTGAGCAAGGAAGTGGAAGCCCTTCGCAAGAAGTGACGCTCGACGCACTTCGCACACATCGCGCCACGCTCGTGGTGCATCATGGAAAGCCCGGCGTCCCACACGCCGGGCTTTCTTGTTTGCGCATGAGACCGCGCCAAACACTCTGTCTCGCGCTCAGCGAATCGCCACGCGCCACGCGTCCAGCAACTGCCGAGTGACGGGCCCCACCACTCCATCAGCGATCATCCGCTGCTCCACGCGCGTCACCGGCAGCACGCCCCAACTGCTGTTGGTCAAGAACACTTCATCCGCGTTGAGCACATCCTCAATCGTGATCATGCGCGTCTGCGTGTCCATCATTTCTTCATCGGCCCAGTCCAGCACCCACTTGCGCGTCACGCCCGGCAGCACCGGGCTGGGCAAGTACGCCCCCTGCACCTTCGCCTGCCCGAGCAGCGGATCATCATCATCAAAGTCCGTGTCGGCCTTGGCCTCTTCGCCCTGCGCGATGGGCGTCAGCAGCACATTGTCGCGCACCAGAAAGCAGTTGCTCACGCAGCCGCCCGCGAGGTGGTTGGTCACTTGAAACACCAGCGCCTCCGCCGCACCTTTCTGCCCCGCCAGTTGCAGTTCGCGCAGTCGCGGCCAGTAGTTCAGCGTCTTGTGTCCCTCAAATGGTGACAGCGGATTGACGCGCAGGCCCGCGATTGTTGCGAGGACGCCGCGCTCAAACATCGCCTGCGGATACTCTGTCGCCGGCTGCGCCACGATCATCAGCGTGGGTTGCTGCTCGATCTTCTGCTGCGCTTCAGCGGGCTTGCCAAGCATGTTCAGGTCGCCACCTGTCAGCGTGAGCCGCAAGCGAAACCGCTGCACCTGCGGCAGATCATCACACGCCTTCGCGAGCGTGCGCTCACATGCTTCGGCGAGCGCGCTCTTGTGCAAACTGTCCGAGAGTCCCAGCGCGCGAGCGCTCTCGCTCAGCCGCGACAAGTGCTCATGCAGATGCACGATGCGCACGCCGCGCGGCGCATCGTCCTTGGGCGTACGCACGCCCGTCATGGTTTCAAAGAGCCCGACCGCATGTTGAAACCCCGCGTCAAACGCGCTGATGCGCGCGTCATCGCGCGAGAGAAACGAGCCGTTGAGAAAGACCGTCGCCATGCGCGACGGTATGAACCATTTGTGCGCCGCAGGAAGACGAGTTCACTGCAGTCTTGTCCGTATCGGCTTGCAGTTCTTCGCGTCGTGGCGACAAAATCTCTTCACGCCTTCGCCGCGGTCATCCGCTCAATCGCCTTGTTCGCGATCATGCCCACGATTATCACAATCAGCAGCGTCACGCCGATGCCCACGCCCCACAGCCATCCGGGCGCGGCTTGTTTCAGGTTGTCTTCGTTCAGCATGTCCTTGACGCCCGCGCCGATGATCACCGCGATCGCCGTGCGGGGCGTCATGCCGATGAACGTTCCCACCAAGAACGGCAGGCGCGGCACTTTCACGCTTGCCATCAGCAGATTCGTAAACGCGAAGGGCGAGTTGGGAGGCAGCCGCAGCAGCGCGATCATGCCCGTCGTGCGCAGCGCATCTTTCCACGTCAGCTTCTGGCCAGCCAGTCGCGAACCCAGCAGTGCATCGCGCACCGCTTTCCATTTGGGCTTGGCTTCGATCACCGCCTCGACCTTGTCGCCGCTTGTGCGCCGCGCGATCTCATAGCCAATCCACGCCCCCCCCACAAAGCCCACCAGCGCCGCGGGGATTCCCCACGTGACGCCAAACGCCCAGCCGCCCAGCGCGCTCTGGGCATATGTCGGCAAAAGCGCGAGCCCTGCCAGCACCGCAAAGCAGATCGTGTACATGGCCACGCCCGCCAGTTCGTGACTCTTCAGCCACGGTCCCAGTTCGGTGTTGCCCATCGCCCAAAACAACGCAATCGACCCGAGCGGCGGCGCAGCCAGCGCCATCACGCCCAGCACGCTCGCGCCGACGCCGACTTTCTCAACCAGCGAGGGCTGGTCGGGCGCGGGCGGAACAGAGGGAGCGGGTTCGCGGTCGGGAGTGGCAGTCACGATGCAGCGTAGTTCGCCGCCTGCGACCAACAGATGTCGCGGCCTTTCTCCAAACCCAACGATCCGCGTAACCGCCGTAACGCCCGAGCGTCAAACGCGACAGCGCCGATGCGGCAATGCTCGCCGTCCTTGCTGGTGTAGGTTTGGCTACTATCGCTCGAACCGTTTCGACAACTTCCCGCCAGGCCAACCGCCTCGCGGCTGAGGAGTTTCCGCCCATGCTTCCCAAGCCACCGCCTCGTGACCTCTCACCGGGGTTCCTCTTTTGCCCGCCATACCGCATTTATGGCGAGTCCATCGCGGGCGAAGCCACGTGCATCCAGATTCCCGAGCTCGACCTGGGCTTCGATATCGGCAGCTGCCCGCGCGCCATGCTCAGCAGCAAGTATCTGGCCATCAGCCACGGCCACATGGATCACATCGGCGCCCTCGCGTACTTCTGCAGCCAGCGTCGCTTCCAAGGCATGGGCAACGCCAAAGTCGTCTGCGATGAACGCATCGCCCCCGCCATCAAACGCATGATGGACGGCTACGTCGACCTTGAACGCCAGCGCACGCCCTACGACCTGCTGCCGCTCCGGCCCGATCAACCGCTCGAAATCAAGAACAACATCTTCCTCCGCGGCTTCGAGACCGAGCACACCTGCCCCAGTTTCGGCTACACCGTGAGCGAAAAGCGCACCAAGCTCAAGCCCGAGTTTCACGATCTGCCGCAGGACAAGCTCAAGGAACTCAAGGACCGCGGCACCGAAATCACGCGCTCGTTCGAGATTCCGCTGATGGCCTACACGGGCGACACGATGCCGGGACCGCACCTCGTGCGCGAAGACGTGCGCAAGGCCCAGATCATCATCGCCGAATGCACGTTCTTTGAGCCCGACCACAAAGAACGCGCTCGCGTGGGCATGCACATGCATCTGGACGACATCGCCGAGTGGCTGCGCGTCGTGGAATGCCAGTACATGGTGCTCATCCACGTCAGCCGCCGCACCGACATGCAGTACGCGCGCAAGCGCGTGACGGAAATCGCTGGCGCGAAACACGCCGACCGCATCCTCTGCTTGATGGACTACAAGGGTAACAAGGCCCGCTACGAAAGCCAGTTGATTGCGGCAGGAGAACCTGTTCCGGGCAAGGATGGCCCCGGCAGCGGCTCCCC
>DATGWV010000059.1:0-17961 GCA_035299305.1 Phycisphaerales bacterium | reverse complement strand
GGGATCGGCGTTGTTGCGCCGGCGCTCGCAGGTGGTGATGCGGTGGTTGTGCTCGTTGATTGCGGACTCCGTCGAAGGGTCCGCAGGTCGGTCTGCGTGGTGGCCATGTGTGGTTCCTGCATCGCGCCGGGTCCGGGCGCGCAACGTGATGACGAACCTCGCACGGGCGAAAGAGAATCGCTCGCGCAAGGACGATGCGGACGAAAACCGTCCGGTGCAGGATGGAACTAAACGATCAGCGCGCAGTACCACCGCTGAGCATCGCGGTTGGCTCGGAGAAACGGTGGATCAGACCTCCACCCAGGCGGCACCGATGGGGCTTGTGCTTCGCCGAGAAGCGAGTTCCACACGATGGCGAAGGCAAACGTGGCGAGTGCGTCCCACTGCGATTTGAACGAGGGGATGGTGGCCTCAGACTTGGCTCCATTTCCAGCGACCGATCCCTGGCACGATGGGCATGATGGACACGTCTCCGCTGGCTGTGGAGCGTTTCTTTCCGTACCGTCGTTATCCGGTGGAGCAGACGATTCATCTTCGGACTCGTGGCAGCAGGAGTCGACTATCTGTGCAGCCTCCACGATGCCGGAACAATGTCCTCCTACGAATGACGCCGCCTGGCAGCAGCACAGCGGCATGATGATGCCGATGAGCAGAGCGACCAAGATGCGAAGCAGGGGGTGACGCATGATCGTAACGAGTATATCGGCAGAAATCGGCGCGGATTCGTTCTACGCACGGCCTCCGGACGGGTTCGATCCGGCCCGGGCTATTGGACCCATCCGCCTGCCCAGCACCCGCAGCCCGTTCCCGACGACGAGCAGGCTTGCCCCCACATCCGCGACGACCGCCATCCACATCGTCCCCCAGCCCGCGAGCGTCAGCGCGAAGAACACGACCTTGATCCCGACCGCCAGCGTGATGTTCTGGGCCAGGATCCTGCCCGTCCGGCGCGAGAGGACGATGAACTCGGGGATGCCCCGCAGGTCGTCCTGCATCAGTGCAACATCCGCCGTTTCCAATGCGGTGTCCGTGCCTGCCGCGCCCATCGCAAAGCCGATGGTGGACTTGGCGAGGGCCGGGGCGTCGTTCACGCCGTCGCCGACCATGCCCACCGAGTCACCGTGCTCGCGCGTGAGCCGCTCAATCTCGGCGAGTTTATCCTGCGGCAGCATGCCGCCCTTGGCCTCGTCGATGCCGACCGCCTTGGAGATCGCGTCCGCCGTCGTCTGATTGTCGCCTGAGAGCATGAGCGTCTTGATGCCCAGATCGTGCAAGTGCCTGAGGGCCTCGACGCTGGTCTCGCGGGGCGTGTCGGCGACGGCGATGACGCCCAGCGCGCGCGTCGCCGAGGCAACCACGACGGTTGTCTTCCCCTGCACCTCGAACCGGCCCAGCACCGCCTCCACCTCGGGCGAGCAGACCTTCCGCTCCTCGGCGAGGCGGTGGTTGCCGAGAAAGTACATCTCGCCCGCGATCTTTCCCTCGACGCCCCGCCCCGTCAGCGACTTGAACCCTTCGACGCTCTGGCGCGGCCCTGCCCAAGCCGCCACCACCGCGAGCGCCACCGGGTGCTGCGAGAGCGCATCGAGACTCGCGGCGATACGCAGCACCTCGTCCTTGGTCGCGCCGCCGATGGGCTGCACATCCGTCACGCGCGGCTTGCCCTCGGTGATGGTGCCGGTCTTGTCGAGCGCGATGACTTTGAGTTTGCGGCCGTTCTCCAGATGCACGCCGCCCTTGATGAGGATGCCTCGGCGGGCCGCCGCCGTCAGCCCGCTCACCACCGTCACGGGCGTTGAGATCACAAGAGCGCACGGGCACGCGATCACGAGCAGCACGAGTGCTTTGTAGAGCCAGGGATAGAACGGCTGCCCGAACGCCAACCACGGCACGACCGCGACCAGCACCGCGACGACGCAGACGATGGGCGTGTAGACCCGCGCGAAGTTGTCCACGAACCGCTGCGTCGGCGCACGGCTTCCCTGTGCTTCCTGCACCGTCCTGATGATCTTGGCGAGCGTGGTCTGGTCCTTGCCGCCGGTGGTCTGAAACTCCAGCACGCCCGACTCGTTGATCGTCCCCGCGAAGACTTTGTCGCCGACGCCCTTGTCCACCGGCACGGACTCGCCGGTGACCGGGGCCTGGTTGACGCTCGACTCGCCCGCGACCACCACGCCGTCGAGCGCGAGCCGCTCGCCCGGCTTGACCTGCACGACCGCGCCCACGGGAACTTCTCCCGCGCTCGTCACCTTCCACGATCCGTCGGGCTGCTTCACGCGCGCCTCGTCGGGGGCCATCGCCATCAGCCCCTTGACCGCATTCCGCGCGCGGTCCAGCGCCTTCTTCTCGATCATTTCGGCGAGGCCGAACAAAAAGACCACCAGCGCGATCTCCGGCCACGCGCCGATGAACATGCCGCCGACGACGGCGACGGTCATGAGGAAGTTGATGTTG
This sequence comes from Phycisphaerales bacterium, assembly GCA_035299305.1. Classification (GTDB taxonomy): domain Bacteria; phylum Planctomycetota; class Phycisphaerae; order Phycisphaerales; family UBA1924; genus BJHL01. The sequence goes on along the minus strand of DATGWV010000059.1, from coordinate 15,507 downwards.
AGCGTGAAGGTCTTGAGCGCGATCCAGCCCTTATAAAAAGTCTCGCGGCCCCCCAGCAGCATCGACACGATGGACATCGTGACGATTGGCCAGGAGGTCTCCTTCACGCCCGCGAAATACGCGATCTCGCATGCCGCCGCGAGCAAGCCCGACAAGAAAAAGACTCCATACTTGATCCACCAGGACTTTGTGAAAGGGTTTTCCCCCGTCGCGCTGACCGCACACGGGCCAACATCGCAAGCAGAATTAGAACGCTCTGGAAGCGAAGCAAGCGCGGGGGTCATCCCGATGTCGTCCAGCGCAGCGATGATGACCGCTTCATCGGCGACGTCGTGAACCACGGTCAACCGCCGCTGCATGAGGTCGAACCGCATCTCAAATATGCCAGCGACCCTCGCGAGGCGATGCCGGATCAACGATTCCTCAGTTGGACAGTCCATCGTCGGAATAATGAAACTGCTTGTTGGCATAGATCACTCCGACGGCTCCGAATGGTGCGGCTGGGTGTCGTGCACCACGCGAATTACCGATCCTTTCGGAGGTAGTCCGGGGAACCGGACCAGATAGGTCGCATGACTGTCCGCTTGAGATCGCGATCCCCGACTCGAACCTCTCGGGCCGGTGGGTGTTCGTGACGTCGGTTGGCGGAAGTTCACTGCAGCGTCGAAGACAACCGTGCCATCTGGACTGATCACCTGAATGTCAACGTGTCCGCCCTTGATGACTTCGGACGCGTCGAGCCATCCATCGACGACAAGGCCGCCGTTTCGTTCATAGACGCTCGGTGAGTGCGTCAGCGCAGCGGTCGATGTGGGTTGGAGGGAGAGGTAGCCGGACTTCACCAAGTCACTACGGGTGGAAGCACAACCAGCCAAGAGGCCGCTCAGGGCAACTGCAATCAGGATGCGGTTCATGGAAAACTCCTTTACATGTTGAATGCTCCGGGCAAACGCAAGCCTGCCGCGAAGCTGGCGAGTTACTTCTTGGGGGCGTCCTTGGAGTGGTCGTGTCCATCACCGTCTTTGTGGTCATGGTCGTCGTGGCCCTTGGCGGCACACTCCTTGCATTCCCCGTGAGCGACGACACGCAGGGCGTTGCCCTCGCGGACCCACAGGTGTGCACCTTCGCCGTCGGCGGTGACGAAGTACTCGCTCGCGGACTTGACGGGCTGGCTCGCGCCCTGGCCCATCATGACCGCTGCGAGCGTGGTGAGCGCGGCGCCTGCGGCGAGGCCAACGAAGAGGGACTTGGAACGGGGATGGCTGGGGAAAGTGGATTGGTTCATCGAAAGACTCCTATCTGAAACTACGGAACAGACTCGATCGCTGGACGGTTACGGGCAACGCGCTCGTGTTCCCAGCGATTACGATTTGGGATCGGGCTTGGTGTCCGACTTCGGCGGGGCCGGGGGCGGCGTCACTGGTGCGGGTGGTGTGCTGGGCTGGGCTGGGGCTGAAGAAGGTGGCGGAGTGAGCCGAGCGACCGTGTGCCCGACGCTTGCATCGCCATGGGCGGTCGGCACCGCCGCTACGTCCGCGAGTGGCGGGACTGGTTCATCTTTCTCCCACACTTCCGGCCTGGGCCCGGGCTTGCCGTCCTTGCTCGTGCCCGTGAAGATGCGGTAGAGGGCCGGGAGCACGATGAGCGTGAGCAGCGTGCTGGAAATGAGGCCGCCGATGACGACTGTGGCGAGCGGACGTTGCACCTCCGAGCCGGTGCCGCGCGCCAGGGCCATGGGCACGAAGCCCAGCGAGGCGACAAGCGCGGTCATCAGCACCGGACGAAGGCGCGTGATCGAGCCGTGGATGATGGCGTCTTCGAGTTTCTCTCCCTTCTCTCGCAACTGGTTGATGAAGATGATCATGACAAGCCCGTTCAGGACCGCCACTCCCGAGAGGGCGATGAAGCCCACCGCCGCCGAGATCGAGAAGGGCATGCCGCGGACCCACAGCGCAATCACGCCGCCGGTCAGGCCCAGCGGCACCGCCGCGAAGACCAGCAGCGAGTACTTGAAACTCTTGAACGTGGCGAAGAGCAGCAGCAGAATCAGCAGGAAGCAGATCGGCACGACGATGGTCAGGCGCTGCTTGGCCGCGACCAGATTCTCGTATTGCCCGCCCCAGACGAGCCACTGCCCGGCGGGAAGGCTGACCTGAGCCATCTTGGCCTGCGCTTCGTTGACGAACGAGCCCAGGTCCCGCCCGCGCACGTTGCACTGCACGACGATGCGACGCTTGCCGTTCTCGCGACTGATCTGGTTCACGCCTTCGGCGATCTCCACCTTCGCCACTGCACCCAGCGGAACAAAGCCCATCTCCTCCTGCCCTTGAAGCAAGCCGGTGCCGCCGTCGATGCTGGCGGTTTGGATGACGCCCTTGGGCTCGCTCTCGCCGCGTGGCAGCGGGATCGGCAGGCGTTCGAGCATGTCGATCTTGCCGCGCAGGTTATCGGGCAAGCGGACTACAAGATCGAAGCGGCGGTCTCCCTCGAAGACCAAGCCCGCCTCTCGCCCGCCCATCGCGACGGCTACGACCTCTTGCACATCGGACACGTTGAGGCCATAGCGGGCCAGGGCGGCGCGGTCGGGCTCGACGGTCATCACGGGCAAGCCCTCGGTCTGCTCGACCTTGGCATCGGCAGCGCCGGGCACGGACTGCAACGTCGCCAAAACGCTGGCGGCGGTCTTCTGCATCGACGCGAAGTCATCGCCGTAGACCTTCACCGCGACATCGCCGCGCACGCCGGAGATGAGCTCGTTGAAGCGCATCTGGATCGGCTGTGTGAACTCGTAGTTGTTGCCGGGGACGGTCTGGAGCGTGAGTTCGAGCAGCTTGATGACCTTGCCCTTGTGACCCTCGGGTGGCGGGCCGTGGGCATGGCCGCCTTCTTCGCCGCCGTGCCCGTGCCCGTCGTCACCCCCGCTGTGCGCGCCCATCTTCTCCATCTCTTCGGTCTTCTCGGCGATCAGTTTGGCGAGCTGCTCCTCGCTCCGCCATTCTTTTTTGTCCTTGAGAATGATGAACGTGTCGGAGACGTTGGGCGGCATGGGGTCAGAGGCCAGTTCCGCCGTGCCGGTCTTGGAATAGACGAACGCAACCTCGGGGAAGGTTGACACCGTCTTCTCCACGTCATATTGCATCTTCTGCGACTGCGTGATGCCGGTGGAAGCGATGCGCATGGCGTGCATCGCGATGTCTTTCTCGTCCAGCGTGGGCACGAACTCCTGTCCGAGTCGCGTGAAGAGTGCCAGCGAACCGAGGAACGCGACCACCGCGCTTACCACGACCGCGTAGCGAAGTCTGACCGCCCAGCGGACGATTGGTTCATAAACCTTCTTCGCCCAACGGATCAGGAACATGTCCTTCTCCGTCACTCTGCCGGTGATGCATAGAGCGACCATCGCCGGGATGAAGGTGAGCGAGAGGATGAACGCGGCGATGAGTGCCAGAATGACCGTGATCGCCATCGGATGGAACATCTTGCCTTCGACGCCCGACAACGCCAGGATCGGGAAGTAGACGGTGATGATGATCGCTTCGCCAAAGGCGGTCGCCTTTCGGACCTCTTTGCTGGCATCAAAGACGATGTGCAGCCGCTCTTGTAACGTGAGCAACCTTCCCTTGTGGTGCTGCTCCTCTGCCAAGCGCCGCAGGCAATTCTCCACGATGATGACCGCCCCATCCACGATGAGGCCGAAGTCAATCGCGCCCAGCGACATGAGGTTGCCGCTGACTTTGCTCTGCACCATGCCCGTGGCGGTCATGAGCATCGACAGCGGAATCGCCATCGAGCAGATGAGCGCGGCTCGCCAATTCCCTAGAAGCAGCAGCAGGACGGCGATCACCAGGATCGCGCCCTCAATCAGATTCTTCTGCACCGTGGCGATGGTCGCGTCCACGAGTTTGGTGCGGTTGAGAACCGTCTTGGCCTTGATTCCCTCAGGGAGAGAACGCTGAATCTCGGCCATCTTGGCGTCGACCGCAGCGGCGACGGTGCGGCTGTTGGCCCCGATGAGCATGATGGCCGTGCCCACCACCACATCCTCGCCATTCTCGCTGGCCGAGCCGGTGCGCAGTTCCCGCCCGATCCCCACGCCATTTGCTCCCACGACATCTCGCACATACACGGGCACGCCGTTGCGAGTCCCTACGACGATGCTCTCGATCTCTTCGATGGACTGAATGCGTCCGGTGGCGCGGACGAGGTAACTCTCTCCCTTGTGCTCGACATAGCCCGCGCCCGTCGAGACGTTGTTCATTTCCATCGACTCGATCACGTCGTGAAAGGTGAGCCCGTAGGAAACCAGTTTCATCGGGTCGGGCTGGACGTGATACTGCTTGACAAAGCCGCCGATGGCGTCCACCCCCGCGACGTCCTTCACGCCCTTGAGCTGCGGGCGGATAATCCAGTCCTGCACTTCTCTGAGATAGGAGGCCAGTTCTACTTCAGTGGAGAGCGTTTTGCCTTCGGGCGTGAGATACACGCCCTCCTTCTGCCAGCCCACCTTGCCGGGCGTGAACTCCGCGCCCTTGCCGCGCGGGTGTTCGTACTCGACGGTGTACATGTAGACCTCGCCCAGGCCGGTGGCGATGGGGCCCATGATCGTCTCGACGCCTGCGGGCAGACTCCCGCCCGCCTCGCGCAGGCGCTCGCCCACCTGCTGGCGGGCGAAGTAGATGTCCACGCCGTCCTCAAAGACGACCGTCACCTGTGCAAACCCGTTGCGCGAGAGCGAGCGCGTGTATTGCAATCCCGGGATGCCCGCCATCGCGTTCTCCATCGGCCACGTCACCTGTTGCTCCACCTCGAAGGGCGACAGGCTGGAGGCGATGGCATTGATCTGCACCTGGTTGTTGGTAATGTCAGGGACCGCGTCAATGGGTAGTTTTTTGAGCTGAAAGAAGCCCACGGCCGCGACCACCGCCGTGAGTATGACGATCAGCCAGCGATTCTTGATGGAGAAGTGGAGGAGGGATTCAAGCATGGGTGTGGGCTCCTAGTGCGGCAGTTGGATTCAGTGCTCGTGTGCCGCGGAGCCCTTGCCGAGCTCTGCCTTCAAGATGAACGTACCGGCGATGACGAACCGCTCGCCCTCGACCAATCCAGAAAAGATGGGGACAAGGCCACCAATCGGCTTGCCGATGGTCACCGCGCGCTTGGCAAAGGTGTTGGGCTCGCCCTCCACGGGCACGAAGACGGCGGGGCCGCCCTCGACCGTTTGGATCGCCTCATCGGGGACGGCGACCATGGGCGCGGGGTCTTCACCACCCGGGAGTGAAGCGACGATCTCAGCCTGCGCGAACATGCCGGGCTTGAGCGTAAATCCGCCCTCTAACGACAACGGCACATCGATCCTTACCTGTGCGGTGCGGGTGGTGGGGTCCACGAGCGGAGCGATGAACGACACCGTTCCCTCGAACTTCGGTGCGATACTCGTGTCGTTCGTGCCCGTTGTCGAGCCGATGGTGATCCACGTCTTCGCACCAACGGCGATGCCAGCAAGCTTCGCTTCGGGCACGTCCGCAAGCACCCACAGCGAACCGGTGTCCGCAACAACCATCAAGGCCTCGCGGTCTGGACCGACGAGTTCGCCTAGCGTGACTTCGCGCTGTACGACCTGGCCGTCGATAGCGGCCTTGATCGCGTGACGCGGCGCGATCTCACTCGTGGCGGCGAGCGTGGCAACCTCTTCCTGCTTCATGCCCAGCAAGTGCAGCCGGTTCTCGGAGGCCATTGCAGCCGCCTCGGCGGCCTTGACGTTGGCGATGGCGGCCTTGTATTCGGCCTCACGGCGCTGCACCTCAGTCAGGGAGATGCCCTGCGACTGTTCCAGCAACCCCTTGGCTCGATCCCAGGCAATCTTGCTCAGTTCAACTGCGGGTCCCGCCGTTAGCACTGCGGTCTTCTTCTGGAGATAGTCAGCTTGTGCCTCGCCGAGTTCAGGGCTCTCGATGATGACCAGTTCCTGCCCGGCCTTCACCGTGTCGCCGAGGCGGACCTTTACCTCAACGGCGCGGCCGCGCAGCGGCGAACCCACATGGGCCATCGCCTCTGTGTTGAACGCGACGCGCGCGGGGGTCAATACCGTGGGCTTGAGAATCCAAAGCTGTGCAGGTTCGTCTTTGACGCCGTAGCGAGCGATCGCGTCCGCCGTGAGTTTGACCTCGTCGGCGTGCTCGCTCCCACCTGCACTGTGCTCGTGGCCGGCGTGGTCGTCCGCCTTCGCAGCAGCAGCCGAGCCATGGTCGTGAGCATCGCCCGCCGGTCCCTCGGTGTGCTTCTTACACCCAGCGGTAAATGACAGCATCATGAGCGTTGTGGTGATCGTTGATGTGCGGAGGCAGGTCAGGAGGGTTGTTTTCTTCATATGTGATCTCATTGGTGGTGCGAGATTCGAGAAAAGGCAGTCAGACGCGCGGCGGATGAGTTGCAATGCGTGGGCGTTGAGTGAGTGGGACGCAGGTCAGCGCTGCGGAGCACTCTCGCTTGGAGCGGGCGCATCTGGAGGACTTGGAACAACTGGCGTGGGGGCTTCGATGAGTGGCATCGCCACGCCCGGGCCCCCAATAGCACGCTGCAACCGAACAAACGCAGTCGAAGCCTGTCGCTCGACCTCGATTGCCTTCGCTTGCGTCAGCCGGAGATCCTGTTCAGCGAGGAATAGGGCGGTCACATCACTCTGCCCGGCGCGGTAAGCGTCCTCCGCAAGGGTTCTGCGCTGCTGCTGGAGAGGAATCAACTCGTTTCGGATGCGATCGAGATTGGCGTTGCTTGCGGTCAATGTCTGAAAGGCAACGCGGACTTCTTCGACGACTTTGCGCCGAGCGAGCGTGAGTTCGTGCCTCGCTTCCAGTTGCTCCGCGGTGACCCTTGCTCGTTTGGCTTGACCGGTGTCGAATATGGGCAGCGGGGTTGACACGGACGGTCCAGCAAACCACTTGTCATCGCGAGCAGCGTCAATTCCGGCGCTTGAACCATCCCATGGGAGTAGTTGGATAATCGCTTCATCGTCGCCGAGTGCACGCAATTTCCACGCCACTGCCTGGATCTCGGGACGCAGCTGTAGAGCAGTGTCGATCCATCGCGACTCGGGCTGAACGCCCGTGCTGGGCGCGGTCCATGGGTCAAGCGTCCACTGAGCGGGCGATGACGGTTCACCGATGAGCCTCGCCAAACGCAATCGCTCCTCCCGCGCGGAGAGCATCGCCTGATCGATCTCAACCTGCAGTTCGACACGCTGGGCTTCAAGCACCGCCAAGTCACCGCGCGTGCCCTCACCGGCATCGAGCCGAGACTTTGCGATTGCGATCAAGCGTTCCAACAGGACCATCCGCTCGCGCAACACAGGAACCAGTTTGTCCGCTGCCTGTGCCGCCGCGTAGCGTTCCTGGACATCGCTTGCGACATCAATCGCGACGGTGACTGCGTCGGCGGCCGCCTGACGTAGCCGGTTGTCAGCGGCGCTGGCGCGTCGAGGAAGCTGCAAGGCAAGAATGATGTCCTGCGCCAACGAAGCCTCGACTTGCGGTTTGCCCGGTCCCCATCGCAGGACAAAGCTGAGCACAGGATTCGAAAGCAGCCGTGATTGGTCCGCGTCGGCTATCGCGATCCGCACCCTTGCCATCGCCGCTTGGAGCGCGGGGTCTGTGGTAACCGCTCGACGGAGAGCTTCCGTCAGAGCGAGCGCATCGCTAGCACCGTTCGATTCGTCAAGCGGTCCGCCGTCGGGTCCTACGACGACAAAATCGATCGGCGATGATATTCCAGCGGCTTCACCCGCGCGCAGAGCGACATCCACATTCAGCCGCTGCGGCCTTTGACAGCCGGCGAAGATGGCCGTCGTGACCAACACAAGCACGAGGTTGAACAACCATCGGCAGGGTTTAAGAGCAGTCGTTTCGTTCGTTGTGTGCATGGGTGGTCTCTACATCAGACGAAGCATCAAGATGCCACGGGCGCCACGCATCGCGCGGCGATCGGAGCGCACGGCGGGCGTAGCTCCTGATTGAGCAGCAGTTCCAAATTGTGAAGTGGGGAGATCGCCGACTGAAGGGCGATTCACGCGCGCTAAAGAAAGCGCCGCTTGGAGCGGGGGCGCGATGATGGCCTCATCTCTTGCTCGGATTGAGACGAGCAGAGATCGGGCCAAGCCTGTAAAGGACTAAACAACGAGTATGACCGTGCGCAACCGGACAAGAGAATCCGGCGGTCGTTCGCGATCCTGACCAGACGCGAAGGCACGCGCGGGGCGGACGCACTCAGGCGGCCACGCATCGCAGATCACGGCCACCATCACAGCCGTAAGGATGGTGTCAAGCACCATCGCCGAAGTACCCGGCTTGGGAACGGCAACCTGTAGACCCAGCGGCTGATCTTCGCAAGGCGTCGGAGCGACAGGATCTGATGAATGATCCTCGAGTGCCTCATGTCCCGACGAATCCGAGCAAGGCGTTAAACACGCACCCAGCGATGACTTCAAGCACGCGAGTTCAAGCCGACCCTGACCCGACCCATCGGTGCACCAAACGCCGAGAGAACCAAACAAGGTCTGGCCAATGGCAAACGCCACAAGGCAGAGAAGTGTGACCAGGCGTTGAGTCGGTGTCTGTCGCATGAGGAGCGTCGCGTGAAGTGTACGTAGCCACTCCATGCCAGTTCGCCTTCCGGGATATCGGCTGTCGGACAGGGCTTCCGCGAGTTGCTGGAAGCGAAGTTCACGGAATCTATTTCTTTGGCGAGTATGGCCAATGAGAACGCGGTGCCCACGGGCGGAAAGCTCGCATAGATAACAAAATACGAACAAACTAGGTCTGCATCGTCATCGCCCTGCTCCTCGGGACGCACGCCGCGACCGCGCACGATCTCTGTCGTGCGTTGCAGGTTTTGAACTCGGCGAACCTCGGATGAGCCTTCCAACCGCGGATTGCGGTGCCGATCGTCGTTGTCGGGCCGAATCCAACAGACAGGACCTAAACCCTAATGTTAAGGAGGTTTAAGCATGAACATGACGCGCGCGACCCGACAAATCCGCCCCGCTCGCATTCCCAATCAGGAGAGCTCAGCCCCTATCCGCGTCCCCTCTCCGCTTCAAAAGACTCGACCCCCGGTCGAGTCTTTTCTCTTTTCCACTCACATCCCATAAATGCACAACGGGAAACCCGATCACCTCGAGTCTCCCGTCACTGCGTGCAAAGCGGAGAGAGAGGGATTCGAACCCTCGAAACGGTTGCCCGTTTACGCGATTTCCAGTCGCGTTCCTTCGGCCACTCGGACATCTCTCCGGCGAAGTCGGGACTTTAGCGCACCTCCCGCCGTTTGTCGCACACACCCACGCACTCGCCATATGACGTGAATCACGCCCATTCCCGTCCCTTTCGGCGCTTGGGTCCACTCGCTTTCCACGTCCCTCCGATTACACTCTCTCGCGATGCTGGTCTCCCGAGTCCATGATGCCTGAGAACACCTCTCCCGACCTTTCCAACACCCTCGCCCACATGGCCGCCTGGTTCGCCGGCCCCAAAGCCGAAAACGGCGACTGGTTCGCCGCCTCGCTCACCTCCATCGCGCACGATTACTACTCCTGGCGCCGCAACTACTTTCCCGAAGACGGCGTCATCCTCGACTCGCGCATGCGCCGCGACGCCGAATCGTTCCAAGACGCGTTCCACGATCGCCTCCTCGAACTGCTCGCGCGTCTCAAGGGTGACTTCCCCTTCCAAAGCCCGCGCTACGCCGCCCACATGGTCGCCGAGCAGACCCTTCCCGCCATCGCTGGCTACTTCGCCGCGATGCTCTACAACCCCAACAACGTCTCCGCCGACTCCGCCCCCGTCACCGTGCGCCTCGAAATCGAAGCCTGCGCGATGATCGCCAAAATGCTCGGCTACGGCACCGACAGTTGGGCCCATCTCACCAGTGGCGGCACCCTCGCCAACATCGAAGCCCTCTGGATGGCCCGCACCGTCAAGTACCTCCCCTTCGTCGTGCGCGACATGCGCGAACAACTCGTCCTCGCGCCGCTCCCCCAGCGCACCCCGCGCGACCTCCTCAACATGTCGCCCGACGCCGCGCTCCAGTCGCTCGCGCGCGTCTTCGACGACGCCTACGCAGCGCACGGCAAGTCCGACCAGACCATCGTGCGCTGCATCCGCGCATACCTCGATTCTCCGCACAACGTCGTCGAGCGAGGCCTGCACAGCATCATCAAAACCCTCGACTCAACCCCCGTCCTGCTCGTGCCCGAGACCCACCACTACTGCTTCGAAAAAGCTCTCGACACGCTCGGCATCGGCCGCGCCGCCATCCGCCCCGTCGCTGTCGACGCCGAATTCCGCATGCGCATCGATGACCTCGATGCCACGCTCGATGCGATCGATCGCGCAGGCGAGCACGTCCTCGCCGTCGTCGCCGTCGTCGGCACCACCGAAGAAGGCGCCGTCGATCCCGTTGATGAGATCCTCAACCTCCGCGCCACCCGCGAGGCCGCCGGCTTCGGCTCCTTCTGGCTCCACGCCGACGGCGCCTATGGCGGCTACCTGCGCACCATGACCATCCCCACGCGCATCGGTCTGGGTGAACCCGTCGCCACCGTGCGCATCGCCGGTCGCGACATCGACCTGCCGCTCAAACTCCCCGAGCACAGCGCGTGCAACGCACTCGAACGCCTCGGCGAGTGCGACTCCATCACCATCGACCCGCACAAGCTGGGCTACATCCCGTATCCCGCCGGCGCGATCTGCTTCAAGTCCAACCTCGTCAAACCCATCGCCCGCCAAGACGCGCCGTACATCGAAGGCAAACCGCGCGACGTGCAATACGAACGCACCAGCCAATCCATCGGCCTCTACGTCCTCGAAGGCAGCAAGCCCGGCGCAGCCGCCGCAGGCGTCTGGCTCAGCCACTCACTCATTCCCCTCGACACCACAGGCCACGGCGTCCTCATCCGCGAAACCGTCCGCAACGCCTGCGAACTCCATGCCCTCCTCGAGCAATACCCACTGCACGCGCGCACGCCCATGCGCGCCGAGTGCGTCTGCCCGCCTGGCTCCAACATCGTCTGCTACGCCTTCATGCCCGCCAGCAACGTCGCCTCACTCGCGCAGATCAACCAGCTCAACCACCGCCTCTTCGCCCGCTTCACCCTCGAAGAAGATAAACGCGTCTACGACCAGCGCTTCTTCGTCAGCCGCACCACCCTCGCCCCCTCGCGCTACGCCGCCGAAACCGTCGCCCCCTTCCTCGCGCGCCTCAACGTCACCGAGCACGCCTATCAACACGAAGGCGGCGTCTTCCTCCTCCGCTCCACGCTCATGAACCCCTGGTACACCGCCGCCAAAAAACGCGGCCGCTTCTTCCTCTCCGAACTCGTCGCCGAGCTCTACGCCGCCGCCGAAACGGAATGGAACGTCATCCAGTCCGCGTGAGCATCGCGCAAATCCCGCGATATCTCGACACGCACCACCAGCATCACCCACCTGCGCGCGCACAAACCCAGTCACTTCTCAACACCACATCCAGTTTTCACATTTTCACGCTTCTCACCACAACCCACTTTGTGGTAACATGCCCCCGCCGGGCCGCCCGCGCACACGCGCACCACGCACTCACCCGGCGGGAGGGCATATGCACAATCGATTGTCACTACTCGCACTCACTTCATGCGCCGTCATGCTCGGCGCATGCAGTTCATCATTCCGCGAGCATCACTTTTTCGCGTCGAAAGATAAAACCACCGGCGAGCCCATCAACTACTACCGCCTCGAAGTCTCAGGCTCCACGCAAATCTCAAGCTCGCGTTATCTCAGCGGCTTCTTCGACCCCGACGCCGTCGCCAGCTATTTCGGCGAAGTCACCGCCTCCGCCTGCGACCAAAAGTTCCCCGCCGATCCGCCAGCACCGAGCGGATCCAAAGCCGGCGCATCCGCCGAGAACAAACCCAGCGCAGCGACCCAAAGCACACAAGAACTGACCTCTATCGACCCCAAGAACAAAGGTCGCCAGTTGGTCATGCTCCTCTCCAGCAACTCCGAAGCCATCGCCGACCAGTTGGGCGAGCTTGCATCCAGCAAGGACCTCGCACTCTCCATCGCCGCATTCGCCGCGAGCTCTCGCGTCGCTGGTTCCAAGCAGGCCGAGTTCGCCGCAACTGCCGCGGGCAACGCCGCCAAGCGTTCACTCGATCTCGGAGACAGCGTCATCGCATCACTCGGCACCAACCCGACCAAAGAGGATGTCCGCAGCAGCATGCTCCTGCTCATTAACAACCTTTGCGCCCAACTCGGCGCAAAGCAAACGTTCACCGATCTCAAGTCCGCCCAAGAGTGGTTGCTCGCCAACAGCGACCGCTGGGAGGTGAAGCCATGAACACCATCATCCGCTGCATTTGCCTTCTCACCGCGCTCGTCGCCGGCATCGTGCCCCTCACCGCATGCTCACGCATGAACGTCCGCGTCGCGATTCTCGACAAGAGCTATCTCGCGTCCCCCGAAGCCGCCGAAAATCTCGTCAGCCAGCGCGTGCCCAAAGTCGCCGCGTGGTCCATCGACCAATCGACAGTCGACAAGGCCATCCAGCCCGTGTGGGCTCCGCTGGAAAACTCCCTCGCCGTTCTCACCGACATGCTCAGTCAGGTGCAGGCGCCACCGGGCTTGTCCAAGTCCGATGCAGCTCAAGCTGTCGATCCGGTCATCACCGCCTTGCGCGAGCAATCGCGCGAAGCGCTCAACGCCGCGTGCAGAGAAGTGCTCGACAACCTCGAAGCCACGCGCCAACGCGGCTTGCTCCTCGCCGCCGAAGGCCGCTCTATGCCTTCCTCGACCTCCAAGGAGATCATCGCCCGCCAACAGACGTTCTACGCCGCTCTCCAGCAGCTGAACAACGCCGACGCTGACATGCAGCGCATCGACACCCTGCTGGCCGACGCGGCCGTGAAAGCCGTGCAATCATCGACTCGCGCCATCTGGGCGCGCGAGGCCGAGTTTTACTCTACTGCCATCCGCGAATTCAACGCGAAAGTTCAAGCCGCCCCCTCCGACAACGTCGCGCCCGTTCAACCCACGCAGGCCGAAGTCGCCCTCGTTGCCCTCTACGAGAAGCTCCTCGTCATCGCGACCGATCAGCTCAACAACAACGCTGCCGGCGCGATCCCCTTGTCGCAAGTGCGCCCGCAGGTCGCCGCAGCCGCCAAGCAGTCCCAGGCCATTCTCGTCGCCGAGTCTGGCTTCATCCCGCCCGAGCTCAGCATCTTCGACGACGCCAACGCGTCGCTCGTCATAAACGCACCGAATCGCTACTGGCGCGGCGAATACAACCGCGCTTTCGCCGCAGGCGACGGCGGCAACACCGACATCGCCATCGTCATGCAAAGCCCCGGCTCCTTCTCCGTCAAAGGCCTGCGCAACGACACCAGCAAGATCACTGCTGCAACATTCAATGTCCTCAAGACCTCGCTCGTCATCGCCACCTCAGCCGCCGGAGCCCCCGTGCCCAATCTCAAGACCACCGGCACCGACGGCAAACCCAAGGACGGCGCCTTCGACGAACGACTCGCCGTCATTGGCAACGCCGAGCAGACCGAAGCCGCCGCCCGCGCTCGCGTGACTGACACCCGCGCCGAACTTGCATCGCTCGCGCTCATCATCACATCACAGGATGCCGCCATCAACGCCGACGCCCCGAAGTCAGTCCAGAACATCAAAGCCGCATACGCCGCCGCACGGCGTCGCCTCGCGCCTCCCACGACCCCACCCGGCAACTGAAAAGGAGTCGACCCATGCCATACCAACAAGACGATCGCGTCATCGCGGCTCGAGATATCTCCCGCTTGGGCGTGACAATCAAACAAGGCACGCCAGGAATTGTCCGTTCCGTCGTCCAGCCCGGCAGCTATAGCGTTGCATTCGACGGATCCAATGTCCTCATTCGCTGCGGCGATGCCGATCTCCGCGCAGCCCCAGCGGCAAACCCTGCGGTCAACAACATCAACAATCCCCCAGGCATCGCCATGATGTCGCCACTTGCCCCACCGGCTTCAAAGCAACCAACCAGACCAAGCAAGAAATCCGCCAAGAAGAAAGCAACCCCCAAACCATCCAAGAAAGCCGCCAAGAAACACGCAACCAAAAAATCGACCACGAAGAAAGCCACGAAAAAGAAACCCCGCGGCTAACCCTCCTCAAAACTCAAACTCCACGTCCTTGAACAGCTCCAACGTCGCTGCGCATTTTTCATGCCCACTCTCCGTCGGCGTGAACTTCGCAAACAGCGCCCGCAGCGCAACCCGCCCGCTGCGATCCGCATACTCGTCGCGATTGACATAGTGATAGCAGCACATGCCGTAGTGCGGCATCTCCGCCCACGGACTCGCGCCCAGCTCCAGCAGCAACGCCACCATCTCCCGCCGATCCGCATCCGCTGCTTCTTTTGCTATCGACACAACGCTCGCCAGCACGTGCGCCCCAAACTCATCCTGCGCATTCACGTTCGCCCCCGCCGCCGCGAGCGACCGCACCGTCACCATGTCATTCTCAATCGCCGCGTAATGCAAAGGCGTCTCACCCCACAACCCGGCGTTGTTCTCCAGCACCTTGGGGTCCGCCCTCTTCCGCCGCACAAGTTCGTCAACCTTCCCCTGCGCCGCCAAGTCATATATCTCCGCCCACGCCGCCCTTCGCGGACATGGAGCCTCTTCCTGCTTCTTCCGCTTCTTCTTCCCGTCCCTCATGCACAATTCTCTCCCTGCTTTCTCCCGCAAACCACCCAACATCTGGCTCGGCGCAGGCGTGGCGGGGCGCGAGGCGGTGGTGCAGACGGGTGAGGTCAAAGCCTTCCGGCCGCACTGGGCGATCCTGGGCTTCGGCATGGTTGCCATCGGGATGGAGGCGAGCCTTGCGGGCCTGGGGCCCACTGCGCTGATCCAGGCGGGCATCGCCGAAGAGACCGCGTCGCAGCTGTTGAGCGCCTTCTTCGTCGTCTTCCTGCTGGCGCGCGTCGTCCTGATCTTCATCGCGCACCGGGTCGAACCCTTCGTGCTTTACACCCTCGCCGTCGGTTCCGCCGCCCTGTTCGCTCTCGGGGCGGTCTTCCTGTCGCCGTCCATCTTTTTCGTGGCGATGGGCGCTTCGGCGGGCGTGTTCTTCCCGGGCTTCTATGTCACCGCCAGCGGAAAGATGGGCGAGGACCTGCGGGTGCCGCCGACCATCGTCGCTTCGGGCCTTGTCGGCGCGATCTGCACGCCGCTGATCCTGGCACCGTTAAGTGCAGGGATGGGCGAGCGGGGGTTCTTCGTCCTTGCGGCTGGCATCCTGGTCACCGTCAGCGCGGCGGCCCTTCTGTCCCTGCGGCGGATGCGGGTCTGAACCCTAGCGGGCCGCCTGCCATTCGGCGATCCAGTCCAGCGGATAAAGCAGCATCAGCACGTTCAGCGCCAGCCCGTCGCGGATGATTAGCATCGTCGCGCCCTCGAACAGGATGATCAGCGCGACCGTGGCCCAGACCGGCAGCCGCGCG
>DATGWV010000058.1:0-9920 GCA_035299305.1 Phycisphaerales bacterium | reverse complement strand
GGGGCTGACGGATGTGGGGCTGTATGTGCCGTATGAACTGCTGGAGACGGCGCGCAAGCAGGCGCTGCAGTATCAGTTGGTGTTCGGCTCGATCGCGGGGATTGCGCTGCTGGTGGGCGGCATCGGGATCATGAACATCATGCTGGCAAGCGTGACGGAGCGGACGCGCGAGATCGGGATTCGGCGCGCGCTGGGGGCGACGCGCAAGCACATTCAGTATCAATTTCTGGTGGAGACGAGCGTGCTGAGCACGACGGGGGGCATTGTGGGAGTGGTGCTTGGGATTGGATTTTCGCTTGGGCTGGGCAAGCTGGTCGATGTGCTGCCCACGCTGCCCATGGTGGGGCAGTTCTTCCCGGCGGATGCGAAGGCGCCAACGGCAGTGACGCTGGGAAGCATCATCATCAGCTTCACGGTCGCGGTGGCGACGGGGCTGGTCTTTGGGATTTATCCGGCGCGCAAGGCGGCGAAGCAGGACCCGATCGTCGCGCTGCGGCATGATTGATCTGCGAGGCGCGTGGAGACGCGGCGCGAGCGCATGCTTGCGCGCGTGTGGCTGCGTTGTGTGATTGTTTTACTTTGCGGGAGCCGCGCCGATGGGGGTGATGGTGGGTTTGGCGTCTTCGGTGGGTGTGGTCGTCGTGGGGTTGGCGGGGCCGCGGCGGATGAAGATGGGTTCTTTGTCGTTTTCGGTTTCGGGGCGTTCGAGCATGTCGCGGGCGTTTTGCGCGGCGACGAGTGCGCCGTTGAGGCGGTCTTGTTCCGTCGCGAAGGTCGCGGCGATGCTGCCCGACTCTTGCAGTGCGCTGAGGGTCGCGACGATCTGCGAGTAGGTGAGATCGAAGCCGGGGCGCGGGTCGGCGGGGTTGTTCTCGCGTGCGAGGGCGATGATGAGATCGGGGAGCGTGGCGCGGACGGTTTGCTGCAGCAGCGGGCGATCAGGGCGCTCGAAGCGGAGCTTGAGCATGCCGGGCTTTTCGTCGTTGGCGATGAGGAGCGTGTTGTCCCACATGTTGACGAGGCCGCGCACGTTGACCGCTTGGTCCGCACCGAAGACGACGATGCGCGGAGTCTGTTGCTGCGTGACGTAGATCATGGGCACGCCGCCATCGACGCGGTCCAAGAGGAACTTGCCTTCGATGGGATCGCGCGAGACGCCTTGGAGGGAGTTGGGCGGCAGGCTGAGGCGGGCGATTTCTTCGAGCTGGCCCGGGCTGTATTTGTTGCGGCGCAGGTCGGGGTCTTCGTTCTGGATGCGCGAGAGATAGCTGAAGCGCAGGCGTTCGGCCCGCTTGGCGAGGGCTTCGTACGCGGCGATGCGCACGATCATGTCGCTGTCGCTCAGGCCTTCGCGCAGGGCGAGGTCGATGCGCGGGCCGGCGTCGATTTCGCCAAGGAGTTCGAGAGCTTGCGTGCGCACGGTGCCTTGGCCGCTGGTGGCGAGGTCGCGCAGGAACGTGGCGGCGCGGGGGTCGCTCAGGCGTGCGCCGGCTTTGAGGCCGGCGAGGCGCGGGACAAGCTCGGGGTATTCGTAGAGATCGCGGATGATGGGCAGGGCACGCTCGCCCAGGGCTTCGAGGCCCCAGGAGAGTTCGGTGGCCATTTCGGGCTGCTGCTTGATCGATTCGACGTAGCGGCGGGCGTAGGCCTCGGGCGAGGATTGATCGATCTGGATGTTGCGCACGAGGTTGAGGAAGGTGACCGGCTCGTTGCGGTAGCGGCTGGGGATGGTGAGTTCGACGGTGGTATCGCTGCGGCCGCGCGCGGTGGCGTTGGCGTCGCCTGCGCCGCTGGGGAAGCGGCTGTTGATGGCGCTGACGATGGCGCGGGCGCGGGCGTGGCTGGGGGCGTTGAGTGTGAGCACGACGTCGAGTGAGTCGGTGACTTCGCCGCCACCTAAGACGCGGCCGGCGCGGACCTGGACGCCACCGACTCCGGCTTGGGCTTCGGCGAAGGGGTTGAGATAGACGGGGCCGCGGGCGACGCCGACTTTGCGGGCTTGGGTGCCGCCGAAGACGCTGGGCGGGCCGAGGCGGAGGTCGGTGCCCCAGAGGCGGCCGCCTTCGAGGCTGCTGGCGTTGAGAGCGGTGACGCGGACGTCGTAGCGCGAGCCGGCGGGTGCGCCGGGAGCAACGGCGGCGGTGACTTCGACGACGGCGACGTTGGGATCGCGGAGGATTTCGCGCGGGGACTTGCCGAAGAGGGCGGTGCCTTTGAGCGCCTCGGAGTTGCGTGAGAGGCCGGCGAGGGCCATTTCGCGTTCCATAGTGCTGGCGACGGCGTCGTTGAGTTCGAGGCCGCCGGTCCCGCTCAAACCGACGACGATGCCGTAGCCGGAGACGAGCGTGGGCGTGACGTTGCGGAACTGGACTTCGCTGCCGACGAGGCCACGGAGGGCGGGCTCGACGGGCGGGAAATCGGTCTGGACGACGGTGGGGCGCTTGGGGGGCGAGCTATCGCAGCCGGAGAGGGCGCAACCAGCGAGCAACGTCAACACAACCGTCGGGGCGACAACGCCTTGGCGCAGCATGCAACAACTCCTCGGATGGCGGGCGCCGCCAGTGTGGCTGGGCATACCGCAAGTGGCCGCGCGCGTGGCGCGGCTGGTCTCCACTGTACACGCTTTGGGCGGACTGGGGTTGCAGGGAAGATGTGTAAAAACCGGGGGAAGATTGGTGATGTGACCCGAACAAGTTGTCAGCGGCTGTCGGCGGGTGGCGGATGTGGAAAACCTCCAGAGAAACGTGAGCGGCGCACAACTTGCGGCAAGATAACCACTTGGGCGCAGTTTACAGCCTTTCCGCAAAATTCATACTCCAAATTGTGTCCAACCCCCTTGGAACATACGATCCGTAGTGGTATGCTGTCCCCCTCAACACGTCGGCTGGTGTATTGGTCGAGGTTGTTGAAGCTGTCCGCTCGGCACTTTTCACGCTCGAATTCATGTTCCGGGGCCGTTTCTTCGGCCTGCGATGTGTACTTAAATGTACGGAATTTGAACGGGGCTTGGTAGGTTCTTGGCTGACTTTGGTGGATTGGGTGGCTCTTCGGGTGGTGCCGGAGAGAATCTAGGTGATGGTGTTCTCACGCGGGCGGCATTCTTGCCCCCAAGGAGCGTGCGGTGGGTGTTCTTGCTGACAAGCAGATTCGCAAGCTCGTGCGCATCGAGCCGTTTGAGGAAGCCAAGAAGCGGCCTGGCAAGATCAGCTATGGCGTGAGCAGCTATGGCTATGACGTGCGCGTTGGGCCGCGGTTCAAGATCTTCACGCCGACGCCTCGGACGGGGCAGATCACGGTGGTTGATCCCAAGCACTTCACCGACGACCTGCTGGTTGAGGTGGACTGCGACAAGCTGGGGCTGGATCACGTGATCATTCCGCCCAACTCATTTGCGCTGTGCGAGACGGTGGAGTACCTCGAGGTGCCGCGCGATGTGCTGGTGATTTGCGTGGGCAAGAGCACGTATGCGCGGTGCGGGCTGATTGTGAATGTGACGCCGCTTGAGCCGGAGTGGAAGGGGAAGGTCACGATCGAGATTTCGAATACGACGCCGCTGCCGGCGAAGGTGTATGCGAACGAGGGGATTGCCCAGTTCGTGTTCTTCAAGGCGGATGAGGTGTGTGAAGTGAGCTACGCGGATAAGGCGGGGAAGTATCAGAATCAAGGTGGGTTGACGTTGCCGAAGGTGGACTAACCGGCATTCGGCATTCGTGATTCGGCATTCGTGAAAGGCACTTGGAATCGTGGGTGGTTGGAGATGAGCGAGATCAAGTCACATCGCGATCTGCGTGCGTGGCAAATGAGCATCGCTCTGGCGAAGCGAGTGATGAAGGCAGCGAACACGTTTCCGAAGTCGGAGGCATTCGGATTGGCATCGCAGGTTCGTCGCTCGGCAGTGTCTGTTCCGAGCAACATCGCGGAGGGATTTGGTCGTGGGAGTCGCAAGGACTACCTGCGTTTCTTGAAGGTCGCACGAGGCAGTCTGTTTGAGCTTGATACGCAGCTGCTGCTCGCTCGCGAACTCGATTACATCACTGCACGTGGGCACGACAGCCTCTGTGCGGATTGGAATGAGGTCAGCAAAGTTCTCGCAGGGTTGATTCGTCACATGAGCGCCGGACGCGCAAGTACGAATGCCGAATCACGAATGCCGAATGCCGTTTCATCTCCCAAGCAAGGACGCTCCAAGGGACCACGCTTATGAAGATCACTCGCAAGTTCACCACCGCCGGTACCGATCCTTTCGCAAGCACGAAGTGGGTAACGCGCAGCTCGCGCATTACGAACCCTGACGGCTCGGTCGTCTTCGAAATGAAGGATGCCCAGATGCCCGAGGGCTGGTCGCAGCTTGCCACCGACATCATGGTGAGCAAGTACTTCCGCAAGGCCGGGGTGCCGCAGTTTGAGGATCCGTATGGGCTGCCGGGCGTGTCTCCGGTGAAGATGGAGAACGGCAAGCCGGTGACGGGGCCGGAGCGCAGCGCGAAGCAGGTGATTCACCGCCTCGCCGGGTGCTGGCGGTTCTGGGGCGAGATGTACGGGTACTTCGACACGCAGGAGGACGCGCAGGCGTTCTATGACGAGTTGGCGTACATGATGACGCACCAGATGTGCGCGCCCAACAGCCCGCAGTGGTTCAACACGGGGCTGAACTTCGCGTACGGCGTGACGGGGCCGGCGCAAGGGCACTTTATTGCGGATCACAAGACGGGCGAAGTGACGCTGGCTCCCGATGCGTACACGCATCCGCAGCCGCACGCGTGCTTTATTCAGAGCGTGGATGATGATTTGGTGAATGAGGGCGGCATCATGGACCTGTGGGTTCGTGAGGCGCGTCTGTTCAAGTACGGGTCGGGCACGGGGACGAATTTCAGCAGCCTGCGAGGCGATGGCGAGAAGCTGTCGGGCGGCGGGCGCAGCAGTGGCCTCATGAGCTGGCTGCGCATCGGCGATCGCGCGGCGGCGGCCATCAAGAGCGGCGGCACGACGCGGCGCGCGGCGAAGATGGTGTGCCTGGACATGGATCACCCGGACATCGTGGACTTTGTGGAGTGGAAGGTTCGCGAGGAGATCAAGGTGCAGGCGATGGTGGAGGGGCTCAAGCTGCTGAAGAAGCACAACCCTGACATCGCGAAGCAGTGCGATGATCTGAAGCTGAAGCTGGATTACGACTTCAACGGCGAGGCGTATCAGACCGTTGCGGGGCAGAACAGCAACAACAGCGTGCGCATTCCCGATGAGTTCTTTGAGGCTCTGGATGCGGGCGGCGAGTGGAAGACGTACTTCCGCACGGGCGGCAAGCAGGGCGGCGAGCGCAAGGTCGCGAAGGTGTACAAGGCGGAGGCGATCTGGGACAAGATCGGCGACGCGGCGTGGCGCTGTGCGGACCCGGGCGTGCAGTATGACAGCACGATCAACGCGTGGCACACCTGCCCCAGCGGCGGGCGCATCAACGCGAGCAATCCGTGCAGCGAGTACATGTTCCTGGACAACACGGCGTGCAATCTGGCGTCGCTGAATGTGCTGAAGTTCTTTGACGCGAAGACCAAGAAGTTCGACGTCGAGGCGTTTGAGCACGGCGTTGACATCTGGACGATCGTGCTGGAAATCAGCGTGCTGATGGCCGCGTTCCCGAGCAAGAACATCGCGGAACTGAGCTGGAAGTATCGCACGCTGGGTCTGGGCTATGCCAACCTGGGCGCGATGCTGATGCAGGCGGGCATTGCGTATGACAGCGAAGAAGGTCGTGCGGTGTGCGCGTGCGTGACGGCGATTCTGACGGGTCGCAGCTACCGCATGAGCGCGCTGATGGCGAAGGAGCAGGGGCCGTTCCCCGGGTATGCGGCCGACAGCGGCAACATGCTGCGAGTGATGCGCAATCACCGTCTCGCCGCGTATGGCGTGGCTCGCGACAGCAGCAGCTACGAGCAACTGAAGATTCGGCCCGTGCCGATTGATCACACGCTGCTGCGGAGCGGCAAGGTGAACGTCGCGAACGCGATGGAACTGCTGGAGCACAGCGTCGAAGCGTGGGATGAGTGCGTGCAGTTTGGCGAGAAGTGGGGCTACCGCAACGCCCAGAGCACGGTGATCGCGCCGACGGGCACGATCGGTCTGCTGATGGACTGCGACACGACGGGCGTGGAGCCTGACTTCGCTCTCGTGAAGTTCAAGAAGCTTGCCGGCGGCGGCTACTTCAAGATCGCGAATGAAAGCGTGAAGCCTGCGCTGGAGTCCTTGGGTTACAGCGCGACGCAGGTGCGCGAGATCATGGCGTATCTGCTGGGGACGCTAAGCCTGGATGTGACGATTCCCGCGGGCGGCGCGGGCGCTGGGCAGAAGCTCAGCGAATTCCTGCGTGCGAAGGGTCTGCCGGAGAGTGCGATCAGCGGCATTGAGAGCGGGTTGCCGGGCGTGTTTGAGCTGAGCTTCGCCTTTGCGAGC
This sequence comes from Phycisphaerales bacterium, assembly GCA_035299305.1. Taxonomy (GTDB): domain Bacteria; phylum Planctomycetota; class Phycisphaerae; order Phycisphaerales; family UBA1924; genus BJHL01. Next base: position 3,476 of record DATGWV010000058.1, on the reverse strand, counting down.
TGGGCTCTGCCGGCGGACGCGATCAAGGCGTGCGGGATTGATCCGGCGAAGGCATCGGCGGACAGCAGCTTCAACTTGCTCAAGGCGCTGGGGCTGACGAGTGCGCAGTGCGATGCGCTGAATGTCATCATCTGCGGCACGAGCACGGTGGAAGGCGCGCCGCACCTGAAGGACGAGCACCTGCCGGTGTTTGACTGCGCGAACAAGTGCGGCAAGTTCGGCAAGCGCTACATCGCGGCGGAAGGTCACATTCGCATGATGGCGGCGGCCCAGCCGTTCATCAGCGGTGCGATCAGCAAGACGATCAACTTGCCCAACGAGGCGAGCGTGCAGGACATCAAGGACTGCTACCGCCTGTCGTGGGAACTTGGTTTGAAGGCCAATGCGCTGTATCGCGATGGTTGCAAGCTGAGCCAGCCGCTGAGCGCGACGACGGATGAAGCCAAGAAGGAAGCGGGCAAGGAAGACGAAGCCAAGCCTGAGGCGAAGGTGGAGACCAAGGCGGTCCCTACGCCGGCGGTGGTGGAGGCGAAGCCTGCCGCCGTCCCGGCTGTGGCGACTGATGCGCACCGGGCGAAGCGTCGTCGGCTGCCTGACACGCGTCGCAGCATGACGCACAAGTTCAACGTCGCGGGCCACGAGGGCTACTTGACGGTGGGCTTGTTTGAAGATGGCAAGCCGGGCGAGTTGTTCATCACGATGAGCAAGGAAGGCTCGACGATTGGCGGATTGATGGACAGCCTGGGCACGGCGATCAGCGTGAGCCTGCAGTATGGCGTGCCGGTTGAGAGCCTGGTGACGAAGTTCAGCCACCAGCGGTTCGAGCCGGCGGGCATGACGGAGAACCGCGACATTCCGTTCGCGAAGAGCTTGGTTGACTACATCTTCCGCTGGATGGGGATGCAGTTCATTCCGGGGTATCGCGAAGCGAACGCGCCGAGCCGGGGCGATGCACCGGTGATGGTCGCGACGCCGATCGAGCCCGCGCCGGGTCGGATGACGGAGGCGAAGGCGAAGTCGACGCTGAATGTGGGCACGCTGCCGATTGAGTTGTCGGGCGGCACGGGAGCGCACATTCATATGACGGAGCGGACGATTGACATTGACGTCACGCCCAAGAACGCGGCGAGCGTGCTGAGCGAAGTGCTGGCGGATGCGCAGAGCGATGCGCCGGCGTGTGATGTGTGCGGCAATGTGACGGTTCGCAGCGGCACGTGCTACAAGTGCCTGAACTGCGGCAACAGCATGGGCTGCAGCTAAAGAGTTTCAACGCTTCCCCGCGTTGAAAAACGCGGGGAGCGATTGGGTCATCGCAACGCAAGGGGCCCGCTGGGAGGGTCCACAGTGAAAAGCTGATGCTTGTCCCGCAGAGGCCGGTATGTAAACGGACTTGCACCGGGACGGGAAGGTCAGGATCGAACTCGTTCATTGCCTCGCTCGAGGCGTGGTCAGACGGTGAACCGACACGTTGTTCACATAGCGTGTCGGAGACAAAGGAAATGTCTGGCTCGGCACTGGCATCGGACGCCGCCGCTGAGCTCTTGCCACGGAGACCACGTTTCGAGCAGGCGGGACAAGCACGCTGGCGGCTGGGCCTGATGGCGAGCCCCTTGTGGCGGCGATGATTGATTACGCATGGTCCGAAAAGACCACCCCTAGGCGGGGTTACGAGGCCGGGACTGTCCACCCCAGACCGGCGCTGCCCTTATGGGGCCCGGATCCCGCCATCTTTTGAGCCCCTCGGTCCCACCGCCGGGGGGTTCATTTTTGGAGCTGCGGCGCGTATTTCGTATGCGATAGTCGCCTGAACAGGCAAAAAAAACTGGCAGATTTTGCTCGAAGGCCTTGAATTGAGACCGGGAATCTGAGAAACTTACCGGTCAGAGACAGTGCACACCTTGGAGAGGGTGCGCACAGGAAGACAAGACACCCGCGATAACGGGTATGTTTCTGTAAGCGGCCGAGACGCTGTGAGCAGGGACTAGGAGGAGATTGCACATGCGGTTGACTGGCATTAGCTTGCTGTCGGCGTTGGCTCTTACGAGCGGCGCGGCGATGGCGCAAACGGGCCTGGCTTCGTTCTCATACGACAGCTTGGCGGGTGGATACACGGCAACCAGCGGTTCGACTGGCGTCTTCACTGCCAACGCAGTGAACACGGTCGCACTCAAGACGGTCGGCGATTTCAATCGCACCGTTGCCAGCACTGGCAACGCCGACTTCCCCGCTGGCTTCGTGACTGATCCGAACCTCGCTGACATCTCGATCACGATGAACGTGAACGTGCTTGGCGGCGGGATCGCGACCGGTACGGGTGTGATCGACATCACCGACACGGACGGCGACGTCTTCTCGGCGACGGTGTCGGGCACGTGGTACGACATCGCCCCTGGTTTCTACTTCTTCAACGGCGACCTAACGAGCATCACGCTCACCGACAACGGTGCGTCGGATGGCGCGTTCAACGGGTACAACGGTTCGTGGCTCATGAACCTCCCGGGCAACCCGCTCACGGGCGCGATCGTGAATCTCGTGTTCGGCACGAGCAACCCCGGCTTCTTTGTGAACAACTTCAACGACTTCGCCGTGGGCGTGTCGGGTCAGGTTGTTCCCACGCCCGGCGTCCTGGCTCTCATGGGCCTGGGTGGTCTGGCTGCCGCTCGTCGTCGTCGCTAAATCACGCCTTCGCGCTGACCTTGGACAGGCTGGCGCGCAGGCGAAGGGTTGCGCATGACTTGAGCGTGCGTGACACACCTCGGAACCATCACGCGGCAAGCGCACTGACGCTGGCCGCTTCGCAGGGAGAGTAGAGATGCAGGTTTCCAACTTGATTATGACGGCAGCGGCTGCCGGGCTCTTGGCGGGTAGCGCCAGTGCCCAGGTCACGGTCGCGTCGTTCACCTTTGACAGCCTCGCTGGCAACTATGTTGCCACGACGCCTACGTCGGGTCTGTTCACGGCTCGCGCCGTTGACACCGCGACGCTCCGTACGGTCGGCAGCTTCAACCGGATCAACAACGCGACGCCCGCGCAGTTCAATGCTGGCTTTGTGTCTGGTCCGGACGTGGCTGACGTGCTGATCACGATGAATGTCACGCGTCTGAACGCCACCACGGCGACGGCGGTGGGCATGGTTGTCGTGACGGACGTGAACGGTGACGTGTACCGCTCGCCCATCAACGGCGTGTGGAGCAAGAACCTCACCGGCGCTGGCTTCGGTGGCGCGATGACCAACCCGGTTTTCGATAGCACGGCTGGCAACGGCCTCATCGAAGGCAACACGGGCGGCTGGGCTCCCAACTTCGGGCCCGGTGCGCTGAGCGGCGCGATCTCGCTGATCGTGCTGAACGCCAACGCGAGCTTCTTCACCACGTCCTACACGGGTGAAGCGATCGGCGCGACGGCTCAGATCATTCCCGGCCCGGCGGCGCTTGTCGTTGCGGGTCTTGCGGCGGGCCTCGCTGGCCGTCGCCGCC
>DATGWV010000057.1:0-9929 GCA_035299305.1 Phycisphaerales bacterium | reverse complement strand
GGGGAGCGCGAAGGGGAAGGATCTGGTGATCGTGGAATCGCCAAGCAAGGCGAAGACGATCAACAAGTACCTGGGCGCGAATTTTGTGGTGCTGGCGAGCATCGGGCATGTGCGGGACTTGCCCAGCAAGAACCCGAAGGGTGTGAAGAGTCCGGTGCCGGGTGTGGATTTGGAGCATGATTTCGCGCCGACGTATGTGATCAGCGAGGGGAAGGATCGCGTGATCAGCGATCTGAAGCGGGCGGCGAAGGAAGTGACAAGCACGGGCGGGAACGTGTGGTTTGCAACCGACTTGGATCGCGAGGGTGAGGCGATTGCGTGGCACCTTGCGCAGGAGCTGGGCATCCCGGCGAGCAGCGCTAAACGCGTGATGTTCGCGGCGATTACGAAGGCGGAGATTGACCGGGCGTTCAGCCATCCGCATCCGATTGATGAGGATCGCGTGAATGCGCAGCAGGCGCGGCGGATTCTCGATCGCATCGTGGGGTATCAGGTGTCGCCTCTGTTGTGGAAGAAGGTGGCGCGCGGGCTGTCGGCGGGTCGCGTGCAGAGCGTGGCGACGCGGCTGGTGGTGGAACGCGAGCGCGAGATTCGTGCGTTTGTGCCGGATGAATACTGGGAAGTTGAGGGGCTATTCACGCCTGATGTCGCGAAGGCGATGGGGCTGGCGGAGCAGTTTGAGCGGTTTGTGGGGCAGCGCGATGAGAAGAACAACGGGCCCACGGTGCGTGCGCAGAGCGCGTGGCTGAGCGAGCACGGGAGCTTCCGCGCGAAGCTGGTGGAAGTGGGCGGCGAGAAGTTCGAGATCGCCAGCGGCAAGACGGTGAAGATTGAGGATTTGACGCCTCGCGCGGTGGAGATCGCGAAGCTGGCGGGGCTGACCAACATCAAGACGAGCGTGCGCGAAGACGTGGATGGCAAGGGGCCGGCGAAGTTCATTCGCGGCGTGACGGGGAGTGTGAGCCCGAGCGCCAAGTACGCCGTGACGGCGATTGAGACCAAGCGCACGAGCGTGCGGCCTGCGCCGCCTTTCATCACGAGCACGCTGCAGCAATCGGCGAGCTCGCGCATGGGGTTTGGTGCGCAGCGCACGATGCGGGCGGCGCAGCAGTTGTATGAAGGTGTGGAGATTCCGGGCGAAGGGCCGGTGGGTCTGATTACGTACATGCGTACAGACAGCACGCACCTGTCACGCGAGGCGCTGGAGGCGGCGCGGAACTTCATTGACAAGACGTACGGGCCCAAGTACCTGCCTGAGAAGCCCAACTTCTTTTCGAGCAGCAACAAGGATGCGCAGGAGGCGCACGAAGCGATTCGGCCCACGAATCCGGAGTACACGCCGGCGCGCGTGCGGCGTGCGCTGAGTGATGATCAGTTCCGGCTGTATTCGCTGATCTGGGAGCGATTCGTCGCGTGCCAGATGGTGAATGCACAGTGGGACAACACGGCGATCACGATCAAGGGCGGCACCGACAGCAGCAAGCAGTTGAGCTTCCGCGCGACGGGGCGTGTGTTGGCGTTTGATGGCTTTTATAAGGCGACGGGTGTGCCGCAAAGCGCGACGGAGCAGACGCTGCCTGTGCTGAAGGATGCGCAGCCGGTTGCGCCGATCGCGTTTGATGTGGATCAGAAGTTCACGAGTCCGCCTGCGCGATACACCGAAGCGAGTTTGATCAAGGTGCTGGAAGAGGAAGGCATTGGCCGACCCAGCACGTATGCGAGCATCATCACGACGATTCAGGATCGCAACTACGTCGAGAAGCTCGAAGGGCGTTTGTACGCGACGGACCTGGGGCAGGTGGTGACGGACAAGCTGATGGAAGGCTTCCCGGACATCATGGATCTGGGGTACACGCGCGAGATGGAGACGCAACTGGACAAGGTGGAAGAAGAGCACCTTGACTGGATCGACATGCTGCGGAAGTTCTACGGGCCTTTCAAGAAGAGCCTGGCGAACGCGGAAGACCGCATGAAGCATGCGAAGGCGGAGACGCAGCCGGCGCCGAAGGAATATGTGTGTCCGACGTGCGCGAAGGAAGGGCGCGGGAATGCGGTTGCGCTGGTGTATCGCTTTGGGAAGAACGGGCGATTCCTGAGTTGCAGCAAGTATCCTGAGTGCACGTATGCGAGTCCGGTGGATCGCGATGGCAAGCCGCGTCCGGCGGCGGAGACGGTGGACGTTGCGTGCATCAAGTGCGGCAGCGCGATGACCAAGCGCGTGGGCAAGTTCGGGCCGTTCCTGGGGTGCAGTCAGTACAACAACAAGGAAGCGCCGTGTGACGGGCTGCTGAACCTGGACAAGAAGGGGCGCGTGGAAGCGCCGAGTCCCAAGCCGCTGCTGACGGATTTGCCTTGCCCGACGTGCGAGAGCCCGATGAATCTGCGCACGGGTGTGCGCGGGCCTTGGCTGGGCTGCTCGCGCTTTCCGAAGTGTCGCGGGCGTGGCAAGTGGAATGAAGTGCCCGAGGCCAAGCGGAAGGAGTTGGAGAACGCTCTTGAGAAGCAGATGAAAGCGAACCCGACGCCCATCGTGAAGACGATGAGCGGCGTGGCGCTGACGGACGCAAACGGCAAGCCGCTGGCGACTGCGCCGGTGGTGAAGACGGGCGCGGAAGCTGCAGCGGCGGGGCCGGAGACGTTTGAGACGGTGGCGGAGGAGATGGGGGTGTGAGCGGGGCTTGAAGCCGTCGCCATGTCCCTCAGTTCGATCAGCGCAGCCACCAGATGCCGGCATGGCATGCAGTGAATCGGAGTTCGACCGGCACACTGCTGGTGACGATGTACTACTGCGCGCACATGGCTAAGCCGCCGACTATCGAAGCGATGCTCAGTATGTGATTACCTCGTACTTCGACGACAGCCGAGATGACGGCACGCCGACCGCGCGGCTCCGGTCGCATGCGACTGATTTGTTTCTGTTTGCGAACGCGGCCGGATTGTGGTAGCATGTTCTTGCTTGGATTGGTACGTTCGCGCCTGTCCGAGTGCAGTGTGTCGTGATAGTGAAGCCAGGAGTTGTCCCATGAGCGTGATGTCACCACCCCCCGCCACCGAATTTCAGCAGCCCGAGAGCAACGGCTTGGCGATTGCATCGATCATTTGCAGCGCTTTGGGACTGTGTATTCCGCTGCTGGGCCTCGTCGGCATCGTGCTGGGTGGGATCGCTCTCACCAAGATGCGCAGCAAAGGGTTGGCGCTTACGGGCCTCATTTTGGGCGTCGCCGCGGTGCTGATCAATATCGTGCTGCTTGCGGGCATCATGCTTCCTGCGCTGGGCAAGGCGCGGCAGTCGGCCCAGCAGATCAAGAGCAGCACGCAGGTTCGGGCGCTCGCGCAGGGGGTCGTCCTTTATCAAATGAACATGCCCGATGGCGTTGTGCCGAGCGCTCAGAACTGGGAGCAAGAACTGATCGGCAACGGCTACATCACGAAGGAACTGCTCGTGGCGCCTGGCGCGAACGACCCGATCAAGACCTCGTACATCTACGTCCCCGGATGGACGGCGAAGCGACAGCAAGAAGCCAAAATCGATCCTGCCCAGCAGGTGATCTTCTACGAAGACGCCACACTTTTCCGCCGGCGTGGTATCAACATCGCTTATCTCGATGGACACGTGGAATTCGTACCAATCGAGCAAGCGCGTGCCATTCTGCAGAACACGCGCGATGGCTTTGGTAATCCTGTGCCGGTGCCGCCGTGATGGTTTGAGCATGTGCTCGCGGCGTGTGGAGTGTATTTACGCTGGCTCTGTGAATGCCATCGCGCGGTGCGAGAGGATTGACGCGTTTGCGCACACTGACACCGTTTTTCTCAATCGCCCGGGTGACTGCCGAGTGCACCGCCCGGCGGCGCGGGCGGAAGCGTTTGAGACGTTGGCGGAGGAGATGGGGGTGTGAGGCAATTCGCCCGGGTGATGTTGCGCGCAGCGACGGTGAACTTGATCGCGTTCAGTTGAGTAGGAGGGGCTGTGGATGATCGCGCGGTCAAGCGGGTGTGGTGGAAGCGGTACGAGAGTTGGACCGTGGTAGTTGTGGCGGTGCTCCTGCTGAGCTGCGGGGTTTGGCTGACGGCGGTCAGACGAGATATACGAGCGTTTTACGCCACGGTGCAGGCGAGGGAGATTCGACACGCACTCATGGCGTATGCGTCGGCACACCAAGGGCAATTGCCCAGCGGACCAGCGTGGAGACAGACTCTGCTGCTGCACTCGCCGGGGTATGCCGAGATGCTCAAGTCGCCGATGGCGGTTCGGCTGCGTGAGCAGTCGTACTGCATGGTGGATGGCTGGACGGAAGCCCTGCTTGATAAACACAAGATCAACCGCGACGAACACATTCTGATGTTTGAGAATCCGGCGTCAACCGATGCCAACGACCTTGCAATCGTGACGTGGAGCGGCATGGGGATGCGATTGCCACGGGAAGAAGTGCTTCGACGACTGGCGGCGATGCGGACCGGCGATGGGAAGCCGGTGACGTGGGAGGGGATGAAGTGATGCAGACGGTTGAGCGAGTATGGTGGAGGCGCCGATGGGTGTACGTGACGCTGTTGCTACTCGCCGGGTTACTCACCTGCAGCGGCTTGCTGGGCAGCTATCTCTGGGCTGATTTGCGCAAGCACACCATGATTCGCGCGCGTGCTATCGGTGAGGCACTCCATCAGTACGCCGACAAGCACGATGACGCCGCGATGCCTGCGGGACCGCAGTGGCGACAAACACTGGTCGACGCCCAACTGCTCGCTGCCATCTACACCACCTCGCCCCGCGCCTGGCGACACAAGCCTGAGTCGTTCTGCTACGTTCCCGGCTGGACCCGTAAACTCGTCCAAGAGCAACGCATCGACCCCGATCAGCACATTCTGGTATTCGAGAACCCTGCCTCGACGCACGCGGACGAGCTCTTCGTGTTCACGTGGGACGGTGCCGTGCGCGAACTGCCTCGCGATGAACTCCTCCGCCGCCTCGCCACCACGCGCACCGGCGATGGCACGCTTGTGACATGGGAGGGGATGAAGTGATGCACGGGTCACGAGGTGCAACATGATGGAAAAGGGGACGAAGTGGGCTTTCGTTGTGATATTCGTGGGGCTGGGGGCGTTCGCTCTCTTCGCGCTCTACGCGATGAAGACGGCGTTGCCCAACGCGCGATGGATCAAGACGACGTCGAACGGGTACAAGATTGGGCAGGCACTGCTGGCATATGCCGAGGCGAATCGGGGGGAGATGCCGAGTGGGGATGCGTGGCGTGAGACGTTGATTTCGCAGCGGTACGCCGACGAGGAGTTGTTTTGGTCGGCGCGGGCGATTGAGCCCCGCTGGGAGAATCGCAATCGGTCTGACTTCATGTTTGTTGAGGGATGGACGGCGGCGCGATTGCAGGCGGCTGGAAAGCTCGCCGCTGATCAGGTGCTCCTCATTGAGCATCCTGCATACGTCCATCCGTTGTTGACACGCGATGATGATCTGGTGATCGTGATGTATGACGGCACGGTGAAGACGCTGCCTCGACAAGAGGTTGTGAATCTGCTGGCGGCGGCTCGCACTGGAGATGGGAAGCCGGTGGGGTGGGGAAAGCTCAGGTAAGGGTGCGGGCAGCGAGCGCGGATACGTCACTCGAAGCGAAATGGCATGCCTTCGCGGAACTTGGTTTGTTCGTCGGGCGTCATGGTGGAGTGCATGTAGCGGATGGTGTAGCCGCCGACGAGCTTGCCGTCTTGCACGTACATCCAGTCGGAGATTTCAGCTTTGGGGGCTGTCACCTGCTGACCAAACTTGTACTGCGTGTCGCGCGGATCGTTCGCGATCGTGGCTGTGAAGACGCCGTTTGCGAACTGCACGTTGCCGCACCAGATGTGCTCGAGCGAGCCGTCGGTCGTCGGCAGGGCGATCTTGACGGCGACGTAATCGTTGGGAGTTGAAGGTTGATTGAGTCGAGCGAGGAAGGTGTCTGTCGTCTGCCGTGCCTGCGCGATCGCGGCGGCCATGCCTGCATCGTCTTCCTTAAAGCTCACGACATTGTCGTGCTTGCGCGCTTCACAACTCGCCACGCCCATGAGCGTTGCTGTGATGGCTGCTATGAATACGAACTTTCGCATGGGTCGCCCCTTCTTTGACACGGGAAAGTCACTCGCGATCGCCCGTAGCACGAGTCGCGATTGTTGCGTGATCGCTCACTTCGCTTCCTGACTCTTGAGCCAGCGTTCCAGGTAGTGGATGTCGACGCCGCCTTTTCGGAAGTCGGTGTTGGTGACGAGTTGCTGGTGGAGGGGGATGGTCGTTTTGATGGGGCCGACGTGGAATTCTTTGAGGGCGCGGAGGGTGCGGTCCAAGGCTTGTTCGCGCGTGTCGGCGTGGACGATGAGCTTGCCGACCATGCTGTCGTAGTTGGGGGGGACGACGTAGCCCGGGACGACGTGGGTGTCCATGCGAACGCCGGGGCCTCCGGGGACTTCCCACTTGTCGATTTTGCCGGCGCTGGGGCGGAAGCCGTGGGCGGGGTCTTCGGCGTTGATGCGGCATTCGATGGCGTGGCCGCGGATTTTGATGTCTTCCTGCTTGAGCGGGATTCTCTCGCCGGCGGCGATCATGATGGACATCTTGACGATGTCAACACCTGTGATCATTTCCGTCACGGGGTGCTCGACCTGCACGCGGGTGTTGACTTCGAGCATGTAGAAGTCGCCCTTGCCGTCGAGCAGGAATTCGCACGTGGCGGCGCCGGCGTACTTGGCGTTTTTGATCATCTTCGCGGCGGCTTCGCAGACTTTCTGGAGCTTGGCGCGATCGATGTTGGGAGCGGGTGCTTCTTCGATGACCTTCTGGTGGCGGCGCTGCAGGCTGCAGTCGCGCTCCCAGAGGTAGATGGCGTTGCCGTGTTTGTCGCCCAGCATTTGGATTTCGACGTGGCGAGCGTGTTCGAGATACTTCTCGATGAAGACGGCGCCGTTGCCGAAGGCGGCGAGGGCTTCTTGGCTCGCGACGCGGAGGTTGCTGCGGAGCGTGGCTTCGTTGTGGCAGACTTTCATGCCGCGGCCGCCGCCGCCTGCTGCGGCTTTGATGATGACGGGGAAGCCGATCTGGCCGGCGACGCGGACTGCTTCTTCTTCCTCTTCGATGGCACCTTCGCTACCGGGGAAGACGGGAACGCCGTTGGCTTTGGCGGTCTTCTTGCAATCGACCTTGTCGCCCAGCATCTGCATGGCTTCGGGGCTGGGGCCGATGAACTCGATTTTGCAATCGCGGCAGGCTTGGCTGAAGTCGGGGCGTTCGCTGAGGAAGCCGTAGCCGGGGTGGATGGCGTCGACGTCGGCGATTTCGGCGGCGGCGATGAGGCGCGCGATGTTGAGGTAGCTTTCCTTCGCGGGGCCCGGGCCGATGCAGATGGCGCGGTCGGCCATTTGGAGATAGGGCGCGTCTTTGTCGGCGGTGCTGTAGACGCAGACGGTTTCGATGCCCATTTCCTTGCAGGCCCGCATGATGCGGAGGGCGATTTCGCCGCGGTTGGCGATGAGGACGCGTTTGAACATTGGAACTCCAGAGACCGGTCGCGGAGGGGCGGAGGGAGGCGGAGAGGCGCGGAGTGGGTAGAGGGTGTGGAACGCTGAATGCTGGTGTTGAGTTGCGGAGAGATTGGTGGGAGCGAGTTGGATCAAACTTGCGGCACGTGTTCGTGAGGCGACTCACACCTCACGCATCGTCCGCGTTTCTCCGCATCGCTCCGTCTCTCCGCGACTGCGTTACTTCAGCGCAAACAGCTTTTGGCCGAACTCGACGGCTTGGCCGTCTTTGACCAAGATGGCGTCGATCACGCCGTCTTTTTCGGCTTTGATTTCGTTGAAGACCTTCATGGCTTCGATGATGCAGACGACGGTGTCTTTGGTGACTTGCTGGCCCACGGTGAGGAAGGGCTTGGCGTCGGGATTCGGCTTGCCGTAGTAGGTGCCGACCATGGGGCTGTCGATGGTCGGGCCTTTGGGTGCGGCGGGGGCTGCAGCGGCGGCGGGCGCGGGGGCGGCGGCAGCCGGGGCTAGGGCGAGTGGCGCGGCGTGGGCGACGGGCGCGGGGGCGTGGCCGGCGGCGGGCATTGCGCCTTGGTAGATGACCGGCTGGTGGTTGGTGACGTTCATGCCGCCGGGGCCGCGCTTGATGGTGATGTGCTCTTCACCTTGCTTGATGCTGACCTCGCTGAGGTCATTGGCGCTCATCATTCCGACAACTTCTTTGATTTTGGCGAGGTCGATCATGGGGACTCCTGAGCAGGCACTAGGGACTGGGCACTAGGCACTAGGGGAAGACAAGGCCTCGGGGTTGCGCCCGGGGGTTTAGAGAGTTGCGAACTTCAGGTCTTTGGGCAACGAGCAGAGATTCTTGGCTCCATCCTTGGTGATGAGATAATCGTCCTCGATGCGGACGCCGCCGATGCCGGGAAGGTAGATGCCTGGCTCGATGGTGACGACGTGGCCGACTTCGAGCAGTTGGTCGCCGGCGAGGTGGCTGACGCGGGGCTCTTCGTGGACGTTCATGCCGAGGCCGTGGCCCAGGCTGTGGCCGAACTTGTCGCCGTAGTTGTGCTTCTTGATGTGGTTGCGGGCGACGGCGTCGATGTCGCGGCAGAGTTTGCCGGGGGCGAGGGCGGCGGCGGCGAGCTTGTGGGCGTCGAGGGTGATCTTGTAGATCTCTTCCATGACTTTGGGCCACTTGCCCAGGCAGAAGGTGCGCGTCATGTCGCCGTGGTAGCCCATGTACTTGGCGCCCCAGTCGATGAGCAGGGGCTGGTTCTTGGCGAGTTTGACGGCGTGGGGGCGGTAGTGCGGGAGGCTGCCGTTGGCGCGAGCGCCGACGATCGACTCGAAGGCGGGCTGGCTGCTGCCGCGTTCTTTCATGGCGGCTTCGAGGATGGCGGCGACCTGGAGTTCGGTCATGCCGACCTTGATTTTGGGCAGCGTGACCTTCATGGCGTCCTGCCCGATCTTGATGGCTTTCTGGATGAGGGCGACTTCGCTGTCGTCCTTGATGGCGCGGAGTTTGCCGACCAGGCTCTTGAGCTTGGTGAGCTTGACGCCCGTGCCTTGGAGCTGGTGTTCGAGAATCTCGAAGGTGGCGAGGGTCATGTCCTCGGCCTGCACGCCCAGCCGGATCACATCGCGCTCGCGGAGGAGCTGGACGACGGCGGGCCACATGGTGGTCGTGCGGATGAAGACTTCGCAACTGGCCCGCTGGGGTTCGAGTTCTTCATCGAAGCGGGCATCGCTGATGATGACGGGCTTGATCTTGTCTTTGGCGGCGATGAGCAGGTACGAATCGCCCCCGAGAAAACCGGTCAGGTACGCGACATCGACCGGATTGGTGATGAGCACGTGGCTGGCTTCGTGGTCACCCGTGCGGATGGCCGTGCGCAGTTTGGCGATGCGCGCCGGGAACGGGGACGTTGGGGGAACGACGGAAGTTTTCGACGCGGTTTTCTTGGCCATGAGCGGCATGGTACCCCGCAGGAGCACGCGCACGAGTGGCGGTCACAGCTCGACTCTGGCCCCCCACGCCGGCAGGAAGGGCCTTGCCCCCATCTGTTCCAGCTTGGTCGCGAAGACACGGCGCGGGCCGTCTTCGCCGTGGGTGAGCATCACTTTGGGCCAAGGCTTGCCGGCTTTGGGTTTGTAGGTCTGCATCCACGCGAGCAGGTCGCTCTGACCGGCGTGGGCGGAGAAGCCGCCCAGCGTGTGGACCTTCGCGCGGACGACGATTTCTTCGCCGAAGATGCGGACTTTGTCGGCACCATCGACGAGTCGGCGGCCCAGCGTTCCTTGAGCTTGGTACCCAGCGATGAGGACGCGCACGCCGCGTTTATACAAGTTGTGGCGCAGATGGTGCACGATCCGGCCGCCGTTGCACATGCCGCTGCCGGCGATGATGACCATGGCGCCGTGTTGTT
>DATGWV010000056.1:0-14651 GCA_035299305.1 Phycisphaerales bacterium | reverse complement strand
GGTCGTCACGACGGCGCACGCTGGGCGTAAGCAACGCGGTTCGATCGTGGAGATTGCATGAACACTTCGTCCGCTCCTGTCGTCGCCAGCCAACGGGCCGCGTCTGTTGACATCCTGCGCGGCATCGCCCTGTGCGGCATTCTGTTCATGAACATCATCGCGTTCGGCAGGTACGAAGCCGAGTACATGAATCCGGCGGCGGCGGGGCCGCTTGAAGGCGCGAATCTGTGGGCGTGGCTGGCGACGTTCGTGTTTGCGGATATGAAGTTCATCAGCATTTTCTCGATGCTCTTTGGCGCGGGACTGGTGCTGATGGGAGATCGCATCGAGCAGCGCGAGGGTGCAACCGGGTTCGCGGGCGTGTACTACCGGCGCGTTGCATGGCTGCTGCTCTTTGGCATGCTGCACGCATGGCTGCTGTGGCACGGCGACATTTTGGTGAGCTACGCGTTGTGCGGGTTTGTGCTTTATCCGCTGCGCAAGTTGCCGGCCCGCGTGCTCATCATCATCGGCGCGAGTGCGCTGGTCATACCCGTGTTGATTTTCGTGGGACTGGGTGCGTTGGTCACGGCGTTTGACAACTCGGCTCAGATTCGCGACATCATCGCGGCTCAGAACCGGGGCGAAGCGATCACTCCTGAGCAGCAGGCGATGCTCACCATGTCCGCCTCGCAAGGGGAGTGGTATCTGACCCAGCAGTCGATGAACGAACAGCGCGCGGCGATGACGGGCAGCTGGCTCGACATCTTCTGGGAGCGAGCCAAGCTCAACCTGTTCATGCAGGTGCTCATGATTCCGATGTGGAGCTTCTGGCGGTGTGGCGGGCTGATGCTCATCGGCATGGCGATGATGAAGTCGGGCGTCTTCACCGCGGCGCGAAGCACGCGGTTTTACGGCTTGCTGGTGACGATCGGATTGGCGGCGGGGCTGCCGCTGACGCTGCTGGCGGCGTGGGATGGATATCGCGACGGGTTCACGCAGGGGCGGTACCTGCTGGCGAGCTTCAACCTGAACTACGTGGGCAGCATCGGTATGGCGCTCGCCTATGTAGGGGTCGTGATATTGCTCTATCGCGCCTCGATTCTGCGGGAAAACTCGCTGAGGGGACGCAGTTTTGCGGCGATGGGGCGGATGGCCTTCACCAACTACCTCATGCAGACGTTAATCTGCACGACCCTCTTTTACGGGTATGGCTTGGGCTACTTCGCGGCGTGGGAGCGCTGGCAACTGGTGACGATGGTGGTGCCGGCGGTGCTGCTGGTGCAGTTGATATACAGCCCGCTGTGGCTGTCGCGGTTTCGCATGGGGCCGGCGGAGTGGCTGTGGCGATCACTCACGTACTTACGTGCACAGCGAATGGTGGAAGTGGCTGGCGCGCGAACATAATTCGGCTGAATTTGCCGACTCATTCCGATATTCACGTCTGTCGCGCGCGCTGTTGCGGCGTGTGCGTCTGAGAATCCTGTCAAGTGAGCGTGGAAACACGAAAACGCTTCGATTTTCAGGCGTTTCCTGCTACCATGCGGCCTCGTCGCCGTGGCTTGCCGGATCGGCGTCAAGTGGAAGAGGGCAAAGACCCCGCGATCGCGCAAACGCGTGACGCGTCAAGCGGAGAGTGGACGTATGGCCGACAGCTTCCAAGCCCTGTGCGCCGATTTCTACGTCAATCAAAAGTTGCAAGTGAAGATGGAACTGCCTCGCACGCGCGAGACGATTCTGGACTTCTACGAGCGCGTGCGCAAGTCCTATCCGCAGATGATGGGCTTCCGCAAGTATCGCGACGAGCTCGCGCTGGAAAGCAATCCGCAGGAGATGCCGCATCGCTGGCTGGCGGTGAAGGGCACGAGCATTCGCAGCGGCTGCGTGAATGCGGAATCCCTGACTGAGTGCTACGGGCTGCACCAACTGGTGCTGGACGCCGCGCCCAGTTACCTCTCGATCTCGCCGCTGGATGTGGATCATCTGGAAGTGCTCTTTGGGTTTGATCTGATGGCCCAGGGCAATCATGATCAGATCGTGCACGACGCGCTGCTTGCGGGCAGTCCGCTGGCGGGGCTCATGGATATTCCGCACGCGACGATCAGTGACTTTCAGCCGACGCTGGGCGTGACGCTGGGCAAGAGCAAAGAGTTTGAGGTGTACGCCGAGGTGAAGACGCGGCCCGTCATGCTGCGCCCGCGCGACCCTGAACTGGGCGAACCCATCAGCGTGTACCTCACGATGCGCAAGCTGGGGCCGATCAGTGACCTGAAGGAACTGACCACGGCCTTCACGCGGCTGACGAAGATGGGCGAAGACCTCATTCAGCACCGCATCGTGCCCAACCTGCTCGTGCCGATTCACGCGGCCATCGGGTCGGGGCGGTAATTCTCGCGGCGGCGTTGGGTGTTGTGTCGTGACCGGCGGCGTCATCTCACGCGGCGCGGCGGATGCCAGCGCTTGTGCGATGTGCGGCTGCCTGGTCCACTCCAGCAGATCGGCGTAGCGGATGTAGCGGTCGAAGGCGACCTGCTGCAGGTTGCCGCGTGCGCGGCGGATGTGATTGATGACGTCTTGCTCGTAGCTGGTGAGTTGCATGGGTGTCCCTCCCTCGTTGTGAATCGTGTGTCGCTGGTCGTTCGCACCGACCGTCGCAGAGCCGACGGTCGGTGGCACGTGTTGTGCCTCCGTATTCACTGGGGGTGGACGTGTTGCGCGCGCACAAAAACGCAGGGGCGGGCGAATTTTGGTGCGCAAGTGGTTGCGCGGCCGGGAGAAGAAAATCTGGAAGAATCCCCGCGCGAGTGGCGTGCGCGTGCAGATGCGCGCGCACAAAGCTGCAGATAGGTGGTTTGTGCGCGCGCGGGGTGGTGGTGTGGGTTTGGGCAGCTTTGGGGCGAGATTTGCGGGCAAATCCCGATCATTTGTGGCAGGTGCGGCGGGGTGTGATATGTTCAAAGCGAGATACGCGGTGGCGGGTTCTCGTTGCGGAGTGGTGGAGGTGTAACGTGAAGGTGCATGGGATGGTGATTCGCACAGGCAGCCGCAGAGCCGGCAGCCTGTGGAACGGGGTGGGGAGGTTAACGCTGGGCCACCTGCCTTGGGAAGCACTCGGTGGACAGAAAGGAAGGCTACCCAAGTGATTTTTGGCGACGTGGATTTGTTTGCGATCTCTGTGGTCGACGCAATCACCGATCAGATCGAAAATCCTGATCGGAGAACGGCGGTCACCATGAATTACTACGCCGCCGGCGTCATGCTGAATGACTCAGGAGGCAGCTGGGAGCGAGCAAACGATCTGTACGATGTGCTGTGCGATCTGCGAGCGCGACTTGGACGGTTGGATAATGCGGAGTTGTGGCATGTGCCGGGTCATGTTTTGCTTTGCGCGATTGCGGAAAAGGAGTACGCAATTCCAGCTCATTCGTCAGTCGCGCAAGATATCTCAGCCGTTGATACCAAAAATCTGCTAGTCATTCCGAACAACCTCGAAACCTTTGATGTCGGCTGGACCGCACTTGTGGTCGGGCCCAGTGTCTGTCGCGTAATCGGGCTCAAGCCACACCGAGACGACGCTTTGGGAGACAGTGCAAGGATCACTGCCGCTGACATCGTGGATGTTAAGGTTGACCGAGCAGCTTTCAGTTCGGTGGTTAGCGACGCACAATCTTGGCTTCAGCAACGCATGCGCTGACAAGCTTCGTATGGAGATTTAATGGACGGCGGGCGGCACCGGGGTTGCGGAGATAGCGGTTGTCCCACGTGCCTTTCCATGTCGAGATGTTGCCCTGACCACATGACGGAAAGACGAACATGACGATTCTTCTGTGGTCCGTTTCAGTCGCACTTTGCGGAATTGGATTATGGTTTTGCTTTCAAAGCTGGCGAGCGCCATCCCAGGGTTCATCGTGCGCTCCGTTGATCTCTGGACTCATTCTGGCGTCCGGACTTTGGCTGTGGCCATCTCCCTCACTCCGCAGCTTCGTCTGGATCGCGTTCGTTCTCGATTTTGGATCGCTTCCCTTTCTCGGCCTGACAGTTTGGTTCTTCGGGCAGCGAGCACTTCAAAGGCTCCGCTCACGTTCGTAGCTGCCGGGTGTAGGGAGTGGATCGCATCAGGCTGCAGAGCCAGCCTGATGGCACGGGGTACGGGACACGGGGCATGAGGGCGGTGTCTATCTTTTGACGTGATTGTTTTTCTCGCACAAGCTCCCAAGCAGGCCAATGACGTCATCCCGTGGGTCATCGGGTTGGTGGCGGCGTTGTTGGTGTTGTTTGGCGGGGCGTTGCTGGTGCGGAAGTGGATGCTCAAGCCGGACAGTTCGCCGGCGAGTGATGAGGGGTTGTTGGAGGGGCTGCGTCGGCTGCGTGATGAGGGGAAGCTGAGTGATGCGGAGTATCAGCAGGCGCGCAAGCAGATGGTGGGGAAGGCGGCGGAGCGGATGAAGACGAGCGAGTCGTCGAACGCGGCGCTGGAAGCGGCGAAGGCGCGTTCGCACAACCGCAAGCCGAACACGCCTGATGGGTCGGCGTAAGCGATACAGGCGGCAGGCGCGTCACACAACGATGGGGAAGCGGCGGCGCGGCATGAAATCCGGTGGATCGTGTTGCCATCGCACTTCCTGATGCGGATAGTGAACGTCCTGTTCAGACGACACGGACGCTGACCGATACACTCAGTCGGAGGGAGCGCACGGCGAATGGGACGGAGTTATCCCGTTCAGTCGTGTCTCCGCAGGTGAGAGAAAACCGAGGACGCCAATGGCCAAAGGCAAGCAGGACGGCTCAGATATGCCCCCCACCAACCCACCGCAGAATCCGGGCAAGGATGAGGGCTTCAAGGGCCGCAAGGTCACCACGTGCTCATTCTGCGGCAAGACCAGCCGGGAAGTAGGCGCGATGGTGGAAGGCCCGGGCAGCGTCTATATCTGTAACCACTGCACGGATCTGTGCCAGAACATCTTCAAGCAGGAGCGGCGGCGCGTGAGCAACGCGAGCAGCCGGCTGCGCGAAGTGCCCAGCCCGCGCGCCATGCGCGAGTTTCTGGATCAGTACATCATCGGGCAGGACTATGCCAAAGTCGCGCTCTCTGTGGCGGTGCACAACCACTACAAGCGTTTGCTGCACCTTGAGAGCGATGATGCGAAGAACATCGAGATTGACAAGAGCAACGTGCTGCTGATCGGCCCGACGGGCACCGGCAAGACGCTGCTGGCGAAGACCTTGGCGAAAATGCTGAAGGTGCCGTTTGCCATCGGCGACGCGACCACGCTGACCGAAGCGGGTTACGTGGGTGAAGACGTTGAGAACTTGATTCTCAAGCTGCTGCAGAGCGCGGACTTCGACCTCGAAGCGGCGCAGCGCGGCATCATCTACATTGACGAAATCGACAAGGTGGGCAAGACGAGCAACAACGTCAGCATCACGCGTGACGTGAGCGGCGAAGGCGTGCAGCAGAGCCTGCTCAAGATGCTGGAAGGCACCGTGAGCAATGTGCCGCCGCAGGGCGGGCGCAAGCACCCCGAGCAGCAGTACATTCAGGTGGACACGACCAACATCCTGTTCATCTGCGGCGGCTCGTTCGTGGGTCTGGAAGAGATCATTCGTCGCCGACTGGGCAAGACGAAGATCGGCTTCAACCTGACCAACCGCAATGAGTCGATCGACGACCGCGCGGTGCAGGCGGCGAAGGTGCTGCAGCAGGCGACGGCGGACGACCTGATTGAGTTCGGGATGATTCCTGAATTCGTGGGCCGACTGCCCGTGCTGGCTCCCTTGAGCCCGATGAGCATCGACAGCCTGGTGCACGTGCTGACGGAGCCCAAGAACGCCATCACGAAGCAGTACGCTCACCTGTTCGCGATTGAAGGCGCGAAGCTGACGTACACCGATGGCGCGCTGCGAGTGATCGCGGAGCGTGCGGTGAAGCGTGAGACTGGCGCTCGCGCTCTGCGTGCGGTGATGGAAGAGATCATGCTGCCGCTGATGTATGAACTGCCCGAGCTGGAGAACGAGGGCGTGGAGTACATTCTGGATGAGCGCGCGATCTTGGAGAAGCTGCCGCTGGTGCAGATGCGCGGGCGGCGGAAGGAAAGTGCGTAAAGGCGGGAAGTACCGGAGTACCGAAGAGACGGAGTACCGGAGGAAAGTCAAAGTCAGAACGCCCGAGCGATGTGCTCGGGCGTTTTTTTTCATTTGCGGAGAGAGGGGAGCGTCGAGGGCTAGCGCCCTTGAGTTCTTAGTTGAGGCGTTTGGCGACGGTGGTGTCGCCCAGTTGGACCACGAGGTGGACGGCGATAGCGGTGTCGAGCAGGGCTCGGGCGTCGCGGAGTTCGTGGGCGAGGACGTGGAGCGTGGGCTCGTCGCAGCGCAGGCCCGGGTGGGCGAGGGCGAGGAGCTGGGCGTGATCGTGGGCCCATGCGGCGGCGGCCAGCAGTGACTGGGCAGCGTCGGTGGTCGCGGGGGCGATCAGGTGCAGGGCGTTGTCGCTGCTCACGGCAAGCGTGATGGTCTTGGCGTAGGGGCAGGTGATAGAGAGCGCCACCAGACCTGCGATGGGCAGGGCGGCGGGCTGTGCGGTGGGCGTGGAAGCCGGCGCGGCGCTCACGGTCTCTGCCGGGGCTTCGACAGGTGCTTCGACTGCTGGCGCGGCGGCTTGCGTTGCGGGCGCGGGAGTTTCTTCCTGCGGCTGCGGGGACAAGTTTCGTGCGCTCAGGTTGGCGAGCATGGTCGCGACGTCGAGCGTTGCGGGGCCGCGGTAGAGGGCGAGGGTGGAGCTGCCGCCGATCTTGGCGACTTTGGCGGCGGGCTCGAGTTCGTTCTGGAGGAACGTCGCGGCAGCCTTGCGCAGCTTGGATTCGGCTTCGGTGGCCTTCGCGTCGTCGGCGCCCATGATGGCGAGCTTGAGCGAGGGGCCCATGTCGTCTTCGACGCGTGCGGCGTCGAGCGAGCGCGAGAGGCTCTTGATCGTTCGGTAGCTGGCGACCACCGCCGCGTCGTCGGCGCCAGTGAGCAGCGTGACGCGGGCGAGGTGGGGGAGCGTGACGAGCTGGGGCTCGGCGATTTCGTCGACGCGGACGAGCCAGTGGCTGCATTCGCGGGCGGCGCGAGCGAGAGCGGCGTCGAGGCTTTGCGGCTCGGCGCTGGCTTCGCCCACGCGGCTGTGCGTGCGAGCGGGCGCGGTGCGCGGCGTGACGATGTCGACCCAGGCCTGACCTTCGTGCACGCGGAGCAGCGCGACGGACGTGCGGCGTTCTTCCGCAACGTGCTTGGCGTACTGCGTGACCCAGGCGGAACCCAAGACCGGCAAGTGTCCGAGCACGAGGGCTTCGACGCTGGGCGCGGCGTTGGTCGCGGGAACCGGCTCGTCAATGGGCTGCGTGGCAGGAGCTTCTTGCAAGTCGGCGAGGCGCAGGGCCGGGCCGCCGTGGGTGGCGCGAGCGGTGTAGGTGACGGGGCGGGGTTCGCGCGGGGCATCCGCGGCGAGAAAAAGGTCCGCCAGTGCGTCGTACTCGGATCGTGAAGACTGATCTGCCACGGTACAAACTCCCCTCATGTCCCAAACTTGTATCGGTGGGGCAGAGTGCGGATGTCCACATTTCCCCGGGACATGCGCAAGGCATGCCGGGTGCGTGACTTAGGGATGAATGCGGGCGATCAGGAGACGTACGCCACGCTGTTGACTTCGCCGAAGGGATTGGGCTCGTGGTTGGTGTTGTGGCTGTCGGTGCGCCAGTTGCCGTCCACGACGAGGCGGTAGGTGTGCTTGCCCGCGGGGAGCGGGATGCAGAGTTCGAAGACGCCGGCGGCGGTGTTGCGCCGCATGACGTGAGACGAGGGGTTCCAGCCGTTGAAGCTGCCAGCGATGGCGATGGACTGGCCCAGGTCGATGGGTTGCACGAAGAGCACGCCTTGGTTGGTCTCGCGCACGCCCAGCACGTGGCGCGTGCCGGCGGACATGGCCGCGGGCTGTGCCTTGGTTTGCTCGACGACCGTGAGAACCTGACGCGGCATGGCGACGCTGACGGGCGTCACGGTGGTGTGCGTTGCGGTTTGCGGGGGCGTCATGACGGCCGTCGCTTCGTGCGAACCGTTGGTGGCGGCTTGCGCGGCTTCGGCGGCGTTGCGACCCAGCGCGATGCGCCGCAGGAACTCTTGAGCGCGGCGCGCGACGTCTTCGGCGCGGCTGACGCTCTTGATTTCGCCGTTGTCGCCCGTGTTTGCGTTGGCAAACGAGGGCTGCTGCTTGGGCTCGACCGAGACGCGGGCGATGCCAGCGGCGGAAGTGATCGTGGTGGTGGTCGTCTGCGGCGGTGGGGCGGAGACGACGTTGACGGTGGGGATTTGATCCGCCGGCAACTGCGTGCGCGGCGTGAGGTTTTCGATGGCCCAGACGCCCAGGCGGCCGTAGTCCTCGGCGCCCATGCTGCCCGGGGCGTAGTCGACGATCGACTGGCCGAAGCTGGTGGCTTCGCGCAGGCGAGAGTCGTGGCGGATGACGACGGGAATCACGCGGTCCTTGAAGCGGCGTGACATTTCCTCGAACAGGTCGGTGGAGACGGTGTTCTTGGTGTCGTGCATCGTGGGCAAGAGCCACACGTGGGGTTCGAGGCCCAGGCGCTTGCTGAGGGTCTTGACGGTGTTGACCTGGCGAGTCGCGCCTTGCAGGCTGAAGAAGCCGGTTTCGACAGGGATGATGACCATGTCGGCGGCGGCGAGGGCGTTGTAGGTGAGCAGGCCGATGGAGGGCGGGCAGTCGATGACGGCGACGTCGTACTCGCCTGCGAACTTTTCCAGCAGCGAGGAGAGCCTGCGGTCCTTGTCGGGGAGGTCGGCGAGGCCGCCGCGAGCGGCTTCGAGACCGGCGAGACGCATGCGGGCGGGCGCGAGGTCCAGGTTGCGGACGGCGCGCCAGAGGAGCTTGGAGGCGTCGATGGGTTTGTTGCCCAGGGCGAGCATGGCGTCGCCGATGTCGAGCTCGATGCGCTGTTCGGGAATCCCAAGCCCGGCGGCGCAATGGCCTTGCGGGTCAAGGTCGATCAACAAGGTTCGCTTCCCCGCGCGAGCCAGCACAGCACTGAGGTTGATCGCTGAAGTGGTTTTTCCGCATCCGCCCTTTTGATTGATGATCGCAATAGTGCGCATCGAAGGTCAGGCTCCGCCGGAATGTGTCACTGAAGCGTGAGCAAGGGGTCCGAGTCCCGGCTCATGCCACCAGACGCGAACGCGCGGTGGATTATGTAGATATCGGATACTGAGCGAATGTCCTGTAAAAGTGACGATATCTGATTGAAACTCCCCTGTACTTGGGTTATCAGTCACCGTGAGGACGTCCCCCGGAAGTTGGCAGAAACTGCCTGAGCAGGGGAATGGTGGTGTGCATATGACAAGGAATTGTCAATGGATTTTTCAAGGATTGTTATCACGGTGATGTCAAAACGCACGCGCGAGTGAATGTTAGAAAAGAAACAAGCCACGCTTGGGGCGTGGCTTGTTTGCGGCGTTTGATGTTGATGACGATCAGGCCTTCGGTTCTGCAAGGCTCTTGACGTGCACGTCCTTGAGCTGCGTGTCGGGCACGTAGCTGGGGGCGCGGGTCATGAGGTCCTGGCCGATCTGGGTCTTGGGGAAGGCGATGACGTCGCGGATGTTGTCGGTGCCGACGAAGTTCATCACCAGGCGGTCGAGGCCGAAGGCCACGCCGGCGTGCGGGGGCGCGCCGTAGGAGAGGGCTTCGAGGAGGAAGCTGAACTTCTCCTTGGCTTGCTCGGGCGTCATTCCCAGCAGCTTGAAGACCTTGCTCTGCACGTCGCGATCGTGGATACGCACGCTGCCGCCGGCGATTTCCTGGCCGTTGAGCACGATGTCGTAGCCGGCGCTCACGATACCTTCGATGGTGACTTCGTCATCGACGTCGGCGTTGAGGAAGGCCTGCATCTGGTCGTCGCGCGGGCTGGTGAAGGGGTGGTGCATGGCGACCCACTTGCCGGTTTCCTTGTTCTTCTCGAACATGGGGAAGTCGATGACCCAGAGGAAGTTCCACGGGCCGCCCTCGGCGCCGGGCTTGGGAACGATGCCCATGTCGCGAGCGACCTTCTGGCGAAGTTCGCCGATAGCTTTGGTGGCGACGCTGTAGGTGTCGGCGACGAAGAGGACGGTGTCGCCGATCTGGCAGTTGAGCAGCGCGAGGAACTCGGCCTTGAGGGGCTCAAGGAACTTGGCGATGCCGGTGTCGAGCTTGGGCTGGCCGTCTTCACCCTTGATGATCTTGACGACCGCGACGCCGCCTGCGCCGTAGCCCTTGACGAACTCGGTGTAGCCGTCGGTAAGCTTGCGCGTGAGCTTGTCGGCTCCGCCCGGAACGCGGAGGGCCTTCACGACGCCCTTCTTGCTGTAGAACTTGGGGCGATCCTTGGCTTTCTCGAGGACGGTCTTGAAGACGCCGAAGTCGAGCTTGCTGGCGAAGTCGCTGATGTCCTTGATGCGCAGGTCGTAGCGCGTGTCGGGACGGTCGATGCCGTAGTCCTCCATCGCGGTGCGATAGTCCATGCGCTGGATGGGCGGCACGTCGTAACCCGTGAGTTCCTTCCACAGGCGGCGGACGAAGCCTTCCATCATTTCCATGATCTGATCACGGCGGACGAAGGACATTTCCAAGTCGATCTGCGTGAACTCGGCCTGGCGGTCGGCGCGGGGGTCTTCGTCGCGGAAGCAGCGGCAGATCTGCATGTAGCGGTCGCAGCCGCTGACCATGAGAATCTGCTTGAAGAGCTGGGGCGACTGCGGCAGCGCGTAGAAGGAGCCGGGCACCTGGCGCGTGGGCACGAGGAACTCGCGAGCGCCTTCGGGCGTGCTCTTGTAGAGGATGGGGGTTTCGATTTCGAGGAAGTTGTTCTCGTCGAAGTACTTTCGCGTGGTCTGGTAGATCTTGTGGCGCGTCGCGAGCACCTTCTGCATGCTGGGGCGGCGCAGGTCGAGGTAGCGGTGGGTGAGGCGCAGCTCTTCGTTGGGGAGCTTGACCATGTCGTCGGGCAGGAAGGGCGGGTTGTCGGTCTTGGCCAGCACTTCGAGCTTCTTGATGACGATCTCGACCTTGCCCGTGGCGAGCTTGGGGTTTTCGCCACCCACGCGCACGCGGACATCGCCTTCGATGGCGATCACGTCTTCGTTGCGCAGCTTGTCGGCGGCTTCCATGATGTCGCGGGCGATGCCGGACTCGGGATCAAAGACGAGCTGCGTGATGCCGTAGCGGTCGCGCAGGTCGATGAAGATCAGTTCGCCATGGTCGCGGTAACTATTGACCCATCCATTGAGGCGGACGGACTGGCCGACGTGCGCATCGCGCAGTTGGCCGCACGTGTGCGTGCGAATCAGCATTGCAAATCTCCTTCCGACGATCTGGTGGACAGCCAGGGCCGGGACGAGAGCATAGCGAACAAAACAACCGCACGCGGTGGGGGCGGTGAGCGGCGGTGAGAGTCGCGGTGTGGGCGTGTGGTGCGCACACGCGGTGCGGCGGCGCGAGCTTACTTGAGCGGCGGCAGCAGCGGGTGGCGAAGCAAGCTCATGCTGGGAATGGGCGGGTAGCGGAGCTTCATGCGGTAGCCGCGGAAGTCTTCGGGCTTGCTGTTGACGCGTGCGAGGGCGTAGCGGACGAGTTGCTCGTAGCGAGGCATCTCGGGCGTGGTCATGGCGGGCGGGCTGACGCCCAAGTCCATGACTTCGGTGCCCAGCGGAAGAGCGGTGTCGTCGGTTGCACCGTGGGGATAGCGCGGGCCGCCTGGGAGCTGGCCGAAGACGAAGCCATTCACATCGTGGGCGAACTGCAGCGACTCGTGGATGTAGAGATCGTGGATGAAGAGCTCAGCGGGCGTGCTGATGCGCGAGCCGTGCTCGCCCGTGTCGTTGGGTACATCGCCGTGCATGGGCGCGGCGACGGGATCGACCCATCCCAGCAGCACGGTGGCGGCGGCGGTGTTGCCGACGGGGCCGGGGTTGATCATGAAGAAGTCGTTGTCGGGATCGTCCCGGCGGATGTGCATCTCTGGCAGCGGCTGGCTACAGAACTCGCGCAGCAGCGGGACTTCGCCGGCTTTCACGCCTGCATCCAGCGCGCGGCTGGGATGAGTCATTTGCGTGTTGCCGCCCGGGGTGGTGCGCCAGCGGCCGTGGCCGCCTGCGGCCCATGAGACGTTGGCGCGGAGGCGCTTGAAGTCGACGAGGCCGACGACGGTGACGAGATCGACAAAGCCCGGGCGCTCGGTGCTGGGATACATCGCGCGGAAGGCGATGTGGACGCGAGCGCTCACGCCCCAGATGGCGGCGTTGGCGAGGAAACCTTCGCGACGGAATTGTTCGAGGCGTTTGGCGGCGGGCTTGCGGGTTGCGCCGCTGGCCATGATTTCGAGGACGCCGCGATCGCCCGCGTGCGCGTCGACGAAATGCTCGAAGGCGTTGTACGCGTTGATGACTTCGTTGACGAGGGGCTTGTCGACGCCAGCCTTTTGCATGGCGGTGCAGAAGATCTGCAAGCTGGGGCGGCGCGGCATGTGGGCCATGGCTTCCCAGATGTCTTCATCGCAGACGAGGCGCGAGAGACGCCATGTGAGCATTTTGTCGAGACCGAACCGGCGGCTTACTTCCTGCGGCTCGGCGGGATTGGCACCGACGGAGTCGTAGACGACCGTCAGGGCGCGGCGCAGCGTGTGGATGATCTGCTGGCCTTCATCGCGGAATGTATGTTTGGGTTCTAATCGCGTCATACTGCCACCGTGGTGGTAGATAGTACCACAAAATTGGAGGATGTGGAAGAGGAATTCTCGAAAAATTCTCTGGATAAATATCGAAAAAGGCTTGTGCGGCGTCGAAACTACCTGTAGCATTTGGACGGAGACGCCGAGAACGCGCAGCGAGCTCGGCGGCAATCGGTGGGAAAGTGAACGCTGAATCTGTGTTTTTGAAGAGGAGTTTGCATCATGCTGAAGCTGAGTGGAGTGTTGGTCCTGCTGGCCGGAACGATGTGTACGACGGTGATCGCGCAGCCGACGTTGACGTCGCTGGGCGGCGGGAGTGCGTCGAACATCACGAACGCGCAGGGCGGCGTGATCTATCTGGGCGGGCAGTCGGGCTCGCAAGCGGTGCGGTGGAACTTCAACCCCAGCGCAGGCACGCTGACCTCGACGCTCATCGGCGGCATTGGCGGCGGTGAAGTGAGTCTGGATGGTCAGGCGAGCACGGTCGTCTTCACGAACACGGGTCCGAGCATTCGCGGCAACACCGCGGCGACGGTTTCGCCCGCGTTCAACACGAACCCCACGCTGGTCGCGTCGACGACGCTGCCTGCGGATGGTGAACCGGTCTCGCGCTGGTGGAGCAGTGCGACCAACACCGTGACGAGCATGGGCGGCTTGCCCATCGTCGGCTCGCTTGGTGTGTTTGGTTCGGGATCGAGCGGCGGCACAACGGGCAACTTCCTCTCGGGTCACGGGATCTCGTCGACCGGTCAGTATGTCGTCGGTCAGGCGTACATCAGCACGTTCACGAACAACAACGGGACGGCCATCACCGCCAACTCGTTCCGCTGGCGGCCTTACATCTGGAACTCCGCGACGGGCACGCACACGGTGCTGCCGACGCCTTTGCGCACCACGAGCAACACGAATCTCCGTCGGACGGGGAACGCGTACGCGGTGAGCACCGACGGCACGGTGGTCGTCGGCGCGACGGAACACAATGTGGGCGGCTCCACGGATGACAGCGGTCGGCTGTGCGTGTGGCGCTTCAACGCGGGCACGAATTCGTATGACCTGACGTATCTGAATGACGGTCGCGTGAGCACCACGCCCAGCAGCGTTGCGATGAACTCAGGCGGCACGATCATCGTGGGACGCGGCGAGAGCGGCATCAACAAGTGGACGTGGAACGCGGGCACGAGCACCTGGGATCGCGTCACGCTCTTCACGGGTCTCACGCCCACGCCCAGCAACACGTATCCGTCGTGGCTGCCTGGCTCCGTGCTGGCCGAGTGCGCTCCGGGCGTGCCTGGTCCCGCGGCACCAAACCTGGGTAGCGTGATCGCCATGAACGATGACGCGAGCATCATCGTCGGTTCGGCGTCGTGGAGCACGTGCGGCAGCTTCATCGCGGGCGGTTTCATTTACACCGCTGCGAGCGGCGTGGCGCAGGACTGGCATGACTATCTCGCGTCGATCAATGCACCGGGCGTGACGCCGGGCGGGCTGTATGGGCCCATCGGCGTGCCGGGCGATGCGACGCGCGGCAATCCGCGCTCGGGTTCGCCTGTCGCGATTTCTCCCGACGGCAACAACGTGCTGTGCCAGATCCTCGGTCCGCAGTTCATTGCGGGCGCGCAGCCGTACATCTTGAACTTCACGGGCGGGCCGACGTGTGTCGCGCCGGCGGTGAGCTCGAATCCGAACAACGCGACGTTCTCGGCGTGCTCGTCGGGCATCATTCTGAACGCGAGCGCGTCGGGCACCGGGCCCTTCACGTATCAGTGGTTCAAGGACGGCGTGGCGTTGACGGACGGCACGACTCTGAGCGGCTCGATCATTTCGGGCGCGGCTGACCTGCAGCTTCGCGTCAATCCGCCGCTGACCCCGGCAGATGCTGGCTCTTACTACGCGGTGATCACGGGTCAGTGTGGCAGCCCT
>DATGWV010000055.1:0-2304 GCA_035299305.1 Phycisphaerales bacterium | reverse complement strand
GCGGGGGCGGTGGGCTCCAGGTCGGCGGCGATGTCGATGAGTGGCAGGTCGCGCACGAGCGGCGGCGACTCGGTATCGAGTGTCGTCGCGGCGTGCATGGCGCTGCGAGCGTCAGAGGACATCGGCGAACCCCCTCTTGCTCTTCATGAAGAAGGCGTAGCCCAGTTGCAGGACGACAAGACCTGCGACTGTGGCGATAGCGAGGGCTCGCCAGTCGGGCGCGAGGCCGTGCAGGATGACGTTGCGGGCGCTTTCGAAAACACCGGCGAGGGGGTTGAGAGCGAGAATGTGCTGGACCCACTGCGGGGCCTTCTGCATTTTCGCGGCGGGGTAGAGGATGGGCGTCATGAAGAAGAGAATCTGCACGCCCACTTGCACGAGGTTGCGGATGTCGCGCAGGAAGACGCCCAGTGCGGCGAAGATGTAGCTGAAACCCGCGGCGAGCAGCACGATGGGGAGCAGGACGAGCGGCAGCGCCCAGAGCGTGGTGGAGAAGGTGTGGCGCAGGATGATGTTGGCGAGCAGCAGCACGATGAGGCTGATGCTGAAGAGCGTGACGCTGGCGACGAGCTGCGCGAGCGGCAGCACTTCGAGCGGGAAGATGACCTTCTTGACGAAGTTGGGGTTGTTGACGATGACGCCCGGGCTGGTGTTGACGCTGCTGGAGAAAATCTCGAAGCAGATCAAGCCGCAGAAGAGCGTGACGGCGAAAGTCATGGTGCCGCTGGCGGCGGACTCGGGCGCGCCGGCCCATTTGGCTTCCCACACGATGGCGAAGACGAAGGTGTAGACGCCCAGCATGATGAGCGGGTTGAGGAGCGTCCAGAGGAAGCCCAGTGCGCTGCCGCGATTGCGGGCGGCGACTTCGCGCATCGCGAACTGCCAGATGAGGCCCCGTTTGAGCCAGAGGCTGGCGACCATGTGGATTGGATTGAGCAGGTGCGCGAGTGACGCGACCGTGCCGACGCGGTGCAGCGACACCGGGGCGGCGGCCGTGGCGGGGGGGACGTCAACTTGTGCGGGACTCGCGAACGTGCTCACGTGATTCCATTATAGAGGATGCGTGTCCATATCTTCGTTGGCGGCTGCCGAACGGAAGGCGACCATGCGAGGCGTGCGGGGTGTGTGGGTTTATCTGACGATGCCGGCCAGGCCCACGGCGAGTGAGATGAGCACGACGAGCGTGATGGCGACGTAGAGCCAGTCGCGGTGTTTGGCGAAGATGGCGGCGGTGGCGGCGACACGCAGCACGGGCGTGGCGATGAGCAGCACGAGGCCGGCTTGGACGATGGCGAGTGATTCGGCGCGGGTGACGCCTTGCCAGATGCTGGCGAGGGAGCGGTAGCTGGCGTGGTCGCGCGGGGTGGTGGTGAAGGTCGCGAAGTCGCTCATGGGTGTGAGCGGCGCGGGGCGGGTGAGGAGCAGGATGACGCCCAGCACGATGACGGCGGCGGCGATGATCATCATCGCGGTGAGCAGGCGAGCGAGCGTGACTTCCATCGCGTGATCGCGGCGGGCGATGTCGGCTGGGGGGTTGGCGCTCGTGGTGGTCATGGGCGGGTTGGAAGTTTGATTACCACAGAGGCACAGAGACACAGAGGAGAGGATGGAGAGACTCGTGGCGGAGCGCACGGGATGCATGTGCTGTTCGCTTTGGTCTGTTCTCTGTTCTCTCGGCTTACGCCCCTTCGTCTTCTTCGGGGGCTTCGGCGGGGCGGTCGGCGGCGGCGTTTTCGCCGAAGATGCTGGTGCCGACGCGGACGACGTTGGCGCCTTCGCTGATGGCGACTTCGTAGTCGCCGCTCATGCCCATGCTGAGGATGTTGAAGGGTGAGTCGGTGAGCTTCAAGCGGCGCATTTCCTCGAAGAGTTCCCGCGTGCGCTCGAAGACGGGGCGGGCGTCTTCGGGGTTGTCGCTGTAGGGGGCCATGGTCATGAGGCCGCGGATGCGCAGGCCGATCATGGTGGCGATCTGCTCGGCGACGGGGATGACGCTGGGCAGGGGCAGGCCGTGCTTGCTTTCTTCGCCGCTCGCGTTGACTTGCAGGAGCACTTCGATGGGCTGATCGCGCTTCATGGCGATGGCCTGCAGTTCTTCGGCGATGCGGAGGCTGTCGACGCTGTGAACGAGGCGGACGAACTCGATGACTTTCTTGGCTTTGTTGCGCTGGAGGTGGCCGATCATGTGCCAGCGGACTGCGCTGCCTGCGGCGGCGGCCTGGCCCGGCGCGCTGGGCGAGCTGCTGGACGCGGTTCTCGCCGAAGTCGGCGTGCCCGAGGCGGAGGAGCTCGCGGATCTGGTCG
>DATGWV010000054.1:0-2239 GCA_035299305.1 Phycisphaerales bacterium | reverse complement strand
GCTCGCTCTACGGCGATCTACCACGATTCGTCAGCGCCGACTATCTCGCCGCCGTCGCTCGCCTCAACTGCAAAGCGCTGCTCACACTCGCAAACGCTCCCGCCGCGCCAGCCAACGCCCGAATCGTCGCGACCGGCATGGAAAATGACACGCTCGTGCGCTGGGACGCAAGTCCCGAGCCCGACCTCGCCCACTACCAAGTCCTGTGGCGCGACACCGACAGCCCAATATGGCAAGCCTCACGCAACGTCCCCATCGGCACGCACGAAGCGCGAATCGGCGTCAGTAAGGACAACGCCCACTTTGGCGTCCGCGCCATCGACCGCGATGGCAACGCAAGCGTCAGTTCGTTCTGCATCGCCGCGAAAACATGACACACGCGGCTGCCAGCCTTCGTATCCTGTCGCCAATGTCCTCGACCACGCACTTCGCACAATCGGTGATTCGCGACGAAGCCGCTGCCCTCGTATCCATGGCCGACGCGCTCGCAGCAAGCGACAACTTCGCCCGCGCGACCAAACTCATCGTCGATTGTGCCAACGCTGGCGGCACCGTGCTCGTGACGGGCCTGGGAAAGTCCGGCCACATCGGCGCCAAAATCTCCGCGACCATGGCCAGCCTCGGCATCACCAGTCACAGCGTTCACCCCACCGAAGCCGCGCACGGCGATCTGGGCCGCTTCCGTAGCAGCGACACCGTCATCGCCATCAGCTTCAGTGGCGAGACCGACGAAGTCGTGGGCCTTTGCGGCATCCTCCGCCAAGATGGCTTGCCCATCATCTCCATCACAGGTGGCGCTAAGTCCGCCGCCGAACCCAGCAGCCTCGAACGCCTCGCCACTGTTGCGCTTCGACTCGGCGTCGCGAAAGAAGCCGGCGCCCCGCAGTTCGTCGCGCCGACAACTTCCACCACCGCCACGCTTGCGATGGGCGACGCTCTCGCCCTTGCCGCCGCTCGCGAACGAAACTTCACGAGCACCGACTTCGCTCGCCGCCACCCCGGAGGCAGTTTGGGTGGCCTGTTGCGACCCGTCACCGAAGTCATGCGCTGGACTGCAGGCAAGAACCTGCCGCTCATTGACTGCACCATGAGCGTCGAAGCCGCTCTCAAACTCGCCGACCAAGGCCGCCGCCCTGGCGCGATGGTCCTCGTGAACCCTGCGACCGGCATGCTCGCTGGCATCTTCACTGATGGCGATCTCCGCCGGCTCGTCCTGCGTAATCCCGCAAGCCTGCGCGAACCGATCGATCGCGTCATGACCAAAAGCCCGCGCACGCTGCGTGACGATTCGCTCGTGCAAGACGCCGTCGCGATGTTCCGCGAGTTCCGTCAGGACGAAATCCCCGTCGTCGATGCTGCCGGCAAACCCGCCGGCATTCTCGATGTGCAAGACCTCATCGCGATGAAACTGGTGACTGACTGAGCACAACGTAGCATTTCCCGCAGCGAAACGAACGGAATCGATGTCGCACACGCCTCCTCATCCTCGTGCCTTCACCACGCGTCAGCTTGGCCTCGCGCTCGCCGCAGGCACGGCAGTCGCGGGTATCGCAGTCATCGCGACATTCATGCTGCGCACGCCCTCCGCCGCGCCGCGCTCGCCTTCGCAGCCCGCACCCAGCGTGCCCAACGTGCGCGACCTTCCCAAGTCCAACACGCCCTCGCTCGGTAGCGGCGACAAGTTCTTCATCCAGTTCGTCGATCGCTCCGACCCCACGCGACTTGGCGGCGAGATCACCGCCGCGCGCAGCACGCCTCAGCCCGACGGCCGATACGACCTCACCCAGCCCGTCGCCTGGTTCTTCCTCGACGACGGCCGCAGCGTGCTCGTGACATCATCCGAAGGCACCATCGTCATGCCCGCCGGCGCTCGCAGTTCGACGCCCGATCGCGGCAGCCTTGAAGGCGACGTTCGCGTCAAAGTCTTCGCCAAGACCGTCGACGGCAAACGCCCCGATGCAAACGCTGCAGCGATCGCCACGCTGAAAACCCCGCGCATGTCCATCGACTGGACGCTGGGCCAGCTCGACATGCCCGACGCTGTCGAGATCGCTTCCGACGTGCTGAACTTCGAAGGCCGAGGCGTCATCGCGCAGTTTGACGCCATGACCAAGCGCCTCGAGAGCCTGTACGTCACAGAAACGTCGCGCGCCGTCTACGACCCCGCCGCTCAAGTCGCACTCGCTACGCCAACGCAGGAAAAGTCTCTCTCAGCTCCGACCGACCAGCCGGCAGCCCC
>DATGWV010000053.1:0-12168 GCA_035299305.1 Phycisphaerales bacterium | reverse complement strand
GGTCGTGCATCTTCTCCACGTGCGCCAGCTTCTCGATGCGTCCCGGCGCGTGGTTGGCGTACCAGTGCAGCACGTAGTACACCGCAAGATCGGCGATGAGATCGACAAGGAACGTGGTCGCGGTGATGACGACCTTGGAATTGAGCGTGGTCCAGCGCGCAATCACTTCGTGCCACTGCCAGTCCACGAAATAATGCATGAACACCGCCGTCACCACCAGCGCCAGCAATCCTGCGGCGATGATGTTGACATTCACATTGACGATGCGCCTGCTGTACAGCCGCGCGAGCCACTCCATGCACAGGCAGTGTACGGGCAGGCCCCGCGCGGAAGCGAAAAACCGACTTGCACAACCGGAGAATTCTGGTAGACTCGCCGCGACGCCGACAGGCGGGAAAGGGTGCTCTGTATGAAGATCGTTGCAATGGCGGGCGTGGTTGTCGCGTGTAGTTGTCTTATGTTCACAGCTGTGAACGCCTCCGCGAGCGTGCCGGTAGCGCAGACCGTGGTGCTTGCGACATCGGCGACAAGCGTGTCTGCATCCATGCCGCAGGCTGCGCCCCTCACGCTGGCCCAGGCGCGGTCCGATCAAAGCAGTTCTAATCGCATCTCAGGCCGCTCATCGCGCGGCATGATCAAACTCGCGATTCTGGGCGTGTTCGCCGTCGTCGGCGTGGGCGGCTGGATCTATCGCAAAGTGACCGGCGACGAATAAACGTCGCGACCAGCGCGTGTGCTGCGGTGCAACGTGCATCGCGTCACACCATGCGCGCGTTGGCTCGCACAGCAGTGGCGACGCCAATCAGCCATCCAGAAACGCCAGATGCAACTGCGCATGCTTGCGATGCAGCGTCAGCCAGTCATCGCGCGTCATCTTGCCGAAGACCGGATGCTTGTCAGGCAGCGGCTGACTTTGCAGTCGCGCGTACGCCTTGCGCAGCCGCGCAAGTCCCGTCTCCAGTTCGCACGGCTCATCACCCAATGTGCCCGACTTGATGCCCGGCAGGCGAAATCCCTTTGGCAGCGGCCCATTGAGCAGCTTGTTCTTCATCAGGGGTCCGAACCAGCGAATGAAAAACGGCGGCTTGGGCAAATCGCCGCGATCGATGGCTTCGATCCACCATGCCAGATGGCCGAATACCGTGCCGGGCGTCCAGTTGCCCAGTTGCTTGATCTTCCCCTCGCGCGCCGCCTGCGCCAGTCGCTCGGCCTCGCGCAGCGCGTCATCCAGCGAAGCGAAATTCAGCGTGCGAATCGTGACGTTCTTCGTGTCAATCACAACACACCTTCATCTATCTCATGCTGACCGCCGCGAGCGTCAGCGCAGGTCATCATCCAGCATGCCGTGCAATTGCTTGAGTTCTTCCGCCTTGCTCGCATGCATCACCAGCGTGGCTTCGGGCGTGTGAACCACGATGATGTCCTGCACGCCCAGCAGCGCGACCGTGTGTCCTTCGCTCGTCACGCTCAGCGTGTTGCGACAATTGAGCTGCACCGTCTTGCCGGTGCCCGCCGCGCGGTTGCCCTGCTTGTCGGCCGTCGCAGTCTCCGCAAAGCTGGGCCAACTGCCCACGTCCAGCCACTGCAGATCCATCTGCACCGTGCACACGCTGAAGCGAGCATCGTGCTTGCCGGCCTTCTCAGCCTTCTGCGCCTCGCGCGTCACCGGCTCCATCACGGCGTAGTCGACGCTGATCTTGGGCAGCGTTGGATAGATCTCTTCCAGCACGCTCTTGAACTTCTTCGTGCCCCAAGCCTTCTGAATCTCCATCAGGCCGTCATAGCTCTCCGGCTTGAACTGCTTGAGCGCATCCAGAAACGTCTGCGCCTTCCACACGAACATCCCGCTGTTCCATGCGTAATCGCCGCTCTCAACATACACCTCAGCGCGAGCGCGATCTGGCTTCTCCACAAACCGCGCGACGTGATACGCCTCTTCCTTCACGCCATCAATCGCCGCGCGCTTGCCCTGCTTCGCATCGCGCACGGGCGTGCCGCGCTCGACGTACCCGAATCCCGTCGCGGGATACGTGGGCTTGATGCTGAACGTGACAAACCGTCGCGGATCATTCTCGACGAGCCGAAAGCCCAGGTCCATGCGCTCGCGGAACGTGTCCATCGGCTCAATCACATGATCCGCTGTGAGCACCGCAAACACCGCGTCTTCATCTTCCTTCGCGAGAATCGCCGCGGCAAACCCCACGGCATTCACCGTGTCGCGCGCCGCAGGCTCGCCCAGAATCTGATTCTTGTCATAGTCAGGCAGCAGTTTGCTCACCGCATCGCGATACGCCTCTGCCGTGCAGATGTAGCGATGCTCCGGCTTGATGAGACCATCCAGCCGCGCATCCGCAAGCTCAAGCAACGCGCGCGGCTTCTTGTCGCCCGGCCGTGAGATGAACCGCAGCAACTGCTTGGGCTCACCTTTCCGGCTCATGGGCCACAGCCGAGTACCCGCTCCGCCCGCCATGATCATCGCGTAACGCATGGGGGCAACCGTAGCGTGAAAGACAACTCGCGGAGATGCAACACCAACGGGAACAGCACGACGGAAAAAGGTCTGCTCTCCAGACAACCAACCCCTCACCCATCACCCAAGCACGACTCATGACTCTCCATCAACCTCCATCACCACCCATCCAACCTCCGCGCCCGCTCCGCCTCCCTCCACCCCTCCGCGACCAACTTTGCATCCAAACAATTTCCGACAAATCGACCGAACATGTACTTGACAAACAGAGTAGAACTCTGTTCAATATCCGTCAGGTATGGAAAACGTGTCACTTCCCCAACTCCGTGCGATAGCTGATGTTGGACCCGCTTCTCAACTGCCCCTCCGAGGCCGAGGGAGCGGCGTCAACCCGCCCAACCGCTTCGAGAAGCTCGGCTTCGCCGCCGACGGCGACTATGTCGACGCCGCCGCACGCGAAGATGACGACTTCCTCAAGCCGCGCTCCGTCGGCACGGCGATTCTCGAAGACACGTCGCGCACGATTCTCAATCACGTCGAGTCGCCCGACCTGGGCTTCGCGTGGACCGTCAACCCCTATCGCGGCTGCGAGCACGGCTGCATCTACTGCTACGCCCGGCCCGGTCACGAATACCTCGGCATGTCCAGCGGCATCGACTTCGAAACCAAGATCATGGCCAAGCACGACGCGCCCAAGCTGCTCGAGCGAGCGCTGGCCAAGAGCAGTTGGCAAGGCGAGCCCATTGTCTTCGCCGGCGTGACCGATGTGTATCAACCCATCGAAGCCGAGCTTGAGATCACGCGCAAGTGCCTCGAAGTCTGCCTGGCCTTTCGCCAGCCTGTTTCGATCATCACCAAGAACAAACTCATTCTCCGCGACGCCGACATCATCGGCGAAATGGCGAAAATGAACCTGATTCACGCGGCCATCAGCCTCACCACGCTCGACAACAAACTTGCCAGCGTGATGGAGCCGCGCGCCAGCAGCCCGCGTTCGCGTCTCGACGCGATCCGGGCTCTCACCAAGCTGGGCGTGCCAACCACAGTCATGACCGCGCCGATCATCCCCGGTCTCAACGATCACGAGATCCCCGCGCTGCTGCGCGAAGCCTCATACGCCGGCGCAACCTGCGCCGGATACGTGCTGCTTCGCTTGCCTCATCAAATCAAAGCGATCTTTCTCGACTGGCTGCAGCGCAACTTCCCCAAGCGCGCGGCGAAAGTCGAAGCGCTGATCCGCGACACCCGCGAAGGTGAGTTGTACAACGCCAAGTTCTTCGAGCGCGGCCGCGGCACGGGACCGATCGCCGATCAGATCGGCGCGACCTTCCGCATGTTCGCGCGAAAGTACAAGCTCGCGAATCGCCTCCCGCCGCATGAGCGTGCGTTGTTCCGCGTCCCGAGTGAGCTCGCCGACCGTGGCCAGATGTCGTTGTTTGGCAGCTAAACGACAAAAAGCACGCCGTATCGTAAATACTTACAATACCCCGTAAATCATATACAAGTTTTTTCGTTCTCGCAAATAAGCCTGAATGAAGGGCTTACTACGTCTCCAAAGAAAAAAATCACCTAGACATGGGGAGGGTCGCGAAAAATGTGGTATATTGCAAACATCCCAAGACTGTGGGCGGGATAAAGGATGTGGCATGGCTGGCTTGCTCCAGCGTGAACTGAACAAGAAGTCGGGCTTCGATCTGCCTGAACAGGAGGTCTTTCTCAGCCTCCTGCGCACGACAAGTCTCTTGGAAAACATCGCTGAGCGATTTTTCCGCGAGTATGGCTTGTCTATCGCGACATACAACGTGCTTCGCATTCTGCGCAGCGCGGGGAAAGACGGCAAAACTTGTTCGCAAATCGGCGAGGACATGGTTGCGCGCGTGCCCGATGTCACGCGACTGGTCGACCGGCTCGAAGAAGCGGCCATGGTCAAGCGAGCCCGCGAGCGCGATGATCGTCGCGTGGTGCGCGTGACGCTGACGCCCAAGGGACTCGAGATCGTCGAGAAGCTCGACGGCCCGGTGCTCGAACTGCATCGTCAGCAGCTCAGTCATATGACCAAGACTGAACTCGCCGACCTCACGCGCCTGCTCGAACGCGCCCGCGATCCGGTGAACAGCGAGCCGCCCAAGTAGTTTTTCATTCCTGCGACACAACACGCGGCCTCGCGACATCGCGGCACCAACAATGCCGCGGAGGTGCTTATGCCCAGCGTCGTCGTGTTGTATCACTCCGGTTACGGTCACACCAAGGTGGTGGCGGAAACGCTGCATTCCGGCGTCGCCAGCGTCGCGGGCGTCACCGCGCACATCGTGAGCGTGGATGAACTCCCCGCGCCCGGACCTGATCGGTCGCTGGGCGGCAAGTGGCAACTGCTCAACGAAGCCGACTGCATCGTCTTCGGCACGCCCACGTACATGGGCGGCCCCAGCGCGAAGTTCAAGGAATTCGCCGATCGCACCAGCGGTCTGTGGTTCGCGCAGAAGTGGAAGGACAAGCTCGCCGCCGGTTTCTCCAACAGCGGCAATCTGAGCGGCGACAAACTGAGCACGCTGCAATATCTCAGCGTGCTCGCCGCGCAGCACGGCATGATCTGGATCAGCCTGGGCATGCTCCCGGGCAATCCGCACGACGCCAACACGCCCAATCGCGTGGGCAGCAACGTCGGGCTGATGACCCAGAGCGATCAAGCCGCACCCGATGTGACGCCCGGCAAGGGTGACCGCGAAACGGCCCGGCTGTTTGGCGTGCGCATCGGCGAGATCACCAAGCGCTGGACGAAGTAATCACGCG
The DNA here is from genome assembly GCA_035299305.1 of Phycisphaerales bacterium. Taxonomy (GTDB): domain Bacteria; phylum Planctomycetota; class Phycisphaerae; order Phycisphaerales; family UBA1924; genus BJHL01. Next base: position 6,908 of record DATGWV010000053.1, on the reverse strand, counting down.
TCGAAAATTCAGTGTTTCCTGTCGCCTGCTTTGCGACTGTCGTCCAGGGCTTTGCCACCAATGGTGAGCGAGGTTTTGGTGCCGGGCTTCTTTTTGCCCAGAAATCCCGCGGGAACAACGCGTCGCAGCAGATAGATAAGCGCGAGGAGCGCGATACCGGAGACGACCCAGAATTGCCAGTCATGCACGGGCATTGCACGAGCGTAGCGGCGCGGTGCGGCCTTGTGCGTCGGACGGGGCGGAGGGGAGATTACGCATTCGCGGGGGTTTTCTTGTTTCCTTCGCGTGCGGACGACGAAAGATAGAGCATGCTGGGCACTGCCTTCGATCTGCTGCTTGTCATTCTGGGTTTCGGCTTCATCGTGTTCGTCCACGAGCTGGGGCACTTTCTCGCGGCTCGCTGGGCGGGCATTCGCGTGCTCGCCTTCGCGGTGGGGTTCGGTCCCAGCCTGCTCACGTATCGCAAGGGCGTGGGCTTTCGCGCGGGCACGAGCGAGCCGGAGTACCTGAAGCAGCTTCGCAACACGATGGACGCCGCGGTCAGTGCACAGACGCCCGAAGCGCAGGCGCTGGACCAATTGCATCGACGCATGAGCCCGACGGAATATCGCCTCAACGCGCTGCCGTTTGGTGGATACGTGAAGATGCTGGGTCAGGAGGACCTAAACCCCACCGCGACCAGCAGCGCGCCCGACAGCTATCAGAATTGTTCGCCCTGGCGGCGCATGGTCGTCATCTCGGCGGGCGTCGTGATGAACATCATCACGGCGGCGATTCTGTTCATCATCGTGATGATGGTGGGGCGGCAGGTTGATTCGCCGGTTGTCGGCTTTGTCCAGCGCGGCTCGCCCGCGATGGCGGCGGTGGACGCGGGCACTGGCGCCGCGATTCCGCTCACGACGCGTGACCGCGTGGTGGCGGTGGATGGAAAGACGGTGCGATCGTTTGATGACATCGCGCTCGCGGTGGCGATGGCGAAGAAGGACACGCCCGTCACGATGACCGTCGAGCGACCGGGCGCGCCCAACGTGCTGAACCTGCTGGTGACACCGCGCGAAGATCGCGCATCGGGCATGCTGGCGGCGGGCTTTGGTCCGCAGATGGGCACCACGCTCGATGTGCCGTGGGATGAACGCGGACTGCCGCGTGGAAGTGTGCTGACAAGCGTGAACGGTGTGCCCGCGGCGGATGGACACGCGGTGGATGTCGCGACGCAGAACTCGTCGGGCGACACGATCGCGACGGTGTTCACGTTGCCCGATGGCACGACGAAGGACGTCGCGCTCAAGCCGGTGGCGGAGATGCAGCTTGGTCTGCTGCCTGGTAATGATGCGCGGTCGTACACGGCGATTTCGCACGTGCTGGGGCTGCCGGCGGTGCTGCGCATCGGCAGCACCACCGATGCTGCCGCGGCGCAGGGCTTGCAACGCGGCGACATTATCGCGAGAGTGGGGAACGTCGAGTTTCCCAGCATGGCGACGGGCATTCGCGAGATTCGCGCCAACAAGGGCGGCACCGTGGACATGACGCTGCTGCGCAAGAACGAGAGCGGCGCGTGGTCCGTGGTGCGGCTGACGGGCGTGAAGGTCAATCGCAAGGGGCAGATCGGGCTGGGCGTGGGTGATAGCAGCAGCGAGACGAATCTGATCGCCGCGCCGATGGAGCGCGTGACGGATGCGATGTTCAACGAGTATGTTCCCGGCGCGGCGGGCACGCCCATCACGGCGGGGGCGCGCGTGGTCGCGGTGGATGATCAATCGACGGCGACGCTGCACGATGTGGTGCTGCGTGTGCGCGAAGCCGTGGCGCGGGGCGCGACGGTGGTGACGCTGACGATTCGTCGGCCTGTGGCGGGCGACCTGTTGAGCGAAGGCCCCGATGAGATGGTGCCGGTGGAGATGAGCGCGAAAGAAGTGGAGCAGATCAAGGCGCTGGGATGGTCGAGCGAGTTGTCGTCGCAGCAGTTCGCCACGCAGCAGCAGACGATGAAGGCGAGCAATCCGCTGGAAGCGCTGCGATTTGGATTTGATGAAACCAAGCGCGTGATGGGCATGACCTATCTCACGTTCGCACGGCTGGCGCAGGGCACGGTGAAGGTTGAACACCTGAAGGGCCCGGTTGGCATCGCGCATCTTGGCACGCTGGTGGCGGATCGCGGGTTTATCTGGCTGCTGTTCTTCCTCGCGCTGATCAGCGTGAATCTGGCGGTGATTAATTTCCTGCCGCTGCCGATTGTGGATGGCGGACAGTTTCTGTTCCTGCTGTACGAAGCGATTCGGGGCAGGCCGGTGCCGGTGCAGATTCAGAACGGCGTGACGATGGTGGGACTGGTGCTGATTGCGGGCATGTTCCTGCTGGTGACGTTTAATGACGTGAAGAATTTGCTGGGGCTTTGAGAGGGAAGAGAGCGCAGAACGGAGAGTGGAGAACGAGCTGAGCATTGCCGGTCTCTGCTCTCTGCTCTCTGCTCTCTGCTCTCTGCTCTCTGCTCTCTGCTCTCTGTTCTCTGTTCTCCGTTCTCCGTTCTCCGTTCCCCACTCTCCTAACCTGAACGGCTCATGAAGACCATCGAGTATCTCAGTGATCCGATGCTGCGCGATTCGTTCCTGCCTGCGTTTGTGGCGGGGCTGGCGCTGGCGGTGTTGTGTTCATTGCTGAGTGTGCTGGTCGTGCTCAAGCGCATGGCGTTCATCGGGCAGGGGATCAGTCACGCGGCGTTTGGCGGGATCGGCATCGCCGCGGCGGTGGGTGTGGCGGGCAGTACGGCGGCGGGCGCGTCGCTCGTGACGTTTTTTATCGTGCTGGCGTTTTGTCTCGGCAGCGGGCTGCTGATTGCGGGGCTGAGCAAGCGCGCGGGCGAGTCGGGCAATCTCAACGCGGGCAAAGAGGCGGACACGGTCATCGGCATCGTGCTTGTCGCGGCGATGAGCCTGGGCGCGATTCTGCTGCACAAGTTCAGCCAGCGCACGGTGAGCTGGGAAAGTTATCTTTTCGGCTCGATTCTCGATGTGTATTGGACGGACGCGATCATCGCGTGGGTGGTTGCGCTGCTCACGCTCGCGACGTTGTTTGTCACGCGGCGGAAGCTGATTTTCTGGGCGTTTGACGCGGCAACGGCGCGGGCCATGGGTGTGCCGGACCGCGCGATGAATCTGCTGCTGCTGCTGCTGGTGAGTGTGGCGACGGTGACGGCGATGAAACTCGCGGGTGTGGTGCTGGCGACCGCGCTGCTGGTGCTGCCTGGCGCGACGGCGCTGCGATTGTCGGGCAAAGGGGCGACGGTGCTGGTGCTGTCGAGCGTGATTTCGGTGGTGGGTGTGCTGGCGGGAATGGTGGTGAGCTTTGAACTTGACTGGCTGCCTGGCGCGACGATTGTGGGGACGTTGAGCCTGATGTATGCGGCGGCGTGGATTGCAAAGAGGTGAGGGCGTGGGGCGTCGTTCGCCGTTTGCGGGGCGTGGGATTTACGTGGAGTTGTCCGGCTGTCGATTGCCCGCGTGCATGGGATGACCTGGGCTGCATTGCTGCAGCGAGCGTGGCTGGCGCACCGGGATCGGCGGGCTGGGGCTCGTTTCGCTGGCGCGAAACGTCGCGGCGTTTTTCCGCGAGATTTTGGAAGACTGCCGCCCCAGAGGGGCGGCCCACCTCAATGCCTTCAGACCGCTGGTGGATGGTTCGGTCTTCGCCAAGTCGGTGATCGGTGGGTCATCGAGCGGGCTGCGAGTCGTGTCGCCTTCGACACGAGGTTGCGGCTGCCGCCACACGACCGATCAGCGTGACTTGGTGACTCCGTGACGGGCCACCGGTGGGTATTTTCGCGGAAAGGGAATGCGAATGCAAGGGGGAAGTTTGGTAGTGACTTGGATTGGGCGCACAAGGGCGGTCACTCGAGTGAAGATTTTTGAGGAGGCATCAAGGCATTTGGCATCAAGGCATCGAGAGAGGCGCGGCACCGACCGCCGCAGAGCCGGCGGTCGGTGGCACGGGGGTTAGTCGTGGCGGTCGCGTTGGAGTCGGGCGAGGAGGGGGCTGAGGAGGAGGAGCAGGATGCCGGCGCCGACGCTGGTGATGACGAAGAGGAGGAAGAAGTCGGCCTGGCCGCCCAGGTTCCAGGGGAGTTTGATTTTGCCTTCCATGATGGGTTCGGTGAGGGCGGCGACTTTGCCGGCGCCGAGGCCGGCGATGAAGCTGCTGATGAACCAGATGCCCATGAGCGTGCTGACGTGGCGCGTCGGCGCGGTTTTGCTGACGTAGGAGAGGCCAGTGGGGCTGAGGATGATTTCGCCCACGGTGTGCAGGAAGTAGCAGCCGACGAGATAGATCATGCTGACTTTGGGCAGGCCCGTGTTGAGACGAAGAGCGGCGAGGACCATGACCATGTAGCCGATGCCGACGAAGACGAGGCCCAGGCCAATTTTGGCGGGTTGGGGGACGAAGAACTTCTTCTTCGCGAGCCAGAGCCACGCGAAGGTCGCGATGGGTGTGAAGGCGATGATGAAGAGGGGGTTGATGGACTGGAACCAAGTCGTGGGGAATTCCCAGGTCGCGGTCAGTTGGCGCTGCGTGTCGCGGTCGGCGAAGATGTTGAGCGAGGAGCCGGCTTGTTCGAAGGCGAGCCAGAAGACGGCGTTGAAGAGCATGTAGACGAAGATGGTGATGACGGGGCCGCGGTCCTGGCGATCTTGGCTGGCGATGAACCAGAGGGCGTAGCCGATTGCGCCGGCGGAGATGATGCCCAGGACGATGGGGTTGCTCAGGAAGCCGTCGAGCTTGGCGAGCATGCCGATGTGGAAGAGGACGGCGACGACGGCGGAGATGGCGATGCCGAGAGGGAGGAAGACCCACGCGATCTTGGCCCGCTGCGGGTCGGCGGGTTCGCCGATGCCCACGAGGTGCTTGGGCTTGCTGTAGAGATAGGTGGCAAGTCCGAGCATCATGCCGACGGCGGCGGCGCCGAAGCCCCAGTGCCAGCCGTAGTTTTCCGCGAGGTAGCCGCACACGATGTTGCAGAGGAATGCGCCGACGTTGATGCCCATGTAGAAGACACCGAACGCGGTTTCGCGGCGAGGGTCGTTGGGCTTGTAGAGCTGGCCCACCATCACGCTGACGCTGGGCTTGAAGTGGCCCGTGCCGACGATGATGAGGGCGAGGCCAAAGACGAATGTGCTCATGCCCAAGGCGTTGTACGCCCATGAGCCGATGCCGCTGAGGCCCAGCACGACGTGACCGAGCGTGATGAGCAGCGAGCCGACGACCATGCTGCGGTGGGTGCCGATGAGTTTGTCGGCGATGAGGCCTCCCAGAATGGGAAGCAGATAGACGAAGCCGGTGTACCAGCCGTAGAGGTTGTTGGCTTCGGCTTTGGTCCAGTTGCGGCCGCTGTCGTCGGTGCGTGCGCGGACGACGACGTCGTAGGTGGGATCGGTGGGTTTGCGGGACGCGTCGGGCTCGATGGTGAGGGCGACGACGCCTGAGCCGTCGTTGACGGTGAAGTAGGTCGGGGTTTTGACTTCGCCGCCTGCGGGGTTGGCTTCGCGCTCGATCTTGGCGACGAACTTGATGGGTTTGTCGGTGGGGTTGCTGACGCGGAGGGCGTAGACGAGGTTGTCGGCTTTGCCGTCGCGGACGCGGACGACGTGGGCTGCGCCATCTTCTTCGCCTGCGGCGATCCAGTCGTCGCTCGCGTTCTTGGGGTCGTCGGCGGGATTGGGCGCGAGGCGCGTAAAGACGAGCTGGGTGGGGTTGGCGTACGCGGGGCCGGGCGTGACATCGACGCCTGAGCCTTTGGCGACGATGTGTTCGCGCGTGGCGATTTTCTCGAGGGGCTTTTCGGGGTCGGCGGGATTGTTGTCCTGCTGGATAAGGGCGAGGGTGTTGCGGTGAACGCCGTCTGGGACCTGCAGCACGGACATGACGCTGACGAGATAGAGGACGAGCAAGCCGCGCATGCCGTAGTAGCTGAAGCGCTCCCACATTTCGACCCAGAAGAGCCGGCTGAGCCCGGGCGGGTGCTTCTTGGGGAAGACTTCGTCGGTGGGGGAGGTGGGGGCGGGTGTGGAAGAGGTGGATGGGGGAAGAGCCATGCGCGAGTCGCTCCCGGGTGAGTGGCCGCCGCGAAGGGGATACGCGGGGCGCGAAGCAAAGACGATAGCAGACTCCGGCATCGGCTGCGCGGGAGGAGTTTCCAGAGGAATTTTGTGGGGGCGGCTGGGCGCGGAGGGGTTTTCGCGGTAATGTGTCGCCCCCATGAGTTCGAGCACCACGCCGTCGTCTGGATCCGCGCCAAGCCCTTCGGGGAAGAAGTCGATTTTGGACTGGATTGAGTGGGCGGGGAACAAGCTGCCGGAGCCGGCGCTGATCTTCGTGATCCTGGCGGCGATTGTGATTGTGATGTCGGCGGTGGCGAGTGCAGCCGGGTGGAAGGTGCAGCCGGTGCGCCCGGTGGCGGTGATGGTGGAGAAGGTTGACGAAGCCGGCAACGTGGTGTTGGACAGCACGGGCAAGCCGGTGATGGTGCAGAAGAAGGAGAACGGGCAGCCGGTCAAGACGCTGGTGGGCAACGGGGCGCCGATTGAGGCGCGAAGTCTGATGACGAGCGAGGGCGTCTACTGGATGTTCTCGTCGATGCTGCGGAACTTCACGACGACGCCTGCGCTGGGGCTGGTGTTTGTCGCGATGCTGGGCATCGGGCTGGCGGAGAAGTTTGGGTTCTTCGGCGTGATGATGCGGTCGCTGGCGTTTGTGACGCCTAAGAAGTTGCTGACGCCGGTGATTGTGTTGATTGGGGCCAACGCGAGCGTGGCGAGTGATGCGGGATATGTGGTGCTGCCGCCTCTGGCTGCGGCGTTGTACGCGGCGGTGGGGCGGCATCCGATGGCGGGGCTCGCGGCGGCGTTTGCGGGGGTGGC
>DATGWV010000052.1:0-12001 GCA_035299305.1 Phycisphaerales bacterium | reverse complement strand
CGCGGTGGGCTCTTACCCCACCTTTTCACCCTTACCCGCGCCGTGCAAGCACGACGCAGGCGGTATGTTCTCTGTGGCACTGTCCCGCGTCCGGAGTGCCGCCGACTTGCGTCAACGGGATTCGAACGGGTGGGCGTTACCCACCACCGTGTCCTGCCGTGCTCGGACTTTCCTCAGCAACTGGCCTTGCAGCTAGCCACCGCGATTGCCCCGCCGCACAGCGAATCATAGGAACTCCAGTGGGCGAGCCCCGGCAGATGCACGCACGACAATCGCTCACCCCTCATCCGCGCTCCACACTTGCCGTGTCGCGTGCCACTTCGCGTCGCACGCCGCGCAATGCAGCAGTTGGGATTTGAGTGTTTCCGGCTGAATGTCAGCGGTGCCGCACGCCGGGCAAATCCGCAGATCCAGCAATCGTCGAGCGACTGTGGTCTGGCTGTGCGTTCCCTTTCCTTGCCAGGCTACGACGAATTGCCAGGTAGCGATCGCCGCCATGGCGAGCGCGATGAGTAAGAACATCATGTTCACGCCAGCCCATCCCTGCGGCGTGAAGATCGGCCACAGCGCCACGGCGATGATGCCCAGCGATACAACACCGACAAGCACCGCGGCCCGAAGTGCTTCCGCACGATCAGACTTCGTGAATCGCATCACCTCGTCAGCTTGCTCTTGCGGCAGCACAGCCCGAGGATGCAACACCGGTTGGCGACGCTTGCTGTGATCAACCACCCATCCCAAGACACTGTCCGTCGTCAGTTGCATCGCCGTATCGGGCGCTTCAGTCACGCGCCATGCGGCACCGCACGCTTTGCAACTCACACATCCGTCGCTCTCGGAGGGTTCCGTTGCAAGCTCCTCTGCGCACGCGGGACACAGGCTATAGCGAAGCAACGACACAGACGCGGGCGACGGCGTGTCGAGGCGTATTCGATGCAATTGATAGAAGCCCAAAGCAAGCACCAGCGCCGGCGCGGACAACAACAGTACAACGGCAAGAGTCGATGATCGATAGGTCGATGCGAGCATGCCTCCGATGAAGAGCGTGACCAAAAAGCTCAACGCGATGCAGAAGGCCATGGTCGCCTGATTGCTATATGCGGTGTTATCGAGGTGGTGCTCTGTCTGAGCCTCAAGCGTCGTCAGCGCGAGCACGGCATCCGCATGTTCGTTGACACGCGCGCGCCGCAACGCCGCACGCACTCGGCGAAGCGAGAGCGGCCGCACAGGCTTGCCACGATGATCTGTGAACACCTTGCTCACGATGCAGTCGCCCCTCCCGTTCGTACAACATGAATCGTAGGGGAACGCCGGCGTTTGCTGCATGTGGCGAGCCATCGAACACGTGAGTCGTACGCCCTTTATGGCACAAAGCCCGCCCGCCGCGTGGATTTCGTGGTATCGTTCTCTTGTGGACCTCTTCGCCACACCTTCTCCCGCCACGCCTGCCCTCCTGTGGCTCCGCCCCGAGCAGGTCGCGTTCGCGCGTGCAATCGCCGCCGCTGCCAACTTGCGCTTTGTCGGCGTGGGCACGCCCGCCAAAGGTCGTGCCGACGCTCTCGCCAGCGACTTCTCCGCCGCCGCGCACACCGATCTCCGCGCCGCGATGGCCGCGTGTGACGTGCCGCTCTTTCTCATCCTCGACGCTGGCGACTTCGGTGCCATCGCCAGCGACGAAGACCCGCGCGCCATCCTCGCCGCCGCGGCACGTTCCGTCAAGATCGCAACACTCTCGCCCCTGCCTGCCTCCGTGCAACTGCTCGCACGCGGCTCGTGGGGCGCGTGGCAAGGCCAGCGCACCATGGTCGACGCCGGCGCGGTCGATCGCGTTCATCTGCTCGCCACACCCACTGCACTCGCCAGCGTGCGCGATGCCATCAGCGCCATCGAGCAGGACGAACCGCCTCGGCATGTGGGCCTGCGCATCTGGTCGCGCGGCGATGAACACAACCTGGGCGGCTTGCTCATGGGCGCGCTCGACTGCATCACCCGCGTGCTCCCCGCGCCAGAATCCATTGACTGCGTGTACACGAGCAACCAAATGACCAGCGCCATGCACGCCCTGCCCGGCGAAAGCCTGCACGATCTGCATGGCGATGCGGCGTGCCTGCTGCGCTTTACCACCGGCGCGTCAGCCAGCGTCGAACTCAGCAACGCCGCGGGTGGCTTTGGCCTCGAACTCACCATGCTGGGCACATTCGGTCGCATCACCGTGCGTCACGACGGCATCTCGCCGCAGTTCCTCTGGCTGAGCGCAACGGGCGAAGAAGTCGAAACGCCCAAACCCGCTGCTCCCGCCCACGCTGGTACGCTCGCCGCCCTCGTTGCGACCGAACTTACGACACTCCTGCACGACGAATCCCGTGGCCTGCCCACCGCGGACATACCTGCAGTGCTGCCTATTGCGCAAGCCGCGCTGCTCAGCGCTCGCACGGGACAGCCGGAAGATCCCCGCCTGTTCGAACGCATCATGGGCAATGGCTAATGGCATGTGCGCCGTCTTCGTGACGCAACAGCCACGACTCCAAACCAAGGCAATGCTGCAGGCGCGGGAACTGAGATCATCGTGAACTGGCACAAAGCTTGGGTACCAAAGTCACCTGCGCCGTTCCAGCCTGTTTTCGATGTCTCCGCGAATGCAGTAAGGCGATACTCTCCTACAGCCAGCGACAGCACTTCGGTCAATGCAGGGAGCGTCATCTGGTATGAATAGCCCTCTGGTGAGGTGATACCCCGTGACCAGACACTCACCCATTGGCCTTCGACAATTCTTTCAAGGGCGACATGTGCCGACTGCGTTTCGATAAAGCCGCGCTGAAAGACGCTCAGGTGAGAGAAGATCGCGATGTCCAGCGGCTGTGTCAGGACAAACGTCGCTGAGAGGTCAGAACGTGCCGTGTAATTCGTGTTGGGTCCAAAATTCCACGAGCCAGCGGTGCCCCCACTTGTCCGAAGATCACCGGTGACCTGCGATCCTCCTAAATCAGACACATGCTGCGCATACGCGCGTGCGGTTAGAACAGCTCCGCCCTTTGAGTCTCTCACAACGTAACGAGAGATCGTCACGCCATTCGCTGGGCTGTATGGGCCAAGGTCCGCGGTGGAAGTGCCGAACTGATCTTCGCCCAGCGACCACGAACCGTAACCGAGATACACCGATCCAGATATTGATCGACTCGCTTGCGTAATCTGAAGCGCCGCGTGCGATAGCGTTGCCTGTGCCATCGATCCGATCCCGATGATGACAGCCACTTGCACACTTTTCATCCTTGCAACATACCACGCGTTATGCGGACCCGCCAGCAAACTTGCGGATTTTCGGCGGTTGCGCCAGGCTCGACGAAACGATTGCACTCGCGTGATCACACGCCCACGCGACATTCGCCAATGTCAGATACTCACGGCAGGCGGTGTGTACGTTCTGCCGTTCACACCTCTACTCTCCCCGCGTGAAGAAGACCCTGCTCTCTGCGTTCGGTTCCTCGCTCCGCTGGGGCATGCTGCTGCTCGCGTTTGCCGTTGTCGGCCCTGCGGCGTCGCTGCCGCTTGCGGCTGTGCGCGATGTTGATGGCGGGCACGCGATGAGCATGCTCGTCAACGACGGCGTCTTCCCGGGTGTCATCGCCGGCCTCACCGTCTTCGCCGCGGCTCTCGCCATGAGCGCCGTCGGGGCGTTCCTTTTCAGCACCGGCTGGGCATGTGCGTACGCCGGCATCGTCATCGCGTGGGGCGCGTATCGCTGCGGCACGCTCGAGGACATCATCCGCCAAGCACGCACCGACGCGCCGCTGGGCATGCTCGCTGCCGAGGGCTTTGCGTGCATCATGGCTGCTGGCATCATCGCCGGTGTTATTCAGCGCATCAGCGTCAAGCGTCAGGGCCTCGCACTCACTCGCGGCGCGCTCGTCATTCAGGGTGATGTCAGCAACATTCCCGCCGTCTCGCAAATCGCGCTTGCCGCGGGCGGCGTGGCCGCAGGCATCGTCGCGTACATCTGCGCCGTGACCGACTTCAAGGGCCAAGGCATCTTCGCCGCGTTCTTGGCATCCATCTTCGCAGGTCTGGTCGCGCAAGTTGTCGTCAAGACGAAAGGCGGCCAGGCAACGGTTGTTCTCGCCGTCGCGAGTGTCGTGCTGCCTGCGATCCTGGGGCCCGCCGCCGCGAAGATTCTGCAAGGCTCAACGATCGTCGAAACTGTCTTCGCTGGGCGCGTGCTGCCTATCGCCCGCGTCATGGGGCTTGACTGGGCCGCCGGCGCGCTGCTGGGCACACCTATCGGCCTTGGCTGGGCCGGCGCGATGATCGATAGCCGCGCCGACGAGCACGCGCAGCAAACCGCGTGAGCCTGCAACGCGTGCGTGGCCCGGGAACGTGGAAATTTTTCTCCGTGACCTCTCGCCGCGAGCGGCATCAAACCCCGTGTGCGTGGATGCAGTCTTCTGTCGATTTTCCGCGATGATTTCGCAGATTCCCCGCACGCAGTCGAGTGATGCAACTTGCATGATCGTCGGCATCCGCATCGGTTCTGCCGCCGAATTCACGCACATGAGCAACCTCGAAAACCTACCATGTCCTTCGCTTCACGCTTCACGTGCGGCGGACGAAACGGAGATTGTGATGGCTCAGCGTCGAGGCACCCCGGCGGCAACGGCTGAAAAGCCCGCCCGCGCGGCTGCGGCAAATTCCAAGGCCCGCTCCAAGCCCACCGAGAAATCGGCGATGCCTGACATCCAGAGCACGGCGGACCAGCGCCGCGTCGCCATCGACCGCGTGGGCGTCAAGGACGTGGTCTACCCACTCACGCTGCGCACCAAAGACGGCAAGAGCCAGACCACCGTCGCGACCATCAACATGTACGTCGCGCTGCCCCATCATCAAAAGGGCACGCACATGAGCCGCTTCCTCGAAGTGCTCAACCAGCAGACCCAGCACGGCCCCATCACGCCGCAGCAGATTCCCGATGTGGCCCACGCCATCAAGGAACGCCTCAACGCGGAAACCGCCTACTTCGAAGCCAGTTTCACCTATTTCGTCAACAAGAAGGCTCCCGTGACCGGCACCGAAGGCCTGATGGATTACCGCGTCACCTTCGAATGCACCACGAACGGCACGACCGACTTCCTCATGAAAGTCTCGGCCCCCGCCGCTAGCTTGTGCCCGTGCAGCAAAGAAATCAGCGAATACGGCGCGCACAACCAGCGTTGCCGCATCGAAGCCAAAGTTCGCATGAATGGCGTGCTGTGGATCGAAGACCTTGTCACGATTCTTGAAGACGCCGCAAGCTGCGCGGTTTTCGCCGTGCTCAAGCGCCCCGATGAGAAGTACGTGACCGAAGCCGCCTACGACAACCCCAAGTTCGTCGAAGACATCATCCGCGATCTCGCCGTCGCCCTCGAACGCGAAAAGCGCGTGACCAGCTACGAAATCAGCAGCGAAAACTTCGAGAGCATTCACAACCACAACGCCTACGCGATGATCTCTCGCGACAAGCGCAAGAAGTAACGCTGATCAACACAGTTCATGCCACTACCCATGAGCGCCGTGCATCTCGCCCGGCGCTCATGTCGTTTTCACGCTCGCCCAGCTTGCGTCCAGTCGCCGCACGCACTCAATCACAATCTTCGCGGCATCATCCACCTCCGCCCGTGTTGTGTGCTTCCTCAAACTAAACCGCAGCGAGCCGTGCGCGTACTCCTCGCTCACGCCAAACGCAAGCAACACTGGCGATGGATCAAGACTGCCGCTGCTGCATGCCGCCCCCGCGCTTGCCGCAACGCCGCGTTCACTCAACAACAGCAAGAGTGCCTCCGCCTCCAGCCCCGGAAAACCGATGTTCGTCGTGTTCCACAGTCGCGCGGACGCGTCACCCGTTGGCCCGTTCACCCGCGCGCTGGGCACCGCCTCCAACACGGTTCGCTCAAACACATCCCGCAATTCGCGCACGCGCTCTCGGGCCGCTGCATCCTGCACGAACGCAGCCGCTTCTTCACACGCCACGCCCGCGCCGATGATGCCCGCGACATTCTCCGTCCCGCCGCGCCGGCCGAGTTCCTGCGTTCCCAGAATCTGCGGCCGCATGCGCACGCCGCTGCGTGACCACAGAAATCCGACACCTTTGGGCCCATGAAACTTGTGAGGCGACACCACCAGCATCTCAAACGGCTCGCTCACATCATCCACGCGCGTCACGTCCGTCGGGAGCTTGCCCACCCATTGCGTTCCATCCACCAGCAGCGGCACGCCCACCTCTTTGCATCGCTTCGCGATCGCGCCAAGCGGTTGCACCGCCCCCGTCTCGTTATTGGCCCACTGCACCGCCACCAGCGTCGCGCTCGCATCAATCACATGCAGCAAGTTCACATCAATCCGTCCGTCACGCGTCAGCTCCAGCCACTTCACCTGCGCCTGCTTCGTGCGTTCAAGCTCTTCCGCCAAATCACGAATCGCTGCGTGCTCCAGTTTGCTCGTCACCAGCGTTGCGTGCGTGTTCGTGCGTCGCGCGGCCAGCACTCCACGAATCGCCAGATCGATCGCTTCCGTCCCGCCGCTCGTGAAGACGATCTCGCGCGCTTTCGCGTTGATGAGTTTCGCGCAGCTCGCCCGCGCCAGCTCCACCGCTTGTCGTGCCGCTTGCCCGCCGCGATGAATGGAACTGGGATTCTGCCACAACTCGCGCTGCGCCCGCGCAACTGCCTCCATCACCGCCTCGCTGGGCTGCGTCGTCGCGTTGTTGTCGAGATAGATCACACGCAAGCGTACGGACGCCACAAAAAAGAAAAAGGGCGCCCGACTACTGGCCAGGCGCCCACTTCGTTACTCCGTCACTACGTCACTTCCCTTACCAGTCCGACTTCGGCACGCCCATGCCCTTGCGGTTCGGGCTCGCCGGGCGGTTGGGCTTCACGTACGGCTTCTCCTTGATCGCCTGCTGCATCAGCTCGATGGCCTTATCAAGCTGCGGATCGCCGCCGTTCTGCATGAGAGCCGGATCATCAATCACTTCGTGCGTCGGATCCGTGCCGTGGCCTTCGACGCCCCATGTGCCATCGGTCTCATAGAAACCAAACGTCGGCACGCTGACATAACCGCCGTCGATGAGGCCGGGGTTGCCGCTGATGCCCACGAGGCCGCCCCACGTGCGCGTGCCGATGACCGGCCCGAGCTTGTTGTGCTTGAACAGCCACGGGAACATGTCGCCGCCACTGCCTGCAAGACCGTTGACGAGCATGGCCTTGGGGCCTTGGTGGCTGTCGGGCGGCCAGGTCCAGTCGTTGCCGTGCCGGCGAGCCCAGTAGTTGGTCACTGGACGATTGAGCAGTTCGATGAACCGCGTGGGAATCTGACCGCCGCCGTTCCAGCGCTCGTCGATGATGAGCGCCTGCGTGCCGCGTTGGCCGAAGAACTGGCGGAACAGTTCGTTCTGACCATCAACGCCTGTGTTGGGCACGTAGATGTAGCCCACGGTGCCGCCCGTCTGCTTCTCGACATACGCGCGGCGGCCTTCGATCCACGCGCGGAAGCGCAGATCGTTCTCGTTGCTCAGCGTTCGGATCGTGACATCGCGCGTCACGCCACCCGAAGCCTTGTCGCTCACCGTCAGCGTCACCACCTTGTCGGCCAAACCAACAAACGCCGCCCACGGGTCCTTCTTCGTGTCGACAGGCGTGCCGTTGACAGCGAGCAGGTAATCGCCAACCTTCACGTCCACGCCCAGCTGACTCAGCGGCCCGCGCGCGTCCACATCCCACGCGTTGCCCTCGATGATGCGCTTGATGCGGTACGCCTTCGCGTCGCCCTCACCCGCAAGCTCAAAGTCCGCGCCCAGCATGCCCACGCCGATGTTTCTGGTCTCTTCTACATCGCCCGGGCTGCTCACATACGCGTGGCCGATGTTCAACTCGCTGATCATCTCCGCCTGAATCCACGCGATGTCCTCGCGCGTCGTCGCATCATCAACCATCGCGGCGTAGTGATCGTGCACCTTCTCCCAGTCCACGCCGTGCATCGTGGGCTCGTAGAAGAAGTCCCGCTGCACGCGATAGGTGTCGCGGATGATCTGCTTCCATTCATCGCGTGGATCGATCGTGATGCGCATGCCATCGGTCGGCACGCTCGTGGGCTTCGCGCCCGCTGACGCATCCGCCACCTGCAGGCGGTTGCCAGGCTTGAACAGCAGCACCTTCTTGCCATCCGCCGAGATGTCAAACCCGTTCACGTCATCCGCGACAGTCTCTTCCTTGGGCTCGTCCGCCGCCATGTCGTACGTCTTGAGCGCACGCTTGGCCTCGCTCCGCGGCCCGGGATTCCGCATGAACAACAGCTTGCCCTTGTCATTCACCGCGATGCCGCCAAACGACCCGACATCGACCGGCACCATGATGGCCCGGCGCTCAAAGCCGTCGAGGTCGATCTTGATGGCTTTCTTTTCGTCCTTCTTCTCATCTTTCTTGTCGGCGTCCTTGTCGTCGGACTTCTCGCCGTCTTTCTTCTCTTCGTCCTTCTTGTCGTCGGCCTTGGGGTCGGCGGGCTTTTCGTCCTTCTTCTCTTCCTTCTTGTCGTCCTTCTTCTTCTCTTCGCTCTTCTTGAGCTCTTCTTCGTCCGCCTTCACCGCGAGTGGGTTCTTCACATCCGCCCGCAGCGGCACCGCGTAAATTCGCTGTGTCTGCGCGTACGCGAACGTCTCGTCGTTGTCGGCGTAGATCGGATTCTCGACATCGCGCATGCTCACGAAGTACAGCCACTCGCCCTTGCGGTCAAAGACCGGGCTGTACGAGTTGAAGAACGACGACACCACTTGCGTCTTCGCGCCCGTCGCGACTTCATACAGCCAGATGCCGCCATGCGTCACGCGATCATCGCCGCGTGAATACGCGATCCACGCACTGTCATGCGACCAGCTCACCGCCTGCTGATTCGACCACGGATCGGTGTCGATCACCTTCGTCTCACCGGTCTCCACGTTCGTCACGCGAATCGCGCCCGCGTCATCGCTGAACGCGATGTGCTTGCTATCTGGCGACCATTGCGGCGAGTACCGGAACCCCTTGCCCAAACTCGTGAGCTTGCGAGGCTCCATCGTCTTCTTCGCCTCGGCGGCCTTGGTCTGCTCGGCGTCATCCGTCTTCTCATCGCTCGCGTCAGCCTTGCGATCACCCGCGACCTTCGCGGCGACCGCATCGCTGCCCCGCACCCACAGTTCATACTCGCCGCTCTCGTCGCTGAAGTACGCGATCATCGAGCCATCCGGGCTCCACGCCGGATCGCGCTCAAAGAAGTTGTCGGTCCGCGTCAGCGCTCGCGTCGCGCCTTCCTTCGCGGGCGCGGTGAAGAGATCGCCGCGAGCATTCACCACCACGCGCTTGCCGCTGGGAGAAATGCTCGCACTCTGGATGCCCGTCTTCGCCGCGTCCACCGTGCGCGTGCGCACCGCGGGCCGATCGCCCGGAATCGTGAACGTCACCTGCTTGCTCTGGCCGCTGCCCAGGTTCAGCAGCATCATCTTGCTGCCGAGTTGAAAGACGATCTCACCTTCGCCGTTGTCACCAGGTCCGACGCTGGGCCAGCGGACGTCATCACCGTCAAACGTCGTCACCTGCTTGCTCGCGCCGCTCGCGATGTCATACTCCCACACATTCAGTCGATGTTCGCTGCCGCGATCGCTCAGGAAGTAGACCTTGTCACCCTTCCCGCCCGGCACCCACATCGGTATCGTGTCGGTGCCTTCCCACTCGGTGATGCGCTTGCTCTGCTTGGTCTTCAGATTGAACAGCCACACATCCGTCGCCATACCGCCGCGATAGCGCTTCCACGTGCGTGTGTCCGTGCTGTGCGTCGTGTACGCCAGCCACTCGCCATTGGGCGAAACACTTCCAAAACCCGCGTAAGGCACGCTGACCTGCTCGGGCAGACCGCCTTCCGGGCTCACGGTCCACATCTGGCTCGTGCGCGGCAGGTGTACCGCCATGCCGTTCGCGATGTACAGCAGTTTGCCGTCGGGTGTCCAATCGCACAGCGTCTCGCTCGTGGGGTGATGCGTCACGCGCGTCGCGCCGCCCCCTTCGGCATCAATCGTGTAGACATCGCGGTTGCCGTCGTAGTTGCCGATGAACGCGATCTTCTTTCCATCAGCGCTGAAACGTGGAAAGCTCTCAAGGCCCGCCGGGCTCGCGAGCGGGCTGGCCTTGCCACCCGCTTTGGGCGCAACCCAAATGTCGTTCGCATACACAAAGCAGATCGAGTCCTTGCTCACGTCGGGCCAGCGCATCATGCCGGCGTTGGGAGTGACATCGGCGACCGCGAGCGACGCCGCGCCAGCCAGCGCGAACAACTGCGCCGCGCGCGACAGACCCATCACACCGCGCGAAGACGAGAGAGACGACAGACGCTGCAACATGCTTCGATCCTTTCAGAGCGTGCGTTCCAGCCCGGCGCGACCGCGCGGGCACCGCCCCGGCACAAATCCGACCGGGGAGCCCGTTCTTCGGGAAACGGGTCTGGAGGTTACCAACTCATGATGCCCCGGACCGGCCATCCTGTCGCGCAAACTGCGCCCATACCCGCAGCCCCGCTGCAACCAGCAGGAAATACGCAATCAACGCGCACCAGCTCGCCCCGCCCATGTGCTTCCACGCTTCTAAAGCCTTGTCAAACATCATCCCGCCAGGAGGCAGCGTCAGCCCGGCGAAGTAGATGCAAACCGCCGTCACCACCATCCACCGCGGGGTTCCAAGTCTTGGGTGCAGCAGCAATGCCGCCGCGAACACCATCGGAAACACCAGCAGCGAAAAATGCCGCCCCACCGCCTGCGGGCTGAACACCACCAGCGCGACAATCACGCCCGACCACTCGATGCACGTGAGCACCCCGCGCGATACGTCCGCATCCCGCTCGCTCGCCCCGCCGCGCCCCACAAACAACGTGCACCCGGCCCGGCGATACAACCACGCGACCACGCCAACACACGCTGCCGCGCACGCGACGACGATCACAGCGAGCAACCACGTGTTCGCCGGATACCCCGTCATCCGCGCGACGGCGCTCGGGATCGACACACTCGCCCACCACGTGATCGGATTCACATCGGGCGCGTCCACACCCGCCTGAGCCTTGCCCACCAGCGATGCCACGCCGCGAAAGCTGGTCGCGACATACTGCCAGTTGGTCGACCATCCAAAGACCGGCACACCCGCCAGCAAGCCCGCCGCGATGCCCGTGAGCATGCCCGCGCACTCGCGCCACCGCCGGCGCACTGCGAAGTATGCCAGGAACGCCACCGTTTGAAACTTGATGACCGCTGACAATCCCAGCAGCACACCCGCAACAAACGGCCACCTGCGCACCGTGACAAACGCTCCCGCGAGCAGCGCGAGAATCACGTGGTCGCTCTGTCCCGAGTAAATCACTCCGCGCAGCTTGTCGACATTGAACAGCAGCCCCACCGCCGCCACCGCCCACACCCGCCAAGGCTCAACCGCCAACCCCAGCAACCTGCACGTTTCCCGCGCCATCCACATCAGCGCACACGCGAGGAGCGACGCGCTTACGCACGCGAACACAAATCCCGACACGCCTTCACGCAACAACCCCAGCGGCGAAAACACCACCGCAAACATCGGCGGATACAAATAGCACTTGATCCCCGCCTCATACGGATTGGTGCCCTGCATCACCGCCTGCATCGCGTGGTACAGGTGATACCAATCCTGATACTTCCCCCGCAGGAATAGTGCGCCGTAGTACACCGCACAGAAACATGCAAACCCCACCACCACGCTGCGACCAATCCACAGCAGCCGTCGCTGCCGCGCCGCCGACACGGAATGGAAATCAAATCGCGACATCGTCTCCGATCGCACGCCCGTTTGCAGCCTCAACGAATCTTCCACAATGTAGCGACGGCTCACGCGCAGCGCAACCCGCTGTGAATCCCGCATCCGCGCTCGCGCCCGCACGGGACAAACGGCCCAGCCGCATTCCCCGCACGCCGCACTGCCCTCGCCTC
>DATGWV010000051.1:0-42923 GCA_035299305.1 Phycisphaerales bacterium | reverse complement strand
CGTTGCCGTTGTTGGCGAGATAGTTGATGGCGTTGCCACCGGCGCACGCGACGGTGATGTCGTAGTCGCCATCGCCATCGGCGTCGAAGATGCCAAAATCGCGGGGAATCTGTGAGACGATGATTTCCTGCACGCTGGTGAAGCCGCCATTGCCGTTGCCCAAAGCGACAGCGATGCGCTGGTCGTAGTCGGAGATGACGATGTCGATGAAGCCGTCGCTGTTGAAGTCCGCGGGCATGTTGGGGCTGCTCTCGTAGGGAATCGAGGTGTAGGGCGTGAGCATGCTGGCGAAGGGGGCGTTGGTATTCTGCGTGTTGAGGAGCACGCGCAGATCGGCGGAGACTTCGTTGATGGTCGCGATGTCGGTGAAGCCGTCGCGATTGAAGTCGGCGGCGATGCCACCATAGATGCGGGTTTGCGCGCCGGTGGCGTCGCGGTTGCTGATGCTGCCGATCTGCTGGAACTGGTAGTTGGAAACGCCGGCCCGCGCGTTGAACTCGAAGTGGTAGCCGGCGGTGCGGAGGTTGCCGCCTGCTGCGCGGGCGATATTGCGCGACATGGTGACGAGGACCACTTCGCCCGCTTTGTAGGGTTGATTCGGTGTGAAGGTGGCGGTGGTACCCGGGCCGTCGAGCGTGATGGTGCCGGCGATGGGGCCTGAGGCCTTTCCGAAGACGCGGAAGTTGCTGGGCGTGAGTGAGGCGAGGCTGACGGGAGCGTCGAAGGTGACGGTGATGGGCGAAGAGCGATCGACGCTGGGTGCGTGTTTGGCTGGTGTGTGGCTGACGACGCCAAGGGTTTGGGCGTGCGCAGTCACAGCGAAGCCAGCGACGATGGCGATGGGAAGAACCGGTGAGAATGTGCGATACATGCTGCTTTCCCCGAGTGGTGTTGACCTCTCGCCGGGCAGCATACACGAAAGGGCGGAATGATCCAAGACATTTTCGTGGTTATTCCTACGATGACGTGTGTCCTGCGAAACTGCGAGTAAAAATGCGACTCCTCCGACGCCCGCTATTGCACCGGGTGCGGATGGAATTGATGTGCGCGCGGTGGCGGCGGCCATTGGCGGGGGGACGTGGCAGTGGCCGGGCGGCGGGACGAACAAGGCGGCGTGTATTGACCCGCGCGTGACGCAGTTAATGCCGGGGTTTGATGCGCCGTTTTTTCAGGCGGGGCTGGCGGGATACAGCGATGCGGCGATGCGCATCATCGCGCGGCGGCATGGGTGCCCGATGTGTGTGACGGAGGCGCTGCTGGATCGCACGTTGCTGGCGGGCGGGCGCGGGTTTGACAAGGCGGACTTGGGCGAGTTGCACGACAACATTCCCGGCGGGAATGAAGATCATCCGCTGACGTGTCAGATCATGGGGAGCGAGCCGGCGGAGATGGCGGCGGCGGCGATCAAGGCAATGGAGCAGCGGAAGCGGAGTGATAAGGCGTATCGGTTGATGGCGTACCGAAGTGACGGAGTGACGGAGTCACGAAGCGACGAAGTGAAAGGCAAACAGATATTGCGTGCGCCGGGGGGCGAGGTGGTGGGAGAGTTTGATCCGACGGAGGGGTTGGCGGACGGTTTTCAGGATTCGTGTGATCCGTTGGATCATGAAGTGGCGGCGGATGCGTTTGCGTCCGAGCCATCAGAGTCGACTGCGGCTCTTGGGCACGCCGGCACGTCGGGACTTGCGTTTCAAGCCATTGATGTCAATCTCGCGTGTCCGGTGAAGAAGATTGAGAAGAAGTCGCGCGGGGGGCATTGGTTGACGGACCCGAAGGGCGCGATTCGGCTGTTGGAAGCGGTGCGTGAGGCGGTGCCCAAAGAAGTGCCTTGCACGGTGAAGCTGCGGCGCAGCTTTGATGACACGCCTGAGATGGTTGAGAACTTCCACGCGATCTTTGCGGCGTGTTATGACATTGGGTATGCGTGGACGACAGTGCATGCGCGCACGGTGGAGCAGAAGTACATCGGGCCGTCGCGATGGACGTTTCTCAAGGACCTGCGCGCGAAGCACCCTGAGAAGATTTTTCTTGGCAGCGGCGATGTGTGGGGCGTAGACGACATCTTCCGCATGATCGCATACGCGGGCGTGAGCGGGGTGAGCGTGGCGCGCGGGTGCATCGGGAATCCGTGGATTTTCCGGCAGGCGCGCGAGATGATGGCGGGCAAGGCGCCCACGCAGCCGAGCATCGCCGAGCAGCGCGAGGTGCTGAAGCAGCACTTTGAACTGAGCCTCGCGTGCACGCGGCGGTTTCGCCAGCCGGAGATGGCGACGGCGATGATGATGCGGAAGTTCGGCATTCGCTTCGCGATGCATCATCCGCGCGGCGAGGATGTGCGCAAGCAATTTATTGGTGTCAAGGGGACTCAGGATTGGATGGATGTGCTTACGGCGTTCTACCAGTGACACACCGATTTGTCCGCAAATGAAACGCGCTTGACATGCCGGGCGAGATGTGTTTTTATACGCGCATGACACACCACCTGTCCGCCGGTCGGTTGTTCTTTGTTGTGGCTGCGCTTATGGCGATGTTCTCGCTGGGGGCGTGCGTTGATAACGGGAAGGCCGAGTTAGAACAGTCGATGAATGAGTACGAGGATGCGCTGCGCAACAAGGATGGCGCGAAGGCGATTCAGTATGTCGCGCAGGGTTCGTTTGATCACTACTCGCAGGTGATTCAGTACGCACGCACCTACACGGCGGAGCAAGTTGCACAGCTTTCGCCTTACATGCAGTATCACGTGCTGGGTGTGCGGGCGGAACTGAAGCCGGAGGAGGTCAAGACCTTTGACGGCCGGCAGTACATGGAGACATCGATCTCGCGCGGATACTGGATCGCGGGGCTGGGCGAGGGAGGCGTTGCGCCGAAGACGACGATCAAGATGTACAAGGGGTATGCGACGGTCGACACGGAAGGCATGCGGAAGAACAGCCCGCCGATCCGCACGTATTACTTGAAAGATGAAGCGAGCGGGCGGTGGCAGATCGACTTCTCGCGCGACATCGCCAGCATGGATCAGGCGATTCGCGACTATGCGCGGCTCACCCGCATGTCCGAGCGCGAAGCAGTGATCGAATGGGTCGAGGAGGACATCGGCGCTTCGCTGCCGGCGACCGTGTGGAATCCGCCCAAGTAAACCGGCGACTGTCTGCCAAGCATGTTCAACGAACGACATCGGGAACGCGCATGACGAGGAAGGTTGTGCGCTCGCGACGCAGCGTGCCTGTGGTGAGACGGACGTCGTCGGCCCAGGCGTCGAACTGCGTCCACTTGACGAGTGGCGGGACGGTTTCGTTGATGGAGATGTTGGGACCGATGAGCGTCCAGTGTCCGACGACATTGCCTGCGACGTTGGTGCGGTTGTTCCAGTCCCAGTCGCCGCCGATGGGTGCGCTCGATTGGAAGATGCTGGTGTTGATGTAGGGTTTGAAGAGGGCGTGGGACGATTTTTGGACGTAGTCGGGTGGATAGGCGCTGTTGTCGGCGAGGTAGAACTCGGCGGCGCGGGCGATTGCGTTGTAGGTTGCGATGGTGGCGGCCATGCGACTGCTTTCGCGGGCGCGCGAGAAACGTGGAGCCGCGATGGCCACGAGGAGGCCGATCACGATCAGCACGATGAGCAGCTCGAGCATGGTGAAGGCGCGACGCATAGGGCCTCATAGCGAGGCGAGATTGCATCGGCGTACCCCTGAGGCGGGTACACGATCATGGTGGCGAAGGTGGATTATGCGACGTTTGTGCGTGGACTGCGCGGGTTGAAACGTCGTCGGAGGCGACAGGTGTTATCAGCGCACAGCGGGCAGGGGCTTGGGTTCGGCGGCGGTCGTTCGAACATCTTCACGACGACCGGTGGGATAGGGCACGCGGCCGTGGTACATGCTGGTGATGGTGCGCGAGACGCTCTGCACAATCGCGTGGAGTTCTTTGAGTGTGAGTTCGCAGTCGTCGAACTGGCCGTCGTGGAGGCGCTTGTAGGCGATGTCGTGTACGAGTGATTCGATCTTGGCGGGGCTGGGCTCGCTCATGGTGCGGCATGCGCTTTCGCATGCGTCGGCGATCATGAGAATGGCGACTTCCTTGATGCGCGGCTTGGGGCCCGGGTAGCGATAGGCGAACTCGTCGGGCATGAGCGTTTCGCCCGGTTCGTCGTCTTCGCGCGCGAGGGCTTCGAGCGCCTGGCGCTTCGCTCGGTGGTAGAAGTACTCGACAAGCGTGGTGCCGTGGTGGGCTTCGATGAAGTGGATGAGCTTGGCGGGCAGCTTGAATTCGCGGGCGAGTTCGACGCCGTCTTTGACGTGGCCCACGACCAGCAGCAGACTCATGGCGGGGCTGAGCTTGTCGTGCTTGTTCACGCCCAGCGCTTGATTTTCGACAAAGTACTCGGGCTTGTTCATTTTGCCCACGTCGTGGTAAAGACAACCGACGTAGGCGAGCAGGCTGTCGGCGCCGATGGCTTCGGAGGCGGCTTCGGCGATGGTGGCGACATTGAGCGAATGGGTATAGGTGCCTGGGGCGCGCAGTTGCAGTTCGCGCAGCAGCGGTTGTTTGGGGTCGCGAAGTTCGGTGAGCGTGAGACCCGTCGTGACGTTGAAGAGGCGCTCGATGAGCGGCAGCATGAAGTAAGTGAGACCACCCACGACGAGTGCGCCGGCGGCGATGAGGCCGGCGTCGATGGCGAGTTCGCGCAGGACGCGGAGCGGCTGCACATCGGCGGGCCGACCGATGATGCCGAAGACGAAGACGGCGAAGACGAGGCCCACGCTGGCGGCGATAGTGGTGCGGACGAGGCTCTTGCGGTCACGGACTTCTTTGAGCGACGCAGCGACGCACGCGACACCCGTGACGCACATCGCGAGGGTGGCGACAGACGCGCTGATGGCGACGCAGGTGAGCAAGCCGTGCAGCAGGCCAAAGGCGAGGGCGGTGCGACGGTCGTAGCCGATGCAGAAGAGCATGGCGACCAGCAGCGTGGGGAGGACGGTGAAGGGAAGAATGAAGGCGGGCGCGGCGGCGGCACCGAAGCAACTGATCGCCAGCGCGGTGAGCATGAGCGTTGCGGCGCCCATGACGCGGATGGCGTTGCGGCGGATGCGCGGTGCGAAGAGCAGGGCGTAGCCAGCCATGGCGGCGGCGATGCCGGCGACGGCGAGCGTGCGACTGGTCATGTCGAGGGCACGGGCCAGCCACGGGCGGCCTTCGTTGAAGGCGGCGAGTTCGTTGGCGTAGAGATCGAGTTGTTCGCCTGTGAGTACATCGCCTCGGCGGAAGATCACTTCGCCGCTCGGGATGCGGATCATGACTGGGACCACGGCGTCGGCGGCTTCGGTCTGCGCGACGGATGTTGCGCTGTTGTCGTAGGTGTACGTGGGCTTGTCGATGGCTTTGAGGCGATTGACGACGACCTGACGGATGGGGTCGACGAAGCCGGCTTCGCGCGCAACGGTCGTCATGCTGCGCTCGAGCATCTGAGCGTTGGTAATGTTGACGAGGTCGCTGCGGAGGACGTCATACGTGCCGCCACCCATGCGCGACATGGGCATGGGCCCGAATGAGAGATCGGGCGCGATGCTGACGAGACGGATGGTGGTGTGGGTACCTTCCTGCTGGTTGCGGGCGTAGGTGGCGGCGTCGACAACTGGACGCATGCGAAGTTGGAAGGCGAGTTCCGTGGTGTTGCGGGCCCAGCGATCGAGTTCAGCTTGCTGTTGGAAGCGATCGGTGAGAAAGCTGAGCAGCTCAGGGGTGAGGCCGAATTGCTGGGCGATTTCGGCGTCGATCTCTTCGAGTGATTTCGCGCTGGAGATGGAGCCGGGGAGATTCTGGATAGATGCGACGAGGCGTTCGAGCAGTGCGTCGTCGGCGACGTACACACGCGGGACGTTCTGGCGGGCGCGATCGCGCTGCAGGCGGGTCTGGGCTTCGTCTTTGAGGACGACTTGCTCGACGCGCACAAGGCGCGTGGTATCCATCACGCGGCCGACCTCGACCATGGGTTGGTGGCGCGACCAGATGGCGAGCCATGAGGCGGCGGCGACGAAAGCGATGACGATGAGGAGACCCAAACTCAGGCTGGGCTGCGTAAGAGCTTCGAGCACGCGCCACAGGCCTGGGATGCCCATCGCCTGCTGATTGATGGCGCGTTTGCGCGCGTGCACGCTGCGGGCGAGCGCTTCAGTTCGGCTGGTCAGTCTGGAGTCTTCTCGGCTCATGACAACGCCTCACGCACACGCTGCGGGAGGCTGGGATTCCTTCGCGTTCATCCTTGTATCGGTGCATCGCTCGCCGGCGCTGGCGAGGCAGGGGGCGGATTGGGGGTCTCTTCGCGGGGTTTGCGAAACTGGTCGGCGAAGCGTGCGCCCATGCGCATTCCTCGCACGCCCGATTTCGCGTTATCGCCGTCGTCGTACGCGCGGATGATGCGCTTGACGAGTTCGTGGCGCACGACGTCCTGTTGCTCGAAACCGACGAAGGCGACGCCATCGACGCGGGCGAGGCGGCGGGCACCGTCGATCAAGCCGCTTTCGACATCGTCAGGCAGATCGTTCTGGCTGGGGTCGCCTGTCACGATCATCTTGCTGCCCTGGCCCATGCGCGTGAGGAACATCTGCATCTGGCCGCGGGTGCTGTTCTGGGCTTCGTCGAGAATGACGACGCTGTGGTTGAGGGTGCGGCCTCGCATGAATGCGAGGGGGACGACTTCGACCACGTCGCTTTCCATAAAGCGGCGGACGGTGGCGAAGTCCATCATGTCGTTGAGGGCGTCGAAGAGTGGGCGCAGGTAGGGGTTCACTTTGTCGCGCAGGTCGCCAGGCAGGAAGCCCAGGCGCTCGCCAGCTTCGACGGCGGGGCGCGTGAGGACGACGCGCTTGACGCGGCCCGCGCGCAGCAGGTGCACGGCAGCGGCGACGGCGAGATAGGTCTTGCCTGTGCCTGCGGGACCGAGGCCGAAAACCAGGTCATTTTCGCGGATGGCGCGGAGGTACGCGAGCTGGTTGGGCGTGCGGGGGCGCACGGGTTTGCCGCCCACGTAGACGTTGAGGCGCTGCTCCCATTCGTCGAAGTCTTCTTCGTCGGTGGTGGGAACGTCGGTGCCGAACTGCGGTTCGCCGGTGGTGCTGTCGCGCGGAGCGGCCTTCCAACCTTTGCGAGCCTTCGCGGCTTCGGCGGTTTGCTCGGCGATGAGGTCGAGGACGGCCTGGCGGCTGAGCGGGTTGTCGTTCTCGGCGGCGTCGATGAGGGTTTCGAGGACGCGACGCGCGGCACCGACGGCGTGATTTGCGCCGGACAGCACGACGCGGCTGTCGCGCGCCAACACTTGCACGCCCAGAGCGTCGCGGAGGAGCTTGAGATTGCGATCAGAAGACCCGACGACCGCCACGCGGTCGGGGCCAGAAGGAACTTTGACTGTGACTTCCAACCAATATCTCCATGAGCAGGCCCCAGCGGGCGCGGGCGGCGGACTGAACGA
Source organism: Phycisphaerales bacterium (assembly GCA_035299305.1). Lineage (GTDB taxonomy): Bacteria > Planctomycetota > Phycisphaerae > Phycisphaerales > UBA1924 > BJHL01. The sequence continues at coordinate 35,455 of DATGWV010000051.1, read as the reverse complement.
TGATTCTAAGAGTGTTCGACGCTCGACCTTGCGAATGGTTGCTTGGGTTTTGGTAGGATTTTCTGTGGCACTGGGCGGGTGCTCCGGGACGGGCTGGGCGCAGCTGGGCGGAGCGAGCAGCGGCACGACGGTGCAGGCGATCGGCGACTGGAATGATCTGGACGCCGCGTTGGAAGTGAGCGTGCCCAAGGTGGAGCTGGCGCTGGAGCATGTGGAGTTGGCGAGTGATGAGCGGGGCCGGACGCAGCGCGTGTGGACGCTGCGGGGTATTCGTGATGAGTCGGCGACGGTGAGCGCGACGGCGGGCGAATCGGGCGATGATCGCGAACTGAAGCGAGCGGGGACGATTCCGATCACGCTGAACGCGAGCGTGGGTCGGTTTGGCGACAGCGTGCGCGAGAAGAAACTGCTGGACATGATGAAGCAGCGACTGGGGAAGCTGGCGGGGGTGGATTTTGCGCCGCTGCGGTGAACGCGACTTGAGAATCGGCGCGGTTTTTCTAGAGAGAGGCGCGAAGTTGTTGTGGGATGGTGCGCAACGTCTGCGGACTTCGGTGTCGTCCGAAAAATTCTTCGGTGGCGGACTCAACGAGGCGGGTGACTGGCCCGATAGCCCATAGGTCGGCAGTGCGTGCCGGCTTTGGGAGTCTGGTCATGATGCGGATGAATAGCGACGACAACACGAACGCGGGTCACATCTTTGATGATGGCGGCATGAGCGAGCCGGTGCAGGTTGATTTCGCCGCGGCGAGCAGTGCGTGGACGTCGGCGGGGAAGGCCGCGATGCGTGTGGCGCGTGAAGATGCTCGTGAGCATGCACAACTGAAGATTCAGCACGAACGCCGCAAGGTGCCGCGTCGTGAGGTGAAGGGCGGCGCGATGGCGGTCTTCTCGTCGGGTCGCGGCGCGGGCACGCTGGCACGCGTGGAACTGACGGACGCGAGCTGGACGGGCCTGGGCGTTGTGAGCCCGATGGAAGTTGAGCCCGGCACGGCGGTGAGTGTGATTCCGGAACATGCCATGAGTCCGCGGCAGGTGGGCATCGTGGTGCGGTGTGAGAAGTTTGAGAACGGTTGGCGTTTGGGTTTGCAGTGTCGCACGCAGAAGGCCGTGGCGTAAGTCGGACAGCGCAAATAGCTGGAAGATCGAGCGTAAAGTGACCGCTTATGGCTCACCGTCCCACGCTCGTCGTCACCTCGATCGCCGGTGACTCACATCCGATCTTGAATCAACTGGCACGCGGCGCGAAAGCGGCGGGGTGGCGGTTTCTTGTCATGGGCGACACCAAGAGCCCGGCGACGTTCTCGCTCGCGGACTGTGAGTTCATGAGCGTCGCGCAACAGGTGAGCTGGGGCGAGTCGCACAACCTCAAGTACGCGGCGATTTGTCCGACGCGGCACTATGCGCGAAAGAACATCGGGTATCTCGAAGCGATCCGTGCGGGGACGCCTTACATCGTTGAAACGGACGATGACAACTATCCGACGGGGAGCGACAAGCGCAAGGCGAAGAGCGAGAACGAAGACCGGGGCGGCACGTTCTTTGGGCCGCGTTCGCTGGTGAAGAGCGCGAAGGTGCTGCGCGGGTGCGGGTGGGTGAACTTGTATCGCTATTGGAGCGCGACGGACATCTGGCCTCGCGGGCTGCCGCTTGATTGCGTGCAGAAGGATGCGCCAAGCGTGTCGAGTCTGTCGACGCAGCGGGTCGCGTGTCCGATTCAGCAGGGGCTGGCGGATGACAACCCGGATGTGGATGCGATTTATCGCTTGATTCGGCCGCTGCCGATCGTGTTTGATTCGCATGAGAGTGTGGCGATTGCGCGGGATGCGTGGTGCCCGTTCAACAGTCAGAACACGACGTTCTTTCCGCAGGCATTTCCGCTGCTGTATCTGCCGGCGTTGTGCAGTTTCCGCATGACGGACATTTGGCGGAGCTTTGTGGCGCAGCGCGTGTGCCAGGTGAATGACTGGCCTGTGCTGTTTCATGATGCGACGGTGCGGCAGCTGCGCAATGACCACAACCTGATGCGCGACTTTGAAGACGAAGTGAGCGGCTACACGCAGAACGCGAAGATCTGCGCGGCGCTGGGCGCGCTGGAACTGAAGGCGGGCGAGCAGTACACGAGCGCGAATGTACGTGCGTGCTTCGCGGAGCTGGTGAGTAAGGGATTCTTGCCGGAGCGCGAGTTGGAGTTGCTTGATGCGTGGCTGCACGACTTGGCGAAGGTTGGCGGCTTGACGAGCGCGACGATGGTGGAGCCCAAGGTGGGCGTGGAGAAGCCGCTGGGCGCGCGGTGAGCGTGAGATGCAGGAGCGATGATGCAGTCGCGGCGCGACAGTGAGCGCGATGCCATGACGCCGCGAGCGGCGGCGTGGATTGTCGTTGGCGCGCTGGGCTGGGCGAGTGCGCTGATGGCGATTTTCTGGCCTGGGTTGTGCACGAATGACGGCGCGCACCGATTGCTGGTTGCGCTGTCGATGAATCAGCCGGACAAGGCGCCCACGGGCGATGTGTCGAGCAAGGTTTTTGAGCATGTGTTTCCGCCCATGATGTCACTCGTGGCGGCGGGCGTGCATGGCGTGACTGGCTCGTGGGGCGTGCTGACGTTGCTGCATGCGTGGTGGTTCTTTGCGAGTCTGGGCGTGCTGTGCGTTCTCGCGCTGGGGCGGCGACGTGGTGTGGCGCTGTGGGTTGTGCTTTCGCTGCTGCCTTGCGTGTGGAATCACGCGGTGGCAATCTTGCCAGATGCGGCGGTGAGCGCGGGGCTGATGACAGCGGCGTGCTGCATGCTGTGGGGGCGCGGACACGTGATGCTGCGAGTGGCGGTTTGTTGTGTGGGGCTTGTGGTCGCGTGCGGGTATCGGTATAACACGATGACTGCGCTTGCAGGAGTGTCGCTGTGTCTGCTGGTTGTGGCGCAGCGCGAGCAGTGGCGTGCCGTGGCGGGGTTTGCGACGGCGATTGTGCTGGCGGTTGTTGTCGCGACGGGCTTGCCCCGACTGATTGCGTATCGGCCCAGCGATGTTGTTTCACCCATGTTGGCGTGGGAGCATGTTGGTGCGCTCAAGCTTGCGGGGCGCGACGATGTTGTGGAGCGGCATTCGCTGGATGACATCGCCGGGGCGGGTGCGACGCGGGCCGCGATGGCGAAGCACTCGTGGGAGGCGTTTTCGTCGGTGGTGTTTGGATCGGGAGCGCCGTTGCCGGCGCCGGCGCTGCGTGATGTTGCGGTGGGCGAGCGCGTGAGGCAGGCGTGGTGGAAGATGGTGCGTGACGAGCCGGTACTGTATGCGAAAGCGAAGCTGCGCATTTGGTGGACGATGCTGGGGGCGACGCATCAGCGGGATTTCGCGGTGATTGGCTCGACGCCGCCCGCGTGGGTGCGGGAGTATGGAGTTGATGTTGAGGCGCCCGCGTCGCGGCGGGAGATGCGGGCCCGCGTGAATGATGCCGGGGCGGTGTTCACGTTTGCGACACTCGCGGGCTGCGCGCCGTACACGTGGCTGGTGGTGAGTGTGACGGCGTGTGCGATCGCGTGGCTGCGTCGGCGATCATCGGCGATTGATGGGCATGCGCGACTTGATCTGCTTCGCGGCGTGTTGCTGCTGGTGACGGGGTGGGCGTATTACGCCGCGTTCTTGGTGTATGCGGGCAGCTATGAGTGGCGGTACTTCATGCCTGCGTTTGTGTTGATTGTCGCGGGCGTTGCTATGATGACGCATGCGTCGCTGCGGCGAAGTTTCGCGGTTGCGCCGTAGAGAATCCGCGTGGCGCATTGGCGTTGGCGGCAGGCAAAGCGAGCGGTGATGCGTGCAGGGACGCGCGGTCGCGGCGAGAACGGGAACGAGCATGACCACTGTGGCAAGCCGCACGGCTGCATCCGCATCGATGATTGAAGCCAAGCCCACGCAGAGCACCACGCCCTTGCGCGTGTCGCTGTGTCTGCTGGTGTGGAACGAGCTGGAAGGCTGCAAGCTGGATGTTCCCGGGTTGCCTCTCGATCAGTTTGACGAGGTGTACGCGGTGGATGGTGGCAGCAAGGACGGCACGGTCGCGTATCTCGAGCAGCACGGCATCAAGGTGCATGCGCAGCAGAAGCGCGGATACAACGCGGCGATCATCGAGTGCTTTGAGCACTGCACGACTGATGCGCTGGTGCTGTATCACCCCAAGGGGAGCATTGAGCCTATAGAAGTGCTGCGGTGCAAGAAGATGCTGGCGGATGGGTACGACCTAGCGGTGGGCAGTCGCATCATGCGGGGCGGGCGCAACGAGGAAGATGGCAAGCTGCTGCGACCTCGCAAGTGGTTTGTACGCGGGCTGGGGTTGCTGGGCGCGGTGTTGTGGAAGCGAAGCAGTCGCACGCCCAAGCAGCGGATTGTGTGGGATGTGCTGCACGGGTTCCGCGGGATGCGGCGCGACAAGTTCTTTGCGATTGAGCCGCTGCCGACGGGGTTGTCGATGGACTTGGAGATGGTTGTGCGCAGCTATCGCAAGGGATTTCGCGCGGGAGAGTTTCCCAGCGTGGAGAAGCCTCGGCCGCATGGCGATACGCACTTTGCGGCGTGGCCGACGGGCAAGAAGCTGCTGAAGTATGTGTGGGCCGAGCTTGGTCGCAAGGCGTGAGCGGGAACAGAGGTCGCGTGAGACGCGAACAGGAATGACGTGCGCGAGCGGGGTCAGCGCGCGAGCTTGGTCACGATCTTGCGCACGGCGGGCACAACGATGTAGGCGGTGGGCCAGGCGACGATGGCGGCGAGGGCCCAGTTTTTGAGCCATTGGTTGATGAGAAAGCCCAGGCTGTGGTCGAAACCGACTTTGATGATCGTGAGCGTCAGCGAAATGACGCATGACATCGCGGCGACCATGAGGGTGATGAAGAGCAGGTGCTGGGAGCGGGCGGAAAGGGCCATGGCGGGGAGCGTAGAGGGGCGGGGCGAGCGTTTGCGGGCGAGCGGGAAACAGTGTTGTCGATGCGCGTGATGTCAGATGCTGAAAGCGTCCGTCGGTCACGCGCGAATGGAGTTGCATCATGAACACGCGGCGATGGTTGATTGGATCAGCGGCGGTGGGCGGAGCGGTGCTGGCGGCGGCGGCGATGAGCGGCATGTCGCAAGACACGCTGCGGCAGAGCACGCTCAGCAACAGCATCGGGCTGGAGTGCGAGGTGTATCTGGTGGTGCCTTACACGCGCGACAAGTTTGTGGCGAAGGCGGTGGACGGGCTGCGGACACGCGATGACATTCCGCACAAGATTGACGGCGTTCTTAGCGGCGTGAGCGAGAAGAGCATCACAGTGCGGAAGAACGAGAAGGCGTACTGGATCAATCTTGATTCGGTGGCGGTGGTCGAGTTCTCGCAGTAAGCGGTCACGAGAGTGTGGCGAGCATTTGCGTTGAACTGGCGTTGAAGCCCAGACTCTCGAACAGCGCACGCGCGGAGGAGTTGGCGGCAGCGGTGTCGAGACGCACCTGCGTGAGGTTCATGGCCTGAAAGCGGGCGAGGCACTCGCGCGTGAGCTCTTGCGCGATGCCTTGGCGGCGGTGAGCGGGCTGCACCCACAAGTCGTGAATGAAGCCGTAACGGCGGGTGAGATAGATAGGAATCTCGTCGAGTGTTTCGGCGACGAGGAAGCCGGCGAGCTCGCCGGGTGCGATTTCGTTGTCGAGTTGCGCGACCAGCAGCACGCTGCCCGGGTCGGCGATGCGCCTGGGGAGCCACTGTGCGTACTTCGCGGTGATGTCGGGGATGAAGCTGTAGCGCAGCGGGTCCATCGCGGCGTGCATGTCGCAGATGGCTTGCACCATGGGCAGCACGGCAGGCACATCGGCGTCGGTCGCGGGGCGGATGATGTATGAGGGCGCTGCTTGAGGCATGAAGAGCTTCAGGGTTGAGCGTGCGAAGTTGCGATGGCTTGCAAACGAGCGCGCAGGCCGGCGGCGACGCGGGGCCACTCATCTGGAAGCACGCTGAAGTAAGCGGTGTCACGAACTTCGCCTGTGCCGTCTGCTTTCTCCTTCACACGGTGATTGCGCAGCGTGCCTTCGTACGTTGCGCCGAGTTTGCGGATGGCACCTTTGCTGGGCTCGTTTCTTGCATTGCACTTAAGGGTGATGCGCAGCGCACCGCTCGGGAAGAGCGATGTGAAGGCGAAGTCGAGCAGGGCGAGCTTGGAAGCGGGGTTCACGTGGGTGCCGCGGGCTGCGGCGGCGTACCAGGTGATGCCGATTTCGGCGTGGCGATGCTGCGGCAGGATGTCGAGGAAGCTTGTGCTGCCGACGAGGGAGTTGGTGCGACTATCGATGACAGCGAATGACATGTGCTGAGGTGACAGGACGTATTCGCGCAGCCACTGGGTGAAGGCGTCGAGCGTCCATGAGCGCGGCTCGCTGAGGAAGTATGCAAAGGTGTCGCGCGGAGTGAGGGCGAAGAGTGCCGGCGCGTCGGCGAGCGTGAGAGGGCGCAGTGTGATGCCTTCACCCGCGAGCGTGGGTGTTGACGCTTGGTAGCCGAGTTGCAATGATGAGCCGCTCATGCGTGTACGGTAACGCATCGGGCTGACGAGTGAAACGCGGAGGAAGGGCGATGAGTGAGGTGTCGTGGAGCGTGCCTGCGAAGGGCATGTGCGTGAATCCCAGCGAGGGCGAGCACATGACGATCGTGACGGACAATGTGCGCGTGCTGGCGGACGCGAGTTCGACGGGCGGCCGATTGATGATCATGGAGTCGTGCAGTCCGCCCAACTCCGGCCCGCCGCTGCATCGGCATGCGCGGGAGGACGAGTACTTCTACGTTGTGGAAGGGCGGCACAAGTTCGTGCGCGACGGCGTGGAGATCATCGCTGAGCCGGGCACGTTTGTGTCGTGTCCGAAGGGCAGCACGCACACGTTTGCAAACGTGGACACGAAGATGGGCAAGTTGCTGGTGATCTGCACGCCGGCGGGGCTTGAGAATCCGTTTCGAGAGACCGCAACGGCGGCCAAGGCCGGGCCGCTCACGCCTGACATGCTGGGCGCGATTTTCGCGAAGCACTCGTTGACGTTTCATGGGCCGCCGATTGCCTGAAACGAACTGAAATGTACAAGGCCGCATGAATTTCATGCGGCCTTGCTCGTTTTTGCAGTGTTGGGTGCCGGTCACTTCACCGCCGCACACACCTTCTTCGCCGCATCGGTCAGGTCCGACGCGGCTTGCAGAGTGGGCAGGCTGGCGCGGGCGGCATCGAGCTTTGCTCGGCCTTCGGCGACGTTGGTGCCTTCGAGGCGGACGACCAGCGGCACTTTGAAGCCGGTGCTGCCGTCGGGGTTTTTGTGCTTGGTCGCGGCGTTGATGATGCCTTGGGCGATGCGGTCGCACTGCATGATGCCGCCGAAGATGTTGACCATGACGCCTTTGACGTGCGGGTCGCTGAGGATGATGCTGAAGGCTTCGGTCACGGCTTCTTCGGTCGCGCCGCCGCCCACGTCGAGGAAGTTGGCGGGTTCACCGCCGTGGTGCTTGATGATGTCCATCGTGGCCATGGCGAGGCCCGCACCGTTGACGAGGCAGCCGATGTTGCCGTCGAGGGCGACGTAGGAGAGATTGAACTTCTGGGCCCGCAGTTCGGCGGGGTTCTCCTCGGTGTGGTCGGCCATGTCCTTGAGGTCTTTGTGGCGGGCTTCGATGCCGTTTTCGTCGAAGCTGAACTTGGCGTCGATGGCGAGCACCTGACCGTCGGGGAATTGAGCGTTGGGCGGCGTCAGGATGAGCGGGTTGATTTCGGCGAGCGAGCAGTCCTTCTGAACGAACAGTTTCGCAAGGCCGCCCATGATGGCCGCGGCTTGATTGACCTGCTTGCCCTTGAAACCGAGCTTGAACGCGATGTCGCGCGCCTGGAAGCTCATGAGGCCCAGCGTGGGATGAAGCGGTTCCTTGATGATCGCGTCGGGGCGGTCGTGCGCGACTTGTTCGATTTCGACGCCGCCTTCGCGCGAGGCAATGAGCATGTTGCGGCGCGTGGCGCGATCGACGGTGATGGCGAGGTAGAACTCTTCCTTGCCGCCTCCCGCGCGGTCGGCGATGTCAACGCCAGCGGCGACCAGCAGCTTCTTGACTTCGAGGCCTTCAGGCGGAGTCTGGGGGCTCTTCATGCGGTTGGTGAACATGAAGCGCGCGGCGTCGGTGGCTTCTTCGGTGGTCTTCACGAGCTTCACGAAACCAGCTTTGCCACGGCCACCCGCGTGGACCTGTGCCTTGACGACGGCGAGAGGCTTGGCCTGGCCGGCGGTCACGCTTTTGAAGGCCTGGGCGGCGTCTTCGATGGTGGTGATCATCTTGCCCGCGGGGACGGGAATGCCGAAGGAGGCGAGCAGGTCACGGGCTTGGTATTCGTGAATCTTCATGGCGCGAGAGGATAGCGGCGAAGTTCGCGCTTGGCCCCGCGAATCACGCGGTCCCAGTCGAAGGCCGGTCCCGGGTCGATCTTGTTGCTTTGAATGTGCCAGTGAGCGAGCACGCCGGTCGCGGTCTGGAGTTGGTCGTCGGGCAGTTTCGTGGTGATGACGCCTTGCTGGTCGCGCGGGTAGTCGAGTTTGATCTTGGGCAAGGTGGCGTGCAGCGTTGCGGTGAGCCTGATGAGAGCGTCGTATTGCTCGTCGGTCAGGTCAAACTGCGCGAGTTGCTGGCCTTGGACGCTGCCGGTGATGAGTTTATCGTGCGCAGGGCGGGCGACGAAGTTGGGCGTAGCGATGCCGCCGTCGCCTACCCAGCCTGGCAGCGTCACGTACCAGCCGGCGCGGTCTTGGGCATACCACTTGGCGAGAGTGGTGGGCATGATGATGTCGCCTGTGTCGTCGCGTTTGAACGGGTACGCGCCGATGTTGGCGATCTCGACACCCACGCTGCGGTCGTTGCTGGTGGTGGCGTGCCAGGCGCGCTCCTGCACGTCAAGCGTCTGGTAGATCGTGCCGTCGAGGTCGATCATGAAGTGGATGCTGAGACCGCGTTCGTCGTGGAGCGTGCGGAAGCAACTGCGGCTGGTGCCGGCGGCGTCGTAGTGGATGATGAACTGATCGACTTTGTCGCGCAGCATGGCGAGGGGCCAGGGGCCGCCGCGCACGCGAGCGATGTCGTCGTCGCTGAGGTCTTTGGCAAAGCGCAAGCCGAAGCGTTCGGGCTGTTTGAGTTTGCCCGATTTTTGCGTGGCTTCCCAGCTTGATTCGGGCCATTTGGCAAAGCGGCGTTCGATGCGGTAGGCGTCGTAGCCGCCTTCGTCGAACCAGAGTTTGACGCGTGCGCCACCCGTGTGAAAGAGCTGGCCGGCAATCATGATTTCATCGCCGCGGCGCGGATGGGGCGTGCCGGCGCGCGGAGCGGAGCACGCGGGTAAAACGATGAGCGCGAGCAGAAGCAGCGTGAGGCGCACGAGCATGCGCTCAGCGTATCAGGCCGACACGCGTGGTCCGATGAACGCGGCCATGCGGCCGCTGCGGCTGCCGTCGCGGCGGTGGCTGAAGTACAAATCGCTGCGAGCAAATGAACATTCGCCCACGACGTCGATGTGGGCGATGCCCGCGGCTTGCAGTTGCGTGGTGATGGCGGTCACGACGTCAACGTGCGGCTTGGGCCAGCCCGCTCGGCGATGAACGACAGGGACGCGGGGAAACGCGGCGGTGAACTGCTGGGCTACGTCTTCGCCAACTTCGAAGGCATCAACGCGAATACAGGGACCGATAGCGGCGTGAATGTCGCGAGCACCGAGTTCGTGCATTACGGCGATGGCATTCGGCACGATGCCTGCGAGCACGCCTCGCCAGCCAGCATGGACGGCGGCGACGACGCGACCGGTTTCGCACGCGAGCAGGACGGGGCCGCAATCGGCGATGCGCACCATGGCGATGCGCGCCGGGTCGTCGGTCACGATGGCGTCGGCTTTGGTGTCGTCGCGACCGTGGTGTGTGGCTTGGCCCGCGCGGACGACGTGGACCTCGCCGCCGTGTACCTGGTGAACTTGCACGACTTCGCGGCCAGTTGCGCCCATGGCATCGAGGACCAATGAAATGTTGCGAGCGATGTTCTCGCGCGGGTCGCGGGCGTCGCCCACGAGTTCGCTGGGGTTGCCGAAGTTGAGCGAATCGAACTGGCCGCGCGACACGCCGCCCAGGCGCGTCGAGAACGCGTGCGGCACGCCGGCAAGTCCGTTCGCCGAGTGAAGCTGAGGCATGGAGCAGAGTACCGCGAGCGGTCTCCAAAAACGACACAAGCCCATCCCCTCACGGTGGGCTTGCGTCTGGAGAGCGCGTGTGATCGCGCTGCCGATGGAGGCGAAACGCAGGCGTGGTTCGGATATTGCGTGGCGTGCGGGTAGTCGTTGAAGATTTGTCAGCGATGATCGAGATGCAAACAGAATCCTACTAAATTAGGTTCGGATTCGAGCCGATAACCGGGTATGGACGTGCCGGCCGGTCATGTGGTCGTCAAGCCGACGTGCGTCGGGCTGTTCTCGCCTGATGCGCTGGTGGACGCTGCGCACGCGGGGAATGCGTGTGTGGGGGTGGTTGAGCAGGGGGAGCTGGCGGGCAAGCGGGTGGTTGTGGCGGGAGTGTGGTCGTGCGGGGCGTGTGAGCGTTGCAAGGGGGGCATGTCGAGTCATTGCATCAAGCGGCGGGTGGCGGGCTGGGATGGCACGCCCGGCGCGCTCGCAGCGTCGTCACTGCAGGTGCCTTCGGGTGCGTGGGCAGAGGTGCCAGCGTCGCTGCGCGATGAGCATGCGGTGTTCGCCGGCGCGTTTGCGAGTGTGCTGGCGATTGCCAGCATGGTGCGCGTCGATCGCAAGCCGTTTGTGACGGTGCTGGGCGATGGCGTCATGGGCTTGCTCATTGCGCAGCAGTTGGCGCGACTCAGCACGACGGTGCGGCTGCTGGGGCATCATCCGCAGCGATTTGGGTTGTGCGAGAAGTGGGGAATCAAGCATCGCGACGCGAGCGAAGCGGGGCTGCGGCATGACCAGGATGTCGTCATTGATTGCACGGGCAAGCCGGCGGGGCTTGCCATGGCGAGCAAACTTGTCCGGCCGCGTGGGCGCGTGATTGTCAAGACGTCGCCTGTCGCGTCGACGAGCTTTGATGTGCCGATCGCGACGCTGCTGGCAAATGAAGTTGAACTGACCAGTGTCACAGCTGGCTCGCTGGCGAGCGCTGTCGCTGGGCTGGCGACGTCGCGCATCGACCTTGAGCCGATGTTGACGATGCGCGGCAAGCCGAGCGACAGCGCGCGATTGATCGATGCGATCAAGCGGCGAACGGCACTGTGCGCCATCGTGACGCTCGCCTGAACGTCACGCGGCTTTGCGGCCCTTGAGCCAACTCAACAAACCCGGACGCGGGTCTTCGCCCGTGCGGAAGTACCGCAAGGCGTCTTCGCGCGTCGCGCTCATGATGAGCTTTTTGTCAAGGCCGGTCGTCCGCATGATGTCTGCGGCGTCGGGCGGCAGGCCCGCGATGACCAACTGGCCTCCCAGTTCGCGACAGTTGTGGTGATAGTCGATGAGGCCGTTGATCCAGGCGCAGTTGAGGGGCCTGACCATGACAAGATCGAGGGCGATGTTGCCCTGGACTTTGCGGGCGAGGTCTTGCAGGTGGTTGAGAAGCTGACCCAGCTCGCGGTGGTTGAGGTCGGCGGCGGCGAGTGTGACGAATCCGGCTCCGTGGCGGATGCTGAAGGTCAGGACGGTTTCGCCCGGCAAAGCGGATGGTTGGGCTGCCTGCATGCAGGTCACTCCTGAGACGGTCGGGATCTGTCGCCGACAGCCACACAGGCAAAGGGCGAGCGCGTCCCACGCACGCAGAAAAGATGAAAAACCCCGCGACGCGATGCCAGCGGAATGCGCAGGCGAAAGCGTGCGGGGGTGGGGTTGGGCCGGTTATGCCGGTCGGTGTGGCGTTGGCGCGCTGCGGGCCTTAGCGCCGCGCGGTGATGAAGACATCAAGCTTCTGGCCCGGGTAGACGCGCTCTGGCGTGCCCACGACTTGATAGACCACAAACAGCACGCGCGTATCGACGCGCTCGGTGGTGGAGCCGGTAAGCGAGGTCTTCGGAACAACGCGCGGCTCGATCCGCACGAACTCCAGATCAAGGCGGATTCGTTCGCGTCCACGCACGAACGCCTCGGCCTTGGCACCGGGCGTCACGCGGCTGGCGTCTTCTTCATCAACCTGCACGCGAAGTTGAAGCGGTCCGGCTGCGCCCAGCAGCACAGGAGGACGCGTGGCATCGCCCGGTTGTATGAACTCGCCCACGCGCACGTCGCAGCGCAGCACCGTCGCATCCAGCGGCGCGCGCACAACAAGGCGCTGCAGCTCCACGCCTATGCGCTCCACTTCCGCCTGCGCCTGATTCACTTCGCTCTGCGCCACCTGCAGATCGGGCATCCACGGGCCCGCTTCGAGGCGAGCGAGCTGGGCCTGAGCTTCCGCAAGATCGGACTTGGCAAGTCGCAGGGCAAAGTCGCGCGTGGCGAACTCCTCGCGGCTGAGTGCGCCGGATGCGATGAGGGCACGGGCACGCTCGAGGAAGTCGGCGTTGCGATCAACCATGACCTGCGCTGAGGCGACGCGAGCGCGAGCGGGCGGGAGATCCTCATCGCGAGTGCCTGCGCGTAGCCGCTCGAGTCGGGCCTTCGCTGCGTCGAGTGCACGCTGTGCGCTGGCGAGCTGGGCAGCCAGTTCGCGATCATCGAGCGTGAAAAGTGAATCACCCGCGCGCACGACGCCGCCCGTGGTGATAAACACCTCTTTGACGACACCCGGCAGCGCGGCGCTGATGGCGATCTGTTCGCCCGGTGTCTGCAACTCGCCCAAGCCGGCAATGGTGTCCGCAGCCAGCGTGGAATGTGCCGGCGGGTTGACGGCTTGTGTGAGTTGTTCTTCCGGCTTGAGAATGACTGTGGTTGCAAGACCAAAGCCAAGTGCAAGCGCGGCAAAGATGGGAATGCCGAATTTGATGAGCATGGGTGATACCTCGTGAAGCGCGAATCAGTGGGACGCGGCAAACTGGGAGCCAGCGGGTTCTTCCATCTTGACGAGCAGGCCGTCTTCCATGTGCGCAATGCGATCGGCGTACGCGTAGACGCGCGGGTCGTGCGTCACGACGATGGCGGCGCGGTCGGGGCTCACAGCGAGCTCGCGCAGCAGCGTCATCACCGCCTGGCCTGACTTGCCGTCGAGCGCGGCGGTCGGCTCGTCGCACAAGAGCAACCGCGGCTTGTGCACCAGAGCGCGGGCGATGGCAACGCGCTGCTGTTGGCCACCTGAAAGCTGTCGCGGGAGTTTGGTGAGATGTGGCGTCATGCCCAGCGTGTTGAGCAGATCGCGCGTCTGGTCGAGCGCGTCGGGCCAGGGCGTGCCCGCAGCGACGAGAGGCACCGCGGCGTTCTCAATGACCGAGAGACCGGCGATGAGGTTGTACTGCTGAAAGATGAAGCCGATATGCGCGAGGCGGAAGGGGATGAGCTCCTGATGGCTCATCGCGGTGACGTCCTGATCAAAGACTCTTACGCTGCCGGTTGCGCCGCGAAGCAGACCCGCGATGATGGAGATGAGTGTGGTCTTGCCGCAGCCGCTGGGGCCGACAAGCATCGTGAGTTCGCCCGCGCGAGCTTCGAAGTCAACGCCCTTGAGGACTTTGACGGGTCCGGCGGCGCTGGCGAATTCGATGGCGACTTGTTGGCAGCAAACGCCTGACATGATCAACTCCGGAAAACGATGGCAGGATCAACAGTGAGAACACGACGCACGCTGATGACACAGGAGACCAGCGTGATGAGGATGATGAAAACGCCCGTGCCCGCGAAGATGGCTGGGTGCATGAACATGCCGCGAAGGCCGCCTGTGAGCTGCGGGCTGAAGATCGCAAAGAAGAGACTCGCGATACCGATGCCGATACAGAAGCCGACGACGGAGACAAAGAGCGCCTGCGTGCAGATCATCGCGAGGATGCGGTGGTTGGCGACGCCGATTGCCTTCAGCGCGGCGAACTGGCGCAGGTTTTCGACGCTGAACATGTAGAACGTCTGGCCCACGATGGCGATGCCGATCACGACACCCATGAGAATCGTGATGCCGAAGTTCTCGGCGACACCTGAGTATTTGATGATCCAGTCCTGCGTCTGCGCGCGGAAGCCGTTGCTGGAGTGGGCCTGCAGTGCGGTGGCGTGTGTGATTGCACGCGCGACATCTTCCGCCGACCGTCCCGACTCGGCACGCGCGAGGATGTAGCTGACGGGATTGATGGTCTCGCGAGCCATCTCCACAGCAAGTGCGCGGCGCGCGTGAACACGCGGGAGCCCTGACCATGATGGACCCACATGACTGATACCGACGATTTGCGCGCGGCGCTGGCCGATCTCGACGACAGCGCCGGTATCGAGCGGTGCGTCAGGAAAAATCGTGGAGAAGCCGGCGGCATCGATGACGATGGCATCAGGTCGCGCAAGGTCCGCCAGCGAGCCCATGAGCATGCTGCGCGGTGCCGAGACAAGCGAGGACTCATCAACGCCGATGATCGTGACGGACTTGCTGCGACCATCAGCGGTCTTGAGCTGCGCGATGGCTTGGTAGTACGGCACAGCCCATGCAACGCCTTCAACCGACCGCACGCGGTTGACGGCAAGTTCGGCCATGGGATCGGTCTGGTCCAGCGTCTCAACGCTGGGCTTCATCACCCAGATATCAGCTTCGCTGGCTTCCAGAATCTCACGAGCCGACGACTGCACGACGGAATGGAAGATGGCGGACTGCTGACCAATAAGCAGCGTCGCGAAAGCGATACCGAGAATGAGCGCGAGGTACTTCGCGGTATCGTGCATCAGGATGCGGAAGGCGATGCGGATCATGCGCGGTCACTCACGCTGGACGACGAGGAACTGGTGGCGGTTGCGTAGCGCTCGACAGCATCAAGCGTGAGACGCGCGATAGTCTCGATGAGCGCGGCGCGCTCTGTCTGCAGCACGTCGGGCGCGAGCTTTGCAAGCACCGCGCGATGCACGAGCGTGGAGAGGGCCAGGGTGTACAGCGTGACAACGCCAAACTTGACGGCAGGCGACGCCGGCTCGCGGCCTGAAGCGCGGCCCACGATCTGGCTGAGCCAGTTCCACTCGGGTGCGAACTTGCGTTCGATCACTTCCGGAAAGATCGGTGAGGGATCAAGCTCCTCCCGCGTGATGAGCCGCATGGGCCATGCGACCTGCATGCCCGCGTAGTCTTCCATCGCCCACTCGATCGCCAGGCGGATTCCCTGCTCGGGTGGAGCTTCAAAAGCTCGCTTGGCAAGGGGCACAGCCTGTGGCGAGATCTCGCAGGCTTGGAGCAGGGTCTTCTGGTAGAGATTGGCCATGCTGCCAAAGTGGTACGGGATCGCACTCAGGGCGACGTCGGCCGCCTTCGCGACTTGGCGGGCGGTGACGCTTCCAAACCCATGGGAGGCAAAGAGTTCGCCGGCAGCTTGGATGATGGCGGCTTTGGTATTGGCGGGGGTTGCAGTCATGGTTCACCTACGATTTAGTACAAATGTACGATACATATGTATTAAGGACAAGGAAAGTCTCGCTGGAGTTGTTTTGCGACAACGGGTTGCGACGACCGGTACGGAGTCTGTTCACCGATTGCCCCCGCCTCGACACGTTCGCGCTTCGCGCCTAGCATCTTGACCCTGCCCAGAAAACTCGGCGGGGTTTTGGAGTCTGCCATGAAGGTCACCGAACTGAACTACAAGCCCGGCCAGCAACTGGCCTGCACGGTCGAGAAGCTCCCCCTCAACGAAGGCGCGGGCGACACGATCGCTCGCCTGATGCGTCTTGATCCGGCGAACAAGAAGGCTCTGCGCACCGCTCAGCGCATGCGCAAGCAGCGCGAAGTGATCTACAACCGCGGTAACCGCGATTGGCACAAGCGCGAGAAGACGGCGAAGGTCGTTCACGTCGCGGTGGGCGAAAACTGGAACATGACCTTTAACTACGACCTGGCCCGTGACATCGCCAGCGTCAAGCAGTACCTGAGCATCGCGGCCAAGTAAGGCGCGAGTCTCTGTGAGTAACACGCAACGACCCGGTACCTTGGTGCCGGGTTTTTTCATTTGGTCCTTCGCCGGTTTCACTACCATGCGGGCATGAAGATCGCATCGGGAGTGTTGGTGAGCGTTGTGCTGCTGGCGGGATGCAACAAGTCGCCCGAGCCCGCGCCGCTGATTGAGGGGCGGATGAACTACATGATGCCGGTGACGGCGGCGGAGCACACGTACACCACGCGGGGCGTGGTGACGGGGCTGCCGGGCCGGGGCACGCTGTACATCCAAGTGCATCACGAGGAGATTCCGGAGTTTGTCAACAAAGCGGGCGAGCAGACGGGCATGAAAGAGATGATCATGGACATGCCCAACGCGCTGCCTGACGTGAAGCCGGACGCGCTGGCGCTGGGCGACAAGATCGCGATGACTTTCGAGGTGCGCTACAAGACCGATCCCCGCATGATCATCACGAAGATCGAGAAACTCGACCCGGCGACGAAGTTGAACCTGCGCGCGGTCGAAGAGATGCGCTGAGCGCGGCGAAACGCCCGAGCGCGGGCCCGGGCGTTTGCCTGCATGTTGCATGTGTGTGGTCAGCTTACGAACATGCGCCGCCAGCAAGGACGGTGAAGAAGTCGATGACATCTTGATCTTCGGGGAAGACGGTGTTGTTGTTGAAGTCAATGTCGTTGCAGGTGAGGCACTCGCCACCAGCAAGCACGGTGAAGAAGTCGATGACGTCTTGGTCCTCGGGGAAGACAGTGTTGTTGTTGAAGTCGATGCTGTCGCAGCCGGCGAAGTCGCTGGTGGTGATGCGGAGAAGGTTGATGTCGCCAGTGAGCAGCGTCGCGCCGATCACGACGCGGGTGCCGTCGGGTGAGACGGCGAGGGGGAACTTGGTGTCCCAGGGCGAGGTGTACAACGGGCCTGTGGGAGCGAGATCAACGAAGCCAGCGTTGCGACTCCAGTAGAAGGGGCGGTAGAACTCGGTGGTGTCGGCACCGACGCCGACAAGGAAGAGGCCCACGACACCGCCGCGCGGGGTGAGGTGCAGGACAAAGCCGCTGGAGCGTCCGGAAGTTGTGGGAGGCAGGGGAACGGCGGTGAAGTCACCCGTGTTGCTGTCGAAGAGCCAAGGCGTGAAGCTGCTGCCGGGGATGCCGCCGTTGGGGAGACGCGTCGAACCAAACTGGAATGACTGGCCGACGACAAAGCCTTGGTTGTTGATGTCGAGGATTTCGCTGGCAAACTGGCTGGTGCCGTGCAGGGGATCCGTGAGTGCGAGCACGCGGGGCGGCACTGTCGAGTTGCGTGCACTTTGCACCCATGCAAGGCGCGAGAGGCCGAAGGTGCCAGCGGCGGCGTTGAAGGTCTGTGTGCTGCCACCCACGAGGCCGTTGTCGTTGATGTCGGCGAACTCGGAAATCTCGTCGCCAGCGGGGCCGATGAAGTCGCTGCTGGCGGGGCCGACGCGTGTGGTGACGCCATCGATGGCGACCCAGACGGATTTACCGAACGCGAGATCGGCGAGTGTGGTGACACCTGCGGCGATGCCGGTGTTAGTGAGCATGCGCAGTTCGGAGCTGGGGAATCCGGATTCGATGTCGTAGAGCGGGCCGCGCAGGCCAACCTCGGTCGTGACGCCGTTGCGGAAGACCCAGACGCCCGTGCCGGCGGTCTGCTGCAGCAGTTCGCTGATGCCGGCGACAGTGCCGTCGTCTGCGATCATGGTGGCGAAGCTGCTGCCGAACAGGCCTTGAGAAGGATCGGCGTAACTGGGACCAGTCAGACCCATGGTGACGTACTCGTCGCGATTGAAGTCGTACCGCCACGCGACCCGGCCGTCGATCTCAGCATTGGCGTTGAAGCGATCGGAGTGGCCGGCGATCTGGCCACGATTGTTGACGGCGCTGACCCCACTGCTGCGCTGGCCGACGAAGGGGCGAACGAAGACGCCCGTGTCGAAGCCCAGAGGCCTGTTGGCTCCATCGCGCGATGCCCAGGCGACGTTGACGATCGCGCCGGTCGGAAGCTGATCGCTCGGCACGGAAACGGTGGCGGTGTAGCGACCAATGGTGATGCCGTCATCAGAAAGGGCAGCGATGTCGTTTTCTTCGGTGAACGGCGTGAGGCCCAGCGCGTCGCCTTGCAGACCGACGGCGCGGGTGCGCACGCCATCGAAGAACCACGCCTGAGAGCGGCTGAAGTAACCGGGGGTTTCAACTTGACCGAAGAACTGAACACCTGCAGCTTGGCCGCGTGCGTTGACGCGTGTGAGGGAGGAGAGAACTGCGCCCGTGGTGGGTTCGACAAACTGTGCGCCCGAGAGCGTGATGAGATCGGCGCCGGCGGCGTTTGCACGCCAGATGGCGCGGGCGGTGAGGTCATTCTGATCGATGTTCACGAGCGTTTCACTGAAGCCGAAGACGTCGCCGGCGTCGGTGACGAAGGTGGGAACATCGATGCGAGCGGCGCCGGGCAGGGCGATGAGGCCCGGGTCAATAGCTTGCGACTGGGTGAATGGACCTTGGGCGAAGACGCAGGCGGGAAGGCCTGCACACAAAACCAGACCGATGGCGACAGCACGACGCATATGAGCCACTCCTTTCAATGGAGAACCAATCCGCGTGCACTTGTTCGGGGTACTTGTGAAAATGGTTTCTCAATTTCAGGACGTCGTGACAGAGGATTGTGCATTTGTGGCGACAATCCGCATCGCGATATGCGGTGGCGGACGATTACTCGGCTTTGCCGGGTTTGGCGTGCTGGACGATCCACGCAGTGAGCTGCTCAAGAAACGCCGGATCGACGGTCGTTTCGATCGTGGCGTATTCGTTGGGCGAGCCGGTGGTTGCAGGTTGGAAGAGGTGGTTGAGCTTGGGGGCGACGATGGTGGTTGTGTTGGTGTTGCCCGCGGACTTGAGCGCTTTCTCGATCTCGGGCACGTTCTGTGTCGGCAGCACCTGCGTGTCGAGCTCGCCGTTGGCGATGAGGATGGGCTGCTTGAGTTTGGCGAGCGTGGGGCGCGGGTCGTAGCGGAGGAACCAGCGCATCCAGTTGCTGGTGATGCCGCCTGAGAGCCACTGCTGGCGTTCAGATTCGTCGGTGATTCCCGCCTGCGTAAGCGTTTCGTTGATCTGCTTGATGGCATCATCGGTGCTGGCGTGGCTGACGAGAATGTTGAGGATTTTGCTCTGGATCGCGGCGTTCTTCGTCACTTCCTCTTCGGGCTGACCTGATGCAAGCGCGATGGCTTTGAACTGCGCTTCCAGCACTTCGCGGCCTGAGACGCCCGGCCCAGCAAGAAGCGCGATGAACGCGATGGATGAGTCCTCCGCAGCGACGAGCGGCGCGATGAGGCCGCCTTCGCTGTGACCCAGCAGGCCTACGCGGGCGGGATCGATGTCGGGGCGGGTGCGCAGATATGCGACTGCCGCCGCGACGTCTGTCGCAAAGTCAGCGCTGGTGCCGTTCTTGGCGTAGGGGTTGTCACTCTTGCCCGCGCCGGGATCATCGACGCGCAGCACGGCGACGCCCGCGCGGGAGAGTGTGTCGGCATAGAGGCGGAAGGGCCGGTGACCGAGCAGGAGGCAGTCGCGATCCTGCGTTCCTGAGCCGGAAATGAGCACGACCGCGGCGTGCTTGTCGTCGCGAGCGAAAGCGGGCTTGGGGAGCGTGAGCGTGCCCGCGAGCGTGCCTTTGGACTTGGGGTTGACGAACGTGACATCTTCACTGGTGTACTGCGTGGGGTCGAGCAGTTTGTCTTGTGGGCGGCTCGGCGCGAGCAGCTCGCCGTCGGCTGCGCGCTTGAGCGTCACGGGCAGTTTCATGCCCGACTGGGTCATGTCGCCCGTCGCGGTGCCTGCCGCTTGATCGATCGTGAGGGCGAACGACGCTTTGGTGGCGTCGGTCATGGGAGGAATCTGGAGAACGAAGGCCATGGACGCGTCATCGATCCTAACGTCTTTGAGCGCGGCGTTTTCGACGCCTTGTGCCGGTACGGAGATCGTGGCTTCACTCGCGGACTTCACGGTCACAATCAGTCCTAATTTGTTGCCCATGACATCGATGTCGCCCTTCCAGTAAACGACTTGTGCGAGCGTGCTCGCGGATGTGATGAGCGTCATGCAGAGGGCGGTGAACGTCGCAAGAGTTTTCGTTCGCATGGGCGATTGTTCGGAGGAGGCGGGTTGGCGTTGCGGAAAATTGTGTCGTCAGGCGGAGCGGCCATCGATGTATACTGGCCGCGGAGTACTGCATGTCGCATAGCAAACCGGACTACTTGACGGATCTTCAGACCAAGCGAAGGGCGATTGATCGCCTTGTGACGCCGTTTCAGCACTTCATGAAGCTTGAGTCTGCGGGCGGCGTGGTGTTGGTGCTGGCGACGGCGGTTGCGCTCATTGCGGCGAACAGTCCGCTGGCGCACGCCTGGCATGACTTCTGGACGGGATTTTCGCTGCAACTGCAGATCGGGTCGTATGCGTTTCCCAATGGCAAGCACGCGGGGCACGCTGAGTGGTGGGTGAACGACGCGCTGATGGCGATCTTCTTCTTTGTCGTCGGACTTGAGCTCAAGCGAGAGTTTCTGACTGGCGAACTGCGCAATCCGCGCAAGGCGGCGTTGCCGCTCATCGCGGCGGTGGGGGGCATGGCGGTGCCTGGGCTGACTTACGCAGCCTTCAACTGGGGAGAGGTGACGCTGCGCGGGTGGGCGATTCCGACGGCGACGGATATTGCATTTGCTCTGGGCGTGCTTGCTCTGCTGGGCAATCGTGTGCCTGCGGGTCTTCGAGTGTTTCTGGTGACGTTGGCGATCGCGGATGATCTTGGCGCGCTGCTCATCATCGCATTCTTCTACACGGACGCGAAGCATCTGAGCATGAGTAGTCTGGGCATGGCGTTCGGCGTCATGGGCGTGATGACAGCGCTCAATGTCATGGGTGTGCGTCGCTGGTGGGTGTACGGTTTGCTCGGACTTGTGCTCTGGTGGTTTGTGCTGCATGCGGGTGTGCATGCGACGATCGCGGGGGTGATGGGGGCGATGACGATTCCGGTGCGCACGCGCATCGATGGCCGGGAGTTTGTGCGCAAATCGCGCGAGCTGCTCGACATCTTTAGCAAAGAGAACGACAGTGGCAACGACATCGTGACGAATGCGAATCAACAGGGCGCGGTGAACGCGATTGAGCAGCTTGCGGAGGGCGTGCAGACGCCGCTGCAGCGGTTGGAAGGGGCGATGCTGCCGATCAGCGCGTTCTTTGTCGTGCCGATCTTCGCGCTCGCCAACGCAGGCGTGTCGTTTGGTGACGCGTTCGGTGCGGCAGTGCAGTCACGAGAATCGTGGGGCATTTTGACTGGGCTTCTTGCAGGCAAGTGCGTGGGCATCTTCGTGTTTTCGCTGTTGGCAGTGAAGAGTGGATTATGTGCGTTGCCTTCGGGTGTCACGTGGCGGCACATGCTGGGGGCGGCGCTGCTCGGCGGCATTGGCTTCACGATGTCACTATTTATCGCACAGCTTGCATTTGCCGGGCCTGAGAACGTGCAGCGGCTGGAGATCGCGAAGCTGTCGGTGCTGATCGCGTCCGCGACGTCAGCAGTTGTTGGTGCTGCGGTGCTGCTGACGTGCAAGCGCACTCCGGCGGACGTAACCAGCCAACATTGAGCGGACCCTACGCTGCGATGTGCTCGTTGTGTGCGTCATCGCCATCACGGTTGCGGCTGCACTGCTTTTCAGCGTGCAGCCGCTCGCGGCCAAGCTCGTTCTGCCCGTGCTGGGCGGCGCGCCGGCGGTGTGGGCCACGAGCATGGTGTTCTTTCAAGCCGTGCTGCTGGCGGCGTATGGATATGCACATGTTCTGGGCTCGAAGCGTCGCGGCGTGCAACTTGCCGTGCACTCGGCGGTGCTGCTGGTGAGTGCGGCCGTGCTGCCGATTGCGTTGCCGCGCGGGAGCGAGCCGCCGACGCAGACGACACCGGTGTGGTGGCTGCTAGGCACACTTGCATTATGCGTCGGTCCGGTGTTCTTTGCTCTCGCAAGTACCAGTCCGCTGGTGCAGCGGTGGTTTGCGCAGAGCGCACACGTGCGGGCGCGTGATCCGTACTTTTTGAGCGTTGCGAGCAACTTCGGCAGTTGTGTCGGTTTGCTCGCATATCCGCTGGCGATGGAACCGCTCTTTGGCTTGCACGAGCAGGGAGTGGTGTGGGCAATTGGCTATGGCGTTGCGGCGATTGCGATTATCGCGAGCGCGGTGCTGACATCGGGCGGTGTGGGCGCGAGCGAAACAACGACAGTTGCCGCCACGACACCTCTGGTCCGGACTACATGGCGCGAACGCGCGTGGTGGTTGCTGCTTGCAATTGTGCCTAGCAGCCTGCTTATCGGCGTGACGACGCACATTTCGACGGATGTCGCGGCGATTCCGCTGTTGTGGGTGCTGCCACTGCTGTTGTATCTGGTTACGTTCATGCTCGCGTTCTCACCACGCGTGCGTGTGCAGTCCGCAGCGCTGGGGCGTGTGCTTGTCATCCTCGCGCTGCTTGTGCTGTTCGTACTGGTGCCAAAGGCTGAGGGCTCGCTGCTGCTCATGCTGCCGCTGCATCTTGCCGCGTTCTTTATCGCCGCGTGGATGTGTCATGCAATGCTGGCGGCACGGCGGCCTGATCCGCGCGAGCTCACGCTGTTTTATTTCATGATGTCACTGGGCGGCGTGCTAGGCGGCGTGTTCAACGCTCTCGTCGCACCGGCGATCTTCTCGCATGTAGTTGAATATCCGCTGGTGCTGGGCGTCGCCGTGTTGATTCGTCCGCTCGCGAGCGACACGCTGGGAGCACGCAAGCGGTGGACGCTGGCGGCAGGTGCTGCACTCACGCTGCTGGCGGTTGTCATCATGTTGACGCGCAACGCCGGGATGATTGATCTTCCGCCTCGCGTGGTCATCGCGATGCTGGGGGGCGTGCCTGTGCTGTTGTGCGCGAGCGTCATGCTCTACCGGCGCGGCGAGATCGCGGGGTTTGCGGTCATGTTGCTGCTCGCAGCGTCACCCATGCTGCTGCGCGGGAAGTCGAGCATCTATCGCGAGCGGACGTTCTTTGGCGTGCATGAGGTGATCGCGATCGGCGACTCGCACACGCTCTTTCATGGCACGACGGCGCACGGCAAGCAGGTGCGGACCAGCGACGCGACGCGACGCATTGCGACCACGTATTACCACGCGAGCGGACCCGCGGGCGATCTGTTCAAGATGATGCGCGAGACCGGACGCGACGGCGATGTGGCGATGATTGGCATGGGGGCTGGGACACTGGCGGCGTACGGGCGGGCCGGGCAACGCATGACGTTTTATGAGATCGACCCTGCGGTCGCACGTATTGCGCAGGATGATCGGCTGTTCTCGTTCCTGCGAGATAGTCAGGCGAGCGTGCGCGTTGTTCTGGGGGACGGCCGCGTCATGTTTGCGGCAGACCAGCAGCCGGTTGATCTGCTCGTGCTCGACGCGTTCTCGAGCGATGCGATTCCGGTGCACTTGCTGACGGCGGAAGCGTTCGCGATGTATGCGCAGCGACTCAAGCCGCAGGGTGTCATTTTGGTGCACATCAGCAATCGCTACTTCAATCTCGCGCCCGAGTTGGCGGCGGTGGCGCGCGAGATGGGCTGGGCGTGTCGTGTGCGACGTGATCCGCTCGTGACGGAGAAACAGCGAGCCGAGGGGAAACAGGAGAGTTCGTGGGCGATGTTGGCACGCAGCGAGGCGGATTTTGGCTCGCTTGCCCGCGTGTCGATGTGGGACCACGTGACTGAAAAACTGCCCGCGAAGGCGTGGACGGATGACAACGCGAGCGTGCTGCGTGCGCTTGGCACGCCGTGACGGCGGATGTCACATCAGAACTTGAGCACAACGCCCAGCATGAGGCCTTGGTGCGCGCCGCTGTACTCAAACTCTTCGTCGCCGTCGCCGCTTGTGAGGCTGAAAAACGCGCTGCGATATCCGATCTGCACGCCGAAGTTGGGTGCCCACGTGGGTTCGTAGGTGCCGCCCACGATCACGTCACCTGAGAAGCTGGTCGCGTCGCCGAACGGGCTGCCACCCACGGCGAGCGTCACGTCGACGCCCCATTCTTCGTTGAAGGCGAACGCGAACTTGCCGCCTGCCAGCAGTTCGATGTATGTTTCGTCGACGCCGCCTCGTGCGGAACCGAGAAAGACGTTGCTGGTGGCGACGCGCTCGACTTCCCAGTCGACGTCGATGAGCCGCAGGCCGGCGAGAGCTTCAAGCCGCGAGGCGAATCGGCGCCGACCGTCGCTGGTGGTGCCATCGCTGTCGTGGCGATAGACCTCGTATGCCGCTTCGACCTCGAAGCTCGCGTAATCGAGGCCGCTGCGCATGGTGCTGGTATTGTCGAAGCCGATGTCGCCGATGCGGCCCGTGCGCGACATGAGCACGGTCTGGTCGTCGCTGTACGTGAAGCCTCGCACGCCAAAGCGCCACTTGGGGCCGGCGAAGATGTGAGCTTCGATGTGCGGCACAAGCTCGGGGCTGTCAAAGCCCAGCTCGTCGATCTCGATGGACTCGCCCTGACCAGCAAGCGTGGGGCTCGGAAGTTTCAGTTCACCGCCCGCGCCCATGTACCAGACGCTGGGCTCGACGCGCAGCCGGAGTTGGGCCGCGCGCCACGCTGGAGCTTCAGTTGTTTCGGTTGTCTCTGCCGCAGCGGGCTGACTCGCGGACGCGTCAGCAGGCTGAGCGGCGACAGGACCGACAAGCAACATGGGTACGAGTGCGGTGAGTGCAAGCATGCGCGCAGTCTAGCCGAATTGCGGGCGCGTGGCAAAGGTTGCACGCGTTGTGCGGGCTGTGAATGAAAAACCGCCGGGCATGGAGCATGTCCCGGCGGTTGGTGTGACGTGTAATGAGTGTGATGTGTAAGTTGTTGCAGACTGTCTCGCTGCTGATGATCAAGTTACGCTGCGAAGATCAGTCCATCGGCGCGGGCGGCATCTTGAGGTTGAACTCTTTGAGCAGCGCATCGATCTTCTCCGCTTCTTCGGAAGCCTTGCCCGGACGCAGGGCGTTGTGGCGCACCTTGCCAGCGGGGTCGATGATGACGAGGTGCGGAATGCCGCGCACGCCGTACTCGGGGTTGAAGACGTTGGAACTGCTGAAGACGACCGGCCAGGTCATTTCCATGTCGGTCATGAACTCGCTCATGAGCGAGTACTCGCGGGCGGGATCGTTGGTGGTGTCAATGGTCGCGCGTTCGCTGCCCTTGCGCTGCGTGTGCGAGCCTTGCAGGCTGGTGACGCCCAGGATCACGACGTCGTAGTCCTTGTAGCGGGCCTGCAGTTCGCGCACGCTCGGGAAGGCGCGGATGCACGGGCCGCACCAGGTTGCCCAGAAGTCGATCATCACGACTTTGCCCTTGAGATCGCTGAGCTTGGTGACGGACGCTGCGCCGAAGGCTTCCTTGCTCGTCCACGTGAACTCAATCTCGGGCGCGTCGCCGCCGATGAGTTCGCCCCGGGCGAACTTGCTCTGCGACATCGTCATGTTGTCCTTGATGCGAGCGACCAGCCGCTTGCGGGCGGGGTCGCTGGGCTCGCCTTCGCGGGTCAGGGCCGCTTGCGACGCGGCTTGCATCTTCGCGAGCACCTGCGAACGCAGTTCACTCGACACGCCGGCTTCGCTCGCGAGCATGGGCTCGATCAGCGCGCCGAGGTTGGCCGTGGACTCCGAGCTGAGGTCGGTTGTGATGAGCGGCGCGACCTTCTCGATGAGCTTGTGCTGCGCGAGCGTGGCGGGGGCCATGTCGCTGAGCATGCTGATAGCGATGAAGATGTTGCGGCCACCCTTGGGAGCGCGGACATGTTCCGCGATGCCCGGGTGGGCGAGCACTTCATTGAGGCGCGTGGCCGTGGCTTCGGCGTACTTCGCTTCGCCGCCTTCGGCTTCGGTGTTGATGCCCAACCCTGCGGTCTGCAGGCTGAGTTCCGCCGCAGCGGCGCCAACAGCGCCGGTGTCTTTGGACAGCACCGCGAGGCGATCTGTCACGGGCTTGGCGAGGCTGGGCGTGAAGTCGAGCATGCGCGTCTGCACGATGGACGTGATCTGCGACAGCGTTAGCGTGTCGAGGGGCATGTCCTTGATCGCGGCTTGCGCTGCGGTATCAAGCCCGTCGGTTCCCTCCTTGGCAGCCTCCTGCAACTTGGAGATCAGCGAGGCGACCTGCTCGTCGCTGGGCTGCGCGAACGCGGTAACCGCGGGAAGCGCGAGCGAACAGGCGAGCACGAGAGCGGCGAGGTTCTTCATGGGCCAAGGGTAGACGGGCCTAGCGTTGGACCATGGACAGGCCCTTTGTGCTGATTTCAGAGGAACTCGACCCCGCCGCGCGGGCGTGGCTGGAAGAGAGTTGTGAAGTGGTTGCGTGTCACTTCACGCAGACGGAGGAGTTTGAGCGGCTGCTGGCCCGAGCGGATGGCCTGATCGTGCGGACGTATACCCGTGTGAACGCCGAACTGCTGGACAAGGCTCGCAAGCTAAAGGTGGTGGGGCGTGCGGGGGTTGGACTGGATCGCATTGAGATTGAGGAATGCCGACGACGCGGCGTGAGCGTTGTTCACACACCCGATGCCAATAGCGTGGCGGTTGCGGAGTACGTCTTTGCGATGTTGACGGACGCGGTTCGGCCCCGCGTGTTTCTTGATAAAGCTGTGCCCGCGAGCGAGTGGAACGCGCTCCGCAAGGAGCTTGAGGCGCCGAATCAATTGTGCGAGTTGCGGCTGGGCATTCTGGGGCTCGGTCGGATCGGTTCGCGTGTTGCCCGTATCGCGCGCGGGTTTGAGATGGATGTGGCATATTACGACGTCGCGGAGATTGGTGAAGAGAAGCGATTTGGTGCGCAGCCCATGCCGCTCACCGATCTGTTGCACTGGGCCGACATTGTGACCGTGCATGTGGACACGCGTGCATCGAACCATCGGTTCGTCAACGCGCATGTGTTTCGACAGATGCGGCCCACGGTTATCTTCGTGAACACCAGCCGCGGGTTTATTGTCGATGAGTTCGCGCTGGCCGCGTTTTTGCGTGACAACAACAAGGCTGTCGCGCTGATTGACGTGCATGAGCCCGAGCCGTTCGGTCCGACATATCCGCTGCTGCAACTGCCCAACGCGCATGTGAGCCCGCATCTAGCCGCTGCGACGGCAACGGCGCACGCGAACATGAGCTGGGTCGTCAAGGATGTGTGGGCCGTCCTGCAGGGCCAGCCGCCGCGGCATCGAGCGTGGTAAGGCGAAAAGCGAGCCGATTATCGCTGTGGTGCGTCGAGCTGGCCGGGCACATCTTCGCTGGGGTCAACATCGTTGATGTTCACCTGCGGTGTCTTGCTCAAGTCGACCTTTGCCGCGCCCATGAGCGTGCCGGTGGCGACGGCGAGATCGATCTGCGCGAGTTGGTAATCGGCAAGGGCGTTGACTTCCGCCAGTTGTGCTTCGGCAACCACACTGGCCTGGTCGAGTACATCGGTTGATGTGACGCGACCAAGATCAAACTGTCGCTGCTCGCTATCGAGCGCGACGGCGGCGGTCAGAGCGGCTTGTCGCGCGGCGAGGATGCGCTGCCAACTGGTGCTCATGCTGTCAATGGCCGCAAGGACTTCCACACGCACAGTTTGCTCGCGTGCATCCTTGCTTGCGAGGCGCTGGACGCGGGTGAGCAAGGCGCGACGCAGGCGGGCGCGGGCTTCTTCGTTATCGAGGGGCGCACTGACGCTCGCGCCCACGCTCCACGCGCGGCTCTGCTGATCGAACATGCTGTCAACCGCGCTGCCCAGGTGTTCATCCAAGCCGCTGAAGCCGTAACTCGCGAGGAAACGCACATCCGGCAGGGTGCCGTCGCGTTCCAGCAGCACCCGCGCGGCGTCGGCGGCGAGCTGCACTTCAAGCTCCATGAGTTCGGCGCGATTGGCGACGGCCTGCGCCTGCAACTGTTCGCGATCAAAGATGTACTCAACCGGATCTGGTGGCGACTGAGGCACGACGAGCGTTTCGGTGTCGATGGGCAGGTCAGGCTTGTTGATGATGCGCTTCAGTTCGCGCTGGCGCGAGAGCACGTCATTCTGCGCGAGCAGCATGCCTTCGAGACGCTGCGCCACACCGGACAGCGCGCGATCCACTTCAACCTGCGGCGACAGACCTTCATTCAGACGCCGACGAGCCTTCTCGAGCTGCGCCTGTGCGAGTTCAAACTGCTGCACGCGCACGTCCAAAGCGGCCCTCGCGCCGTAGAGCCGCCAGTATGCGCGATCAACGTCGCTGAGCTGGCGAACAAGTTCGAGCTTTGTGCGAAGCTCCGCCGCCTGCACGTTGTATCCAGCGATGCGCAGCGCGGCCATGTTCACGCGGCGACCAGCTCCGCGCAGCAGTGGCTGGCTGATGCTGACGGACGGCCCGAGGGACAGAAATTGCGGCTGCTGCGCGAATTCGCTTTCAAGCTCGGTGCGTTCGAATCGCAGCGGCACCACGTCGATTGTCGTGCCTGTACGCGATGGAATGCGAATGCCTGGCTCGATGCTCAATCGCTTGGTCCCTTCGCTGCTTACCCGGCTGCCAGTGCTTTGGCGGCTGTCGCTGTAGCGAGCATCAAGCGTGAACAGGCTGTTGAACTTGTTGTCCTCTTCGGTCACGGTCTCGCGCGCAATCGCGGGGTCGATGATCGCAACTTTGAGATCAAGATTGTTCTCGATTGCACTGCGTCGGCATTCTTCGATCGTGAGATCAACTCGCTCACGCGCGACGAAGGCCATGCGATTGGCCGTGACGGCGTTGATGACCGTCTGGCGGTCGTTGAGGTCAACCGGCGGCGCGACATTGGCGGCGTAATCCGCTGCGGGCACTTCGCGCAGGCGCGAGAGCGCGAGCGAGCGGGCGTAGTCGCTGTCGCGCGGCAGGAAGGGGTCGCGCAGCACCGCGCATCCGGACGCGAGGCACATGCACAGCGTGGCTGAGAGTGCAAGGCCTGACGAGAATGTGAGGGAAGACGTCGGACGTGAGATCATGGATTGACCTTCGCACTCGGGCATGCTGCAAACTCGCAAGGTTCGTCTTTCATGTCGTCACTCGTGCCGCAAGGCTTCGATCGGGTCAAGGCTCGCCGCTTTGATGGCGGGGCCCATGCCGAAGACGATACCTGTGAACGCCGAGAAAGCGACGGAGAGGATGATGCTCCACGCGGGAATCTCGCTCTTGCCAACCGGGGAATCGGGCGCGAGTTTGAGCAAGGCGATGACGCCCGCCCCCGCGACGATGCCGATGGCGCAGCCGACCAGACACAGCACAACCGCCTCGACAAGGAACTGCAGCATGATGACCGCTGGCTGCGCGCCGACGGCCTTGCGCAGGCCGATTTCGTGCGTGCGCTCGCTCACGCTGACCAGCATGATGTTCATGATGCCGATGCCGCCGACGACAAGGCTGATGCCAACAAGTCCCGCCAGCCCGGCGCTGAAGACAGCCGCGACTTGGTTGAACTGACCGATGACTTGGTCGATGGCCTCGACGCCGAAGGTGTTGGGCTCACCCGGACCCAGCCCGCGCACGCGACGCATGTAAAAGCGCACCTCGGCTTTGACATCATCAACGTACTCAGCGCCGCGCGTCTGTCCGACAACATACATGCCCGGCTCGGGCCGCATGAGTTCGCCCGTGGAGAACGGAATGAACAGTTCGACGCGCGTTTCGTTGCGACCGCCGAACATCGGGCTGGGCGTTTTGGTTTCGACCACGCCGACGATTGTGAAGCGTCGACTGTCGAGCAGAATGATCGAGCCGGTCGGATCTGCGGGCAGTCCGAGTTCCTGCACACCTTTGTCGTTGATCAGGCAGACTTGTGCCTTTTCATTCTCGTCGATGCTCTTGAACGTGCGTCCGACGGTGACAAAACGTTGCTCGATCTCGTGCCAGTCCGGGCTGATGCCTTCGACTTTGACAAAGTCGCGAATGCGATCGCCGACTTGCACGCGGGCCTGCATGCTCATGATCGGGCTGACTCGCTTAAGGCTCGGGCAGTTTTCCAGCAGCCCGCGAGCCTGGTCGGGCGTGATGCGAATCTGCCGCCAGGTGTATCGCTCGGGTTGATCGTCGGGCCAGTCGGGAAAGATCCAGACCTTGTTCGCGCCGAAGCTCGCGAACTGATCGAGCATGTATTGCTTGAGGCCCACCGCCACGCTGCTGACGATGATGACGCTCGCCACCGCGATGATGATGCCAAGCGTCGTGAGCATGCTGCGCACTTTGTTGGCCCAAATCTGGGCCATCGCCGTGCCGACTGTAAGGATGGGAATGCGCAGCATCGTCACGCTGGTCCTCCCGTCGCAAGCACCGGCGCGGCTTGGGCCGTCGCGTTTTCGTCGGCCATGCGCTGGGCGTGTTCGAGAGCCCGCTGTATGTAGTCTTGGTGCACAGGGTCCTTGTCGGTGGGATAGTCACTCACGATTCGGCCGTCACGCAGGCGGATGATTCGCTTGGCGTGCCCCGCGATGTCCTCTTCGTGCGTCACGAGAATCACGGTCTGCCCCTTCTCGTGCAATGCCCGGAAGAGAGCCATGATGTCCTCGCTGGTCTTGCTGTCGAGCGCGCCCGTGGGTTCGTCGGCGAGCAGAATGCGAGGCTTGTTGACCAGAGCTCGCGCGATGGCGACGCGCTGCTTCTGTCCGCCAGAAAGCTGATTGGGCTTGTGCCCCATGCGTTCGCCCAAGCCCACGCTGTGAAGGGCGTCCTTCGCTCGCTTGCGTGCGCCCCACCATTGTGATGAGTACAGCATGGGTAGCATGACGTTCTTGAGGGCCGTGGCTCGCCCGAGTAGTTCAAAGCTCTGGAAAACAAAGCCGATTTCGCGGTTGCGCACGCTTGCCAGCTTGGTCGCGCTCATCCGCTCAACGCGCACGTCGCCCAGTTCGTACGTGCCGCCCGTGGGGCGATCAAGGCAGCCGATGATGTTCATCAGCGTGCTCTTGCCACTGCCTGACGCGCCCATGATCGCGACAAATTCGTTGTCGGCGATATCAAGGTTTACGCTCCGCAGGGCGTGCACCTCTTCGGTGCCCATGCGGTAGACCTTGGTGAGATTGCGGATGCGGATGGACATAGGAAGAGGGAGCGAAGTGACGAAGTGACAGAGTGACGAAGTCAGGAATCGCGCGAACTACTTGCCGCCTGCGACCGCCGTTTCCTTTGAGGCGTCGTTCTTTTCGTTCTTGAGCGTTCCCTGCTCCGCAATCGTCTGACCATGCGTCAGGTTGGTCAGCACCTTGAAAGGACCCGTGACGAGCCGATCGCCTTCCTGCAAACCGCCTGTCACAATTGTGCTCGTGCTGTCGCTGGCACCGATGGAAATCGGCACCGCGCGAGCCTTGCCATCCTTCTCAACGAACACCACGCGCGCGAACTTCTTGTTCTGCTCGATGTGCGGGTTGTCCTTGGTCACTTCGGCAGGCAGATCGTCCACCGCGCGGTCGAGCACGGCTTGGCTGGGCACTTTCAGCACGTCTTCGTACGTGTCCACTTCAATGTCCACGTTCGCCGTGAGGCCTGATCGCAGCAGAATGTTGGCGGGGCGCTCGATGAGCACCTTGGTTTCGAAGTAGCGCGTGCCGTTGGTGTCCTGCTCGCGCTTGAGGCCAATCGTCTCGACCACGCCGGGAATCTTGAGATCGGGAAAGGCGTTGACGTACACCGTCGAGCGCTGCTGGTCCTTGACGCGCGAGATGTTCGCTTCATCAACACGGGCGATCAGCCGCATGGTGTTGAGGTCAGCGATTTCAAGAATCACGCTGCCCGGGCTGTTGAGCGTTCCCACCACCACGGTCTCACCGACCTCGGCATTCAGCTTGGTGATCACGCCGTTCATCGGACTGCGAATGGTGGTGTTGTCCAGGTCCTTCTCAGCCCGCGTGATGTTCGCCTTCGCAATATCGATGCCGTGCTGCACCTGCCGCAGCGTGCTCAGCATGGTGTCGTACTGCAGCTGCGCGGCTTCGAGATCAGTCTTTGCAATGTCGCCTGACGCAACGAGCTTCTGCCGGCGAGACAGCTCGGCTTCAGCGTTTGCGAGGCTCGCTCGCGCGCCTTCGAGGCGGGCCTCTTCGCTGCGGAGCTGCGCTTTGGCGCTGTCCAGCAAGGCCTGCAGATCGCGGGCGTCGAGCCGCACGATCACGTCGCCTTCCTTGACGTCCTGATTCTCGCGGTAGGGCAACTCGAGAATCCGCGCGCTGACCTGCGCGCTGATCTCCACCTTGGTCTTGGGTTCCAGTTCACCCGGCGCGTTGATGGTGCGCACCAGCTTGCCGCGAGTGGGGGTGTCGAGCTTGACTTCAAGCGCCTTGAGTTGCGGGTTGAACCGCTCCTCCATCTTGTCGAGCATGCCCGAGCTCTTGGCATACCAGGCCGCTCCGCCGATGATGAGGGCGAGCACCACAACGATGGCAATCAGCCATTTCCACACGAGAGAGTCTCCGATTTCACCCTCGGCCACGCGACGATTTCTCGCCGCGCGTTTCCCGCCTCACACACCTGCACCCGAACGCGATCCGATTCGTCACCGCAGCGTAAGGCACATGCAAGGTGTACGACTCCACCGCGATCACGTTACCGCCGCTTTGTTGGGGATGCTTTGCTCGGCTTTGCACGGTTTCTGATTTTTCCTGACACAAAGCTGTCGGGTTGTCGCATGGAGCCGCGCAGCACGCGACATCGCGTGCGGCTGTTCCTGCGCGGTCCGAGCGGCCAGACATCTCATGCTTGTCGGCGTGTGTCTTGGCGATGCACGCTTTCATCTCCCGGCCCTCTCATGGGGGCCGTTTTTCATGGCTTCGAGCCGTTCGCGGACGTCGACCACACGCGCGTCTCGCGCTGCACCGTGAACGGCCCGGCTTGCACGAGCAGTTGCGTGGTTTCGCTGCGAACTGCGTCTACCGCTGGGTCAAGCTGGACGGTCGCTGTCCGCGTGATTGTCGCGGGGGAGAGTTCCATGGTGATTGTGAGCGTCACGATATCGCCTGCGAGGCTCGCAGTGGCGGTGGCGCTGCCGGTGCGCACATCAGATTCGCCGTCCAGCCCCGTGCTGCGCACATCCGCTTTGGCCTCGTGCGCGGCGCGGGAAATGGTGCCTTCGCAGAGAATCAAGGCCGGCGTGAAGACCGCTCGCGACTTGCGGCTGTAGTTGGTGAGTTCGTGCAGCGCGATCGCGCCGTCGTCACGCCGGGAGATGATGAGAGCTTGCACTTCGGTCCACGTCGCGGCGTTGGGTTTCCGTTGCGAAACCTGCACGGTCCATTGACCTGTGGCATCAGGTTCACTCGCAATGGCGCGTTCGACCATCGCGGCTTTGTTCACCGTGATTGTGCGCTCGCGTTCCCAAGGTCCGGTGGGATAGATGATGCTTGCAGGCACGGTTCGCGCTGACGTGTCGTCGGGTGCGAGACGCGAGTTAGAATCTGCTGGCCGTACGGGCGTGGTCGCGTTGCACGCGCCCAGACCGGCCAGCATCAGCACCGTGAGCCCCGCTTGCACTGCCACCTTCGCGTGTCGCATGCGAGCAGCATATCGCTCTGCGAGTCGATATACTGCGGCTCATGGCTCTTTCGCGTGTCACGTGTGTGTGTCTGTTCGCTGTCGCCGCGTCGCTGTCGGCGTGCGGCCCTGTCGCCAAGATTCGTCCCGGCGCGGAGAGCGTGCTGGCGGTCTTCGCGCCGCCTACTCCGGAAGAAGCACTGGCACTCGCGACCGACGAGTTTGACGCGAACAAGCGGTATCAAGGACTCAGCTTTATCGCCGGTGCGCCGTGGGGAGGCGAGGCCCAGTACATTCAGTTGTTCCAAGAGCGTTTGGCGGACAGCGATCCAGGCGTGCGGGCCATGGCCGCGCGGGCCTTGGGCTCGTACGGCTCGGCGACCGACGCGCCGGCGATTGCCAAACTGCTCGTGGAAGATAAAGACGTGAAAGTGCGCATCGCCAGCGCGCGGGCCTTGCAGCGTCTGCACAATCCGGAGACGGTCGACGAGCTGTTCATTGCTCTTGACGCCGCGAAGGAAGCCGAACCCGCCGTGCGCGTGGAAGCGGCGAGCGCGCTGGGGCAGTACGCCGAAACGCGGGTTGTCGAGCGATTGATCGCTGCGATGGCAGATGAAAGTCTGCCTGTGAATCTTCGCGTCCGCGATTCGCTCCGCACGCTGACAGGCGCGGATTTCGGCACGTCGCAGGCCGAGTGGCAGAATTGGTACAAGGGCAGTTCGGCGCCATTCGCGGCAGCCTCGGGGTACACGTATCCCAACTTCAACCGCAGCCAGCGCTGGTTTGAGTACATTCCCTTTGTGCGTCAACCACCCAACGAAGCAACGGGTATTCCGGCGGGTCTCTCGCCCGCGCGATGAATCGCGTCACCGCTGGTACGGGCTTTCAGCCCGTACGCAGCATCTCAATAGCCATTCGCGCAACGCGCTCTGCTCCATCCGCAGGACCAAGCTTGTCCAGTGAGGCCCGCATCGCGCCGATCTTCGCTTGATCGCGCAGAAGGATTGCCATCGCCGCCCCAGCGTCCTTCACGTTTGTCGCGGCGTCGATGTGATCGGTATGCACAACTGCGCCGCCCGCAGCAACCAGTGTCTTTGCATTTATCTTCTGGTGCTGGTCTTTGTGGTACGGATACGGCATGAAAATCGCCGGCACGCGATTTGCCCAAACCTCGGCGACATTTCCCGCACCGCTGCGCGCGAGCGCGAGCGTCGCCGCATTCCACCACACGCCCAGGCCATCAACGAACGGCGTGACAATCGCGGGGACGCCTGCGGCTGCGTATGCCTCGCGCAGCGCACTTTCCGGTGCATCCTTGCCCGTCTGATGCAGTACCTGCCAGCCTGCAAAGGCGTCCTGGTGCTGCGCCAGCATCGCAAGCATGAGTTGATTCATGCTGCTCGCGCCTTGGCTGCCCCCGGTGACTAGGAGGACAGTCTTTGCGGGGTCAAGTCCCAGCTTTGTGCGCGCGCCCTCGGGCGAAAGCGCACCAACCGCCTGCGCGCGCACAATGGGCGGTACTGCTTCCCAAGCAAACCCCTCTGCCGGTGCCGCCGTCACGATGCGCGTTGCGCGCTTGCTGATCCACACATTCGCCTTGCCCGGGACTGCGTCGAGGTTGACGAGCAGAATCGGCACACGCTCCACGCGGGCAGCTTGGGCGGCCGGTGCAGCAACGAAGCCGCCGGTTGCAACCAGCACCACCGGTCCGCGTGCGCGCGCTTGCTGGATGATCTGTCGAGTCGCGCGCACCGCGCCGCCCCAGTTCCACATGAAGCGCACCAGCGGCTTGGGCCGGGCGATAAATGGATGCGCTGAGATGGGCGTGAATGTCGCGGGGCGATCTGCGAGGGT
>DATGWV010000050.1:0-6160 GCA_035299305.1 Phycisphaerales bacterium | reverse complement strand
GGGGCTGGGGAGGGGTTGAGCGGGTGCGAGAAGTGGGGTTTGTACTAACTTGGTCACTAACTTGCGCACTAACTTGCGCTATGATCGGGCATGAGTCGTCTGCCTGCGGAAAAGCGTCGGGAGCAGTTGCTGGATGTGGCGGCGGAGTTGTTTGCGCGCGATGGATACGCCCGCGCGACCACGGCGCAGCTGGCGAAAGCGGCGGGGGTGACGGAACCCATCATCTACCGGCACTTTGAGAGCAAGCGTGATTTGTTTGTCGCGCTGATTGAGCGGACGGCCAAGGACACGCTGGAGCACTGGGAGAATCGGCTGGCGACGGCGAAGGACCCGGCGGATCGCATCGCGCGGCTGACGGAAGAGAATCCGTTCACCACGCCCGGCGGGCGTGTGCCTTACCGGGTGTTTCTGCAGGCGATCACGGAAGTGAGCGATGCGGTGATTCACAAGGCGGTGGTGGCGCACATTCGCGAACTCCACAAGTTTCTGGCACGCGAGATTGGCGCGGCGCAGGAAGAGAAAAAGATCACCAAAGTCTTCTCGGCGGAACTGATGGCATGGACGCTCATTCACATCGGGCTGGGGTACGGATTTCTGGATGCCATCAATGTGCCCAATCAGGGCAAGGACGAAGAGGGCAATCACGTGCAGCCCATGCTGGCGCGCGTGCTGACGCGGCGGCATGACTGATGCGTCATTGATCGCGCAGCAGCGAGTACGTGGGCGGGGGCTTCGGCACGATGATGAGGACGCGGCGTACGCCTTCGGTGGGAAGGGCGAGGGCGTCAGTGAGCAGTGCGTCGCCAAAGCTGGGAAGGTTGTCGGTGGTGGGGATGGCCGGGCCGGCTTCTTCGGCGTCGATGACGAGCGTGTCGGGCTGTACGGGTTCGTCGGCGGGCGAGGGAGATTCGCCGCGTGGGCGGCGGGGTGGCGTGGGGACGGACGGCTTCTCGCCTGCGGTGCGCACGCGG
Organism: Phycisphaerales bacterium; assembly: GCA_035299305.1. Taxonomy (GTDB): domain Bacteria; phylum Planctomycetota; class Phycisphaerae; order Phycisphaerales; family UBA1924; genus BJHL01. The sequence continues at coordinate 5,189 of DATGWV010000050.1, read as the reverse complement.
ATGGCGTTGGTGGGAGTGGGGGCGCTGGCGGGGAAGATCATGAGCGCTTCGCCCGGACGGAGCGTGGTTTCGAGGACGAGGCGCGAGAGAACGACGCCTTGCGCTTCGGGTGAGTTGTCGATGCGTTCGAGGCCTGTGCGGCGCGGCTTGACGAGCGAGAGCACCTGCGGCACGAGCTCAACTTGCACGGCAGCGGGCATGGAAGGCGATGCCGCGGACGCGTTTTGCACGCTGGTCATGTCGGGGACGGGCCAGCCGCGCACGAGCATGCGTGCGGCGGCGTTGCGCAGGGGCATGACGCCGCTATCGAGGCGGAGCGTGTCGTAGGCGGTGGCATCGCCTCGCAGGGCTTCGGAGCGGAGGGGGCTGAAGGCGAGGAGTTGCTGCTGTGGGGGCGTGGTGAAGGCGATGCTCTTGGCGATGGCATCGACGTCGGCGAGGCTGATGCGAGCGACGAGCATGCCGCCCGCTTGCCAGGCTTCTTGCATGCGCGGGGCGACGGCGGCGGCGGTTGCGCCATCGGGGAGCGTGAGGGCGTTGGTGTTGTCGAGCGTCCAGGTGATGAGCTGGAGACCCGTGCCTTCGGCGCTGGTGGAGATGGCGGAGGTGAGCTGCGGCTCGGTCACGGTGCGCGAGGCGCAGGCACCGAGGGAGAGCGCGGCGGCGGCAAGACAGATGCGCAACAGCACGCGGCGCGGGGCGGCGTGCTGTTGCGCGGAGGCGGGATGCGTTGATGGCGCGGACATTGAGTTACGCGTGGTGATTTGCAAGCTGGGGCGGCGTCCAGCCGTCGTCGCTGGGGGTGAGATCGTTGATGCGATCGATGAGGCGACGCAGGATGCCGAACTTGTGCTTGGTGTGGGTGAAGACCAGGCGCGGGAGGTCGAGGTTGTCTTCTTCGCCTTCGACGGGGCCACGCTGGACCATGCCGCCTTGCTTGATGAGGACGGCGTACTCGTGCTCGAGGCGCTGGACGTCGTAATCGTGCAGGGGCTTCTTGAGGCGGATGACGAATTCATCCTTGACGTAGCGCGAGCTGTGATAGTTCTTGTAGAACTTGAGGACGTGAGCGACGGCGTCGGCGGGGTCTTTGGCGATGTAGTAGAGGCCCGTGTCTTCGGGGCTGATCCAGCCGCGGCGGAGGAGTTGTTCTTTGGCCCAGGCGTGCCATGTGGTCCAGTAGTCGCCACCTTTGCCTTCGACGCAGACGATGGGCAGCGGCGTGCTGCGACCGGTCTGGACGAGGGTGAGGGTTTCGTAGGCTTCGTCGAGGGTGCCGAATCCGCCCGGGAAGAGGGCGACGGCTTCGGCCTGGCTCACGAACATGAGTTTGCGCGTGAAGAAGTAGCGGAAGTGAATGAGCTTTTCGTCGCCCGCGATGATGTCGTTGGCGTTGGTTTCGAAGGGGAGGCGAATGGAGACGCCGAAGCTGGCGGCGCGGCCTGGGCCGACGTGGCCGGCTTTCATGATGCCCATGCCTGCGCCGGTGATTGCCATCCAGCCTGCGTCGGCCATGAGCTTGCTGAAGTCGACGCAGGCGGTGAAGTCGGGGTGGCCTTCGGGCGTGCGGGCGGAGCCGAAGATGGTGATCTTGTGCGGCTTCTTGTATTTGCCGAAGACCTTGTAGGCGTAGCGCATCTCCTTGTAGCTGTTGACCATCAGCTTCATCTCGCCCACGTCGCGGTTGTCGTTGACGAGGCGCAGGCTGGTCTGCATCATGTCGCGGACGAGGCGCATTTTGGCGTCGTTGGGATCGCCGCCCATTTTCGCGATGAGGCCGTCGAGGGCTTCGACGATGGCAGGGTCATCGACGCGCTTGTGCGCGGGCTGCTGCTGATCGAGGGCTTCGGCCGCTTTTTGGGCCTGGGGTTCGAGGGGTCGTTCGTTGAGGGCCATAGTTCACTCCAAGGAGCGAAAGATATGCGAATGTGACGCGCTGCAGGCGCGGGGGATGTGGCTTGGCGGTGCACCGGTCGCAGCCGTGCAGATTGGTGCGAACAGAGCGCGAATTCTCGGATTTTTCGAGGCGAGGCGAAAGTTTGCGGGCGCGTCGCAACATATACCATCGCTGGGGGATTGGAGGGTGTGATGAAGATCGTGGGTAGTCGGTGTTTTGGCGTGATTTCGCGAGAGATCGTGTGGTTGGTCGTGGCCGCTCTGATGCTTGGACCTGCATCGATGGTGTGTCGCGGGCAAGTGGCGCGGTGGTTTGAGGTGGGGACCAACAACCCGACGCAGAATCATGCGATGGTGTATGACGAGGCGCGGGGCGTGGTTGTTTCCGCCATGGGCTTTGTGGTAGAGAACGGCAACGGAACGACTCGCTCGCGGACGTGGTTGTGGGATGGAGTGGTGTGGCGCAAGGCGGCGGCGGACAATCCGCCCCCGCGCCAGTCGCCGGGGCTGGCGTACGACTCCAATCGTCAGGTGGTGGTGATGTTTGGCGGCTTCGGTCCGACCGGCGCAATCCTCGGGGATACGTGGGAATGGAACGGGACGACATGGACCCTGCGTTCGACAACGGGGCCAGCGCCCAGATATGCCGCTTCGTTGGCATATGACGGCGTTCGAGGCACAGTGGTGCTGTTCGGGGGCTCGACGGGCGTTGGCAGCTCGCTCAGCAACCAGACGTGGGAGTGGAATGGGGCGACCGGTGCGTGGGTGCAGCGAAGTCCAGTGACCAGTCCGTCGGCTCGCGCCGGCCACGCCATGGTTTACGACGCGGCGAGGAATGTCACGGTGTTGTTTGGCGGCTCCAGTTCCGCCGGCGCGCAGGGAGACACATGGGAGTGGAATGCGACCACCTGGGTACAGCGACCGATCACCGGCCCTTCGGCACGCACGGGGCATTCGATGTCATATGACTCCACGCGCGGGCGGGTGGTGCTGTTCGGGCTGGCGAGTGATTCGCCTGAATCAATTCCGAGTCAGACGTGGGAGTATGACGGACAGGCGTGGACGCTGCGATTGACGGGAGGGCCCATAGGGCGATATCAAACGGGGCTGGCCTTTGATTCACGACGCAATGTGACCGTGATGTATGGAGGGGCGAGCATTGGAACATTGGGCGATACCTGGGAGTGGAACGGGACGGCCTGGACGCAGCGGGTTCTGGTGAAGCCGACGGCGCGCGACTCGCATGCGCTTGCGTTTGACTCGGCGCGGGGGAAGACGGTGATGTTCGGCGGATACAACGGTTCGATCTCTAGTGCCGCGACGTTTGAGTTTGATGGAACGTTGTGGACGCAGCGATTGCTCAGCGGGCCATCGGCGCGGAACGACCATGCGATGTGTTATGACTCGACACGCGGTGTGACGGTGCTGTACGGCGGGTTTCGTGACGCGGGGCAGCAGTCAAATGAAACGTGGGAATTCAACGGCACGGCGTGGACGCAGCGGCTGGTGAGCGGGCCTCCCGCGCTGTACATTCACGCGATGGCGTATGACGCTGCGCGGCAGGAGACGGTGCTGTTTGGCGGCACGACGACGAGCGGATCGGTGGGGCAGACGTGGGTGTGGAACGGATCAACATGGACGCAGCGTGCGGTGGCGGGGCCGTCGCCCCGGAATCGGACGGCGATGGCGTATGACTCGGCGCGGCAAGTGGTGGTGCTGTTTGGCGGCAAGAACGACGCGGGTGTGGCGCTGGGCGACACGTGGGAATGGACCGGCAGCGCGTGGGTGCAACGCGATGTGATCGGGCCGCCTGCGCGATCGCGGCACTCGATGGCGTATGACTCGATTCGCCAGCGAGTGGTGCTTTACGGCGGATCGAGCGGCGCGGAGACGACGGCGAATACGACGCTGTGGGAGTGGGATGGCAATGTCTGGACGCCGGTGTCGAGTTTGAACGTGCCTAGCGCGCGAAACTACCAGGCGATGGCGTACGACAGTCAGCGCGGCTACGTGGTCATGTTCGGCGGTCTGCTGAGCACGTCGCTTACGAGATACTTGGACGACACGTGGATTTACGGTGCGGGTATTCCGCCGGCGAGTTGTGACTCGATTGATTTCAATCGCAACTCGGTCTTCCCGGAAGACCAGGATGTCATCGACTTCTTCAATGTGCTCGCGGGCGGGGAGTGTCCCTACACGCCTCCGGCGGGAGATGTGTGCGACATTGACTTCAACAACAACGCGGTGTTCCCGGAAGATCAGGACGTGATTGATTTTTTCAATGTGCTCGCGGGTCAGTCGTGCTGACGGTGCGGTCACTCGGGAACGCTTGAGATTGGCGCGATGGCGGGGGGTTCGTCCTGGCGTCGGCGGCGCTGTTCGGCGGGGACGGCTTGTTCCATGGCGTCGAGCTTGCGGCGGTCTTCGATGTTGCCGCCGAAGAGCGTGGCGAAGGCGTCGCGCGTGCCGGTGAAGCTTTCGTTGCTGACGTCGGGCTTGTCGATGGGGCCGCGCACGCGCGTGGTGAGGAGTTCTTCGCGGAGGCCTTCGACGACGCTGGTGAGGACGGGAATGCGCGAGCGGTTGCCGGTTTTGAAGCGGAGGTCGAGGTTGAGGTCGGGCCAGGTTGCGGTGCCGACGCCGTAGAGGCCGACGCTTTCGCTGCTGATGGCGAGCTGTTCAAAGTTGATGGTGGGGCCGGCGATGTAGAAGTCGGCGAAGGCGTAGTCGAGGGTTTCGGCGCGGGGCAGTTGGAGATTGGTGACGCGCACGAGCGGCACGAGGGCGGGGAGGCTGAGAACTTCGCCGCCGCGGATGGTGAAGGTGCCTCGGCCTTGGCGACCCAGATCGCGACCGGTGAGACCGATGAGGGAGAAGCTGCCCGAGAGAACACCGCGCGAGTTGTCGGCGGCTTGATCGGGATTGTTGATGACTTGGTCGGGCTCGATGCGAGCTTTGTTGCGGGCGCGCAAGTCATCGAGCAGGGGCGCGAAGCGCACGCCGCTGGCGTTGGTGGAGAGTTCGAAGAGCCGCGGCGGGGTTTCGCCCACGGTGGGAATGGGCGCGCCGACGCGGACTTTGCCGGCGATGCGTCCGCCGTGCACGCGGGCGGAGAATGCGGGGATGATGACTTCGCCGCTCGCGCCGGTGGAGAGATCGATGCGGGCGTCGGCCATCTGCACGCCGGCGGCGCGGACGTGCGGGAGCGAAGCGGTCATGGTGACATCACTGCCTCGACCGTCGACGAATTCGTAGGCGTATTGCAGATCGCCAAAGGCGTCGCGCATGGAGAC
>DATGWV010000049.1:0-12642 GCA_035299305.1 Phycisphaerales bacterium | reverse complement strand
GGGGAACATTGGAAGTTCATTCTCGCTGGCGTGGTGTGCGTTGCTGCCGTCGGTTTTGTCGTGTTTATGGTCACGCGAGGCGGCGAGTATCGCGGCTCCGAGGGGCCCATTAAAACCCCAGAACAGTTGTTCGAAGAGCACATCGCATCGCAGCGTGCCCAATTTGAGCAGATGACGCCCGAAGACCTGAAGGTGGTCATCGATCGGCTGAAGAAGGATATTGCCCACTCCAAAGAGGTGGGCGATGCCGGTGCCGTGAAAGATCTGGAAGCCCAACTCGCCATTGCCGAACAAGTTCGATCGAAGGCTGGCGCAAAATAACAATTTTTTCGGGCTCTGAAGGGGTTGCACGAATATTCGTTTGTGGTACACTAATAGTCAGCGCAATCTGCGCTTCGCGGGGTAGGCGGTTCTCGCTTGGTACGGTCTAGGAGTTCCTGCATGTTGAAGAATCAAGCGTCCGGTTCGCGTCGTGGCTTCACGCTCATCGAGTTGCTCGTGGTCATCGCGATCATCGCATTGCTCATCGGTCTGCTGCTGCCCGCGTTGGGCAAGGCTCGTCAGGCCGGTCGCCAGTTGAAGGAAGCCGCGCAAGCCCACGAAATGACCAAGGGCTGGAACACGTACAACGCGGCGTATCGCGACCAGCTCATTCCGGGCTACAGCGCGTGGACGTGGGCGCACCCGCACAACGGCATCGTGAACATGATGCCCCCTGACCCCGACAACCGCAGTAAGAAGCTCGAAGGCGACGTGATCAAGAGCTGGGTGTGGCGCTTCCTCGCGTACACCGACTTCCCCCTCGATCAAATTCAGAACGACACGTTCACGCTGCAGGACTTCCGTTCCCGCAGCGCCACGCCCACCAACGGAACCGGTGGCGCGACTGCGATTTATGACGACGTGAACAAGTTTCAATACGCTATGGTCTGCCACCCCCAGTTCGGCATGAACAGCGTGTTCGTGGGTGGCCACTACGGTTTCGGTGCGTTCCCGAGTGGGACCGGCATGGGTGACGGTGGCGTGCCACGCACCCACCTCGGCGGTCGTTTCTGGGCGAGCGGCCTCGACAAGATCAAGCGTCCCTCCGACCTCATCGTCTTCGGCGGCGCTCGTCAACGCGACATCAAGTTCGATTCGCGCGGTGCGACTTACTACACGGGTCGCACGACGCAGATGGGTGTCGGCCAGTCCTTCGTTCCCGGTGCCGCTCACATCTTCGCTCCGCAGGCGAACTTGCTGCCGGCGTCGATGAACAACGCCGGAGCATTGCCCGCGTGGGGCACGTCCAACCGTTTCGATCCCACACAACCCTCGGGTGTCTGGGGCAACGTCTACGCCCGCTGGAACAACCGCGCCACTATGGCTATGACCGACGGCCACGTCGAAGCGATGAGCCTTGAACAGCTCCGCGACATGCGCAAGTGGAGCAACGATAACGACTACAACTCAACGACTGGCCAGTGGGTCTTCCGTCGTCAGTTCTGATGTGAACCATCCGCACTGCGGAGATCTCTGATCTTTGACATGCGTTCAAACCCCTCGGCCTGCCGAGGGGTTTTTCTTTCACCACTTCTCGCGCATGCCACATCGCTCAGAGGTTTGAGGTTGGAACATGGATCCGGTACTTTGATTCGCGGGGTACGATAAGCTATGAGCATTTTTTCCTCAGTCACACTCGGCCTCACGCTCCTCGTGCAGCCCGCGCTCGCCCAGTTCGAGCTTCTCAAGACAACCACCATCCCTGGCGAAGCGACGGACTTCTCGGGACTGAAAGGCACCGACATCGCGGGCAACTCGAACGCCTTGCTTGGCTCGTTCGGTTCAGGAATCGATTATGACCCCGCGACCAGAACCTACGTGACCATCTGCGATCGCGGTCCGTTTGACGGCGCGAGTGATTTTCAGTGCCGTGTGCAGATCTTCCGCACGGCAGTTGACCCGGGCGGTTACCAGAAGTTCCAAGTGAAGCTCATCAAAACCGTCATGCTCACCGCCGCGGACGGCACGCCCTTCATGGGCTCGCTCAATCGCCCCGAGCCCAAACTCCCCGCGCCCGACGGCTCTGAAACCAAGATTCCCCAGCGCTACGACCCCGAGAGCATTCGTGTCGCGCAAGCCGGCCCCGCTGGCGCGGGCACGTGGTGGATTAGCGACGAATACGGCCCGTGGATCGACCAGTTCGACGCAACTGGCAAGCACCTCCGCCGCCTCGAACTCCCCGCGCGTTACGCCATCGCGAATCCCGCCGTGACGTATCAGGAAGAAATGCCGCCCGCCAACACCGCGGGTCGCCAAGCCAACCGCGGCTTCGAAAGCCTCGCGATTTCACCCGATGGCACCAAGCTCTTCGCGATGACGCAAAGCCCGCTCATCCAAGACAGCGCCCTCGACGATCGCAATCGCCGCAAAGGCATCAACATGCGGCTGCTCGAGATCACGCTGCCGACCTCGTGGGAAACCGATCCGAAATCCGCCGACAAGCCCACCTTCAAGGAATATCTCTATCAACTCGACGACGCTCGCGACGGTGTAAACGAAATCCTCGCCGTCAACGACCGCGACCTGCTCGTGCTCGAGCGCGACAGCAAAGGCGGCATGGAATCCAAAAAGCGCGGCATCTTCCGCGTCAGTCTCGCCGCCGACTCGCCGCTCAACAAAGGCACGCAGCCCAGCGACATCAGCGCAATCGACGTCCTGCCGCAGCGCGAAGTGCCCGAAGGCGTGACGCCGCTGACCAAGGAGCAGGTCCTCAACTTCATGGACCCCAAGTGGGAACTCGCCAACGACCAGATGCCCGAAAAGCTCGAAGGCATCACGCTGGGCGAAACCATCGGAGGCAAGCGTGTACTGCTGGTGACCAGCGACAACGACCTCCAGCCCGCGCAGCCCACGCACATCTGGGCCTTCCTGTGGGACATGGCCCGCAGCGAACTGCCCGCTCTGCCCAAGCTCGAAGCCCAGCCCCCAATCGCGCCCCCAATCGAGCCCGCACCAGAACAGCCCGCCGAGGAACCACCGGCGAAAGCGCCCGATCAGCCAGCGCCCGATCCGCTCATTCACCCCGCGCCCACCGACATGCCCAAGCGCTGATCGCCACGAAATCGCACGCATCTCACACGATCCCGGCATGCACCCGCTTGACGTTTCGGGTATGCTGTCTGCATGCACAACCGCCTCTCACGCGTTCTTCTCGCATCCGCCGCGCTCAGCGCCTGCATCTTCCTTCAAGGCTGCGAAGACCAGCTCACGCTCGCCAACTACAACCAGATTCAAACCGGTCAGTCCGACTACGAAGTCGAAAAGCTCCTGGGCGGCAAAGGTGAACGCGACGAAACCTCCGGCATCGGCATCTCCGGCGCGGGAATCGCCACATCCAACAGTGGCGGCAGCCAGGTCACCTTCATCTGGAAGGGCAAAGGCAAAGAAGTCTCCGTCGTCTTCTCTGGCGGCAAAGTCGTGACCAAGTCCCAGCGCGGCCTCGAATAAGCCGTGTAATGCGCTGGCTTCAACACCGCGCACATACTTGCCCATGACTCCCCGCATCGCCCTGCGCGAAGCCCACGCCCATATCCCCGCGCATGGCCGCGAACTCACGACGCTGCCCCTCGCCGACTGCACCAGCATCGCCGAGTGCATCGATCGCGTGCGCACCGAAGCCGCACGCCTCGACACCTCCGACCCATCGCGCTCACGCTGGCTCATCGCCAATGGCGTGCGCGTCGAAGCTTGGCACGATCGCGCATGGCCGACGCGCGATCAACTCAATCACGCCTGTCCCAATCGCCCCGCGATCTTGATGGGCTTTGACTACCACTCACTTCTCGCCAACACGCCCGCCTTCCGCGCCGCCAACATCGCCGACAACGCCGTCGATCCTGCCGGCGGCGTCGTCGTCCGCGACAAACAAGGTTCGCCCACCGGCGTGCTGCTCGAAGCCGCCTGCCGCATCGTGCGCGAAGCCATGCCCCAGCCCACGCCCGTCGAACAGCGCGAAATCACCATCGCCGCGTTGCGCGACTTCGCGTCACACGGCTTCGTCGAAGTGCATGATCTCCTCGCACCCGATTGGCTGGGCTCCCAGCTCGCCGCGCTGCACGACGAGGGCCTGCTGCAGCAACTCGGCATTCGCCGCGTGTGCATCTATCCACTCGTCGAAGATCTTCCCCGCCACGCCGCCGCCAGCGCAACCTGGCAACGCGGCGACACCGTCATCCTCGCTGGCGGCAAAGTCTTCGTCGACGGCACGCTGAATAGCCGCACAGCGTGGATGCTCGAACCCTTCCGCAATCCCCTCCCCGATCATCCCTGCGGCACGCCGCTCATGTCCGTTGACCAGATCGCGACCGCAATGCGCATCTGCGAGCAGCACAACGTCGGCTTCGCCGCCCACGCCATCGGCGATGCCGCCGTGCGAGCGGTGCTCGATGCCGCCCAGCGCATCTCGCGTCCAGCCGCCGACATCACCAATCCACGCAGCGCCGTGCGCATCGAACACTGCGAACTCACGCACCCGCGCGACATCCCGCGCTTCGCACAACTCGGCGTCATCGCCAGCGTGCAGCCCTGTCACCTGCTCTACGACATCGAAGTGCTCGAACGCGAACTCGCCGATCGCCTCGATCGCGTCTTGCCCATGCGCGACTGGATCGCCACAGGCCTCGTGCCTGGCAAATCGCTCGTTTTCGGCAGCGACGCGCCCATCGTGCGTCCCCATCCGCGCGACAGCATCATCGCCGCCGTGCATCGCCGCCGCACGTCCGACGCGCCGGGCGGCCCGCCGACCCAGAATCCCATCGCTACCGCGCAAGCGCTAAGCGAATCCGCCGCGTGGCAGGCCTTTATGTGACCTGCCCGCACGCACGCGTGCCTCGCCACACAATTCGCGGCAACTTGGCAAAGCGAATGCCATACTCCGGGTGTATCCTGCGTGCGGTAGGGGATGTGCGGTGACTTCGGCTCTGGTGAGCATGCAGCGCAAGCAACTCGACCAACTCCAACGTGACGGCGACCGGCTCATCGCGGCGTGGAGCCAACTGCTGGAATCGCTTCCCGAGAATGCCCAAGGCATCTCCGCTCTCGCACGCTTCCTCAACTTGCCCAAAGGCACCTGCCAGCGCGTGGTCGAAGGCGCCACTTCCAGCAAAGACGGTCTGCACGCCTACGCCCGCTTCCCAGGCCCCGAAGCCCTGCGCTCCGTCGCCGAAGCGATCTCGCGCACACTGCCCGATGCCGACGCCGTGACCGTCGCCGTCGAGGGTGCTCTCAGCGCCACCGCCAAGTTCGCATCCACGCTCGAAGAAATGGGCCTCTCCCAGCGCGGCCTCATCGACGCCATCGCCAAAGCTCGCGCCAACGACGCCGGCAGCGCAGTGCGCGAAGATCGCCAGCGCACCGAACGTCGCGCGCTCTTCACCGCCGCCGCCAACGTCACAGGCGAACACCTCGACGCCAAAATCGCAGTGGGGGTGTACCTCCCCAGCGAGAAGTCTGGCCGCATGCGCGTGCAAGTCGCCCTCGCGTTCCGAGGCATTCGCCGCGAACCCGGCGCACGCCCCGTCGTCCCGTTCATCTACGCCGGCTACTGGGAACATCCCGCGCCGCCCATTCGCAAAGCCCCGCCCGGCACGCCCGGCGGCGCACAGTGGGAAGTCATCGACTCCCTCAGCACCGCAGGCCTCCGCGCCGAACGCATCACAGGCGAGCAAGACCGCACGCTCCTCGTCGTCGACACCGAGCACGTGCCGATGACCAAGCGCGGCGTCGACATCGCCATGCAGTTCAGGTCCGACGCCCCGCTCGATCCGCGCGGCTCAACCACCGCCAAACTCGTCCCCAGCGTGCGCATCATGCAACCCACCCGCACGTTGCTGCACGACATGTACATCCACCGCGACCTCCTGCGAGGCCGCAAACCGCGTGCAGCGTGTCTGTCACTCTCCGCCCCACCCGGCGACGGCCCGGGCGGCAGCTACCAGGAATGCTGGTACGAGCGCTTCCCCGACAAAGTCAGCGTGACCCGCCTCAAACGAAACACCCCCGCCGACTCCTACGCCGACGTGGTGGAAATGCTGACGACACAAGCATTTGCAGGCGTTGACCCGAGCGAGTTCGTCGCCTTCCGCTGCGCCGTCGCCTACCCGCTGTGGCAAAGCGAATACCGCGTCTACTTCGACTGATCCGCCGCGACCTGCCGCCACTTCCGGGTAGTCTCGAAAAAACTTGCAAATTCACGGACCCCGACCCCTGCTGGTGCGTACATATCTCATATACCACCGCAAAGGTGGCCCCCGACGGGTTCTCCGCGGCGGACAAATTCCCTCAACCACGAGAGGGGGCGGCCGGAACACAAGCCAGTCTTGTCCGGCCGTTCCTGTTTTTGGACTATGCGATTTGCACGAGCGCAATGCACCTCTGCCCTACGCCCACATCCCACATTCACTTCGTTCGAAACCGATCCTTGATCGCGTAGAAAAGCTGCATGATCATGCCAGGCCGCGCCATCGTGCGCATGCCGCCTGAAACGCCCTTGGGCATCTCATCGCGTTCCTGCTTCGCTTTGTCATTCTGTGCAAGCGCCGCACCCATGCGCATACTGGGGTCGCCCTTCCTGCCCGAGTACTTCTCATACATCCGCGGATCAATCGCCATACATACCTCCCTTGTCGCGCCGTCACTGCGAACGCAGCCGCGCGAATTGCATGAACGCGCACCATCGCGCGTCGGCATGCTAACCGCAATTCGCGCCGCTCGCAACACGAAAAACGCACCTCGCACGCATTTCGCGTCGATTTCACACCATCCGTTTTTCGTCGTACCATTCCGCAACGGTCACAGATTGCCGCCCGACTTGTCCGGAGTAACGCCATGCGTGCAGACATCCGCTACAACAACATCATCGACAATGAAGAAGCCCGCATCGCGCAGGCCTTCGCCGACAACGCCCCCAACCTGCCGCACGATCAGATCGACGCCGACAAGTTCTACATCACGCAGGCCTACGAGCGCTACACGCGCGAGAACCACGACGTCTGGCGCGATCTCTTTGACCGCCGCTGGACCGTCCTCGAGCAACAAGTCTCACGCCAGTTCATCGAAGGCATGAAGATCCTCCGCCTCACGCGCGATCGCCTCCCGCTGCTCGACGACGTCACGCTCTCTCGCGACATCGAAATCGCAGGCGGCGTGAAAGTCGCCAAAGGCACCAAGCTCGACGGCATCAACAAGTTCCTGCAGGCCCAGAGCAGTTGGGCAAGCTACGGCGTGCCCGGCTACCTGCCCGCCAAGAGCTTCTTCGCCTGCCTCGCGCAGCGCGAATTCCCGACCACCGTCCTCATCCGCCCGCGCGAAGTGATGGACTATCTCCCCGAGCCCGACATCTTCCACGATGTCTTCGGCCACGTCCCGCTCCACACGCTGAAGGTCTTCGCCGACTTCCTCCAGACCTACGGCAAAGCCGCGATGCTCTGCGACGACGAAGTCCACGTCAAGCGCCTGGGCCGCCTCTTCTGGTTCACTGTCGAATTCGGCCTCATCAAAGAAAACGGCCACGTCAAGGTCTACGGCAGCGGCCTCGTCAGCAGCCACGGCGAAGCCGAGTACAGCCTCAAGGGCGAATGGGAAAAGAAAGGCCACACCGCCGACGACTGCAAAGAACGCCCCGTCGCCGAATGGCGACCCTTCGACCTCGAACGCATCTGCAACACCGACTTTGAGATCGACCACTACCAACCCATCTACTACGTCCTCGAGAGCTTCGAACAACTCCGCGACGCCATGAACGACTACGCCGAAGAAGTCATCGGCAGCGCCGGCCTCGCCGCCGCAACGGTGCGGTGATTGGTGAATATGGCGCGAGAGGATTTTCGCTCGCAAATCCACAAAGCCAATCGCAGCGAGTCGATCCTCGTCATCGGCGTATGTCCTCCGTGACGCGACCTGGGTCAACAACGCGTTGACGCAAGCTCCTGTTATCCACGCGCCGCCTACAAATCTCAGGTGACTCCCCTTCCCCCCATCCTCCCCCTCGGCACCGCCGTCGTATTGCTGCGCGACGTCCGCGCCGCCGATGCGCAGTCACCGCTCACCGCCGGCACCGGCGGCCTCATCATCAAGTCGCCCGTCGACGGCACGCACGCCTACCGCGTTCGCATGACCGGCGGCGAAGAAGTTTCGCTCCCGCGCGACGCGTTCGAAGTTCTCGCCGTGTATCAATCGCCCAACTACGCCGGCACCAGCGACATCCTCGCTCGCCACGATCTACACACACACGTCTCGCTCCGTGTCGTCATCGGCTCACGCGCATATGGCCTCGATCACAACGCCTCCGACACCGATCGCCGCGGCGTCTACGTCCCGCCCGCCGCTGCGCACTGGTCACTCTTCGGCGTGCCGGAACAGTTGGAAAACGACGCAACACAGGAGTGCTATTGGGAAGTCGGCAAGTTCATTCACCTCGCGCTCAAAGCGAATCCCAACGTGCTCGAAGTGCTCTACTCGCCGCTCGTCGAGCATGCCGACACATTCGGCCAGCGCCTCCTCGACGCACGTTCCCTCTTTCTCAGCAAGCTCATCTATCAAACCTTCAACGGCTACGCCATGAGCCAGTTTCGCAAGCTCGAGCAAGACGTTCGCAACCACGGCAGCGTCAAGTGGAAACACGCGATGCACCTGGTGCGTCTGCTGATTGCAGGCAAGTCTGCCCTGGAGACCGGAACACTGCCCGTCCGCGTGCAGCACCACCGCGAACAGCTTCTCGCCATTCGGGATGGCCAGATGCCTTGGTCCGAAGTTGACGCATGGCGAATTGCGCTGCACAACGAGTTTGAAGCCGCATACCACACAACAAACTTGCCCGACCGCCCCGACTACACCCGTGCCAACGATCTGCTCATCACCATTCGCCGCGAAGTCGCGCAACGCTCCTGAAACCAACGCTCTCACCATGAACGCCCAGCACATCAACTACGACCTCTGCCGCACACTCGCCAGCGAGTCGCCCTATCCACTCGTCTTCGCCACCATCAGCGGCGCTCATCTCTACGGCTTCGCGAGCAAAGACTCCGACTTTGACCAACGCGGCGTGCACGTCCTCCCCGCCGCCGAAGTGCTCGGCCTGCGCCAAACTCGCGAAACCATCGAGCAGGAAGGCATCCGCGAAGGCTACGAGATCGACCTCGTCACACACGATCTCTCCAAGTTCTGCCGGCTCATGCTGAAGAAGAACGGCTATGTGCTTGAACAGTTGCTCAGCCCGCTCGTCGTCGTCACCACACCCGCGCACAAGCGCCTCATCGAGCTCGCGCCGGCGTGCATCACCAAGTTCCATGCATTTCACTATCTCGGTTTCGCCGAAACGCAGTGGCGTCTCTTCCGCAAGGAACACCCGCCCCGCGTCAAGCCGCTGCTCTACACCTACCGCGTGCTGCTCACCGGCATTCACCTCATGCGCACGGGCGAAGTCAACGCAAACCTGCCTTCGCTTAACCAATCATTCAATCTGCCCTACATCACCGATCTCATCGCATGCAAGACCGGCGGCAAAGAAAAGCAGACCGTGCCCGACGCCGACATGGTCTTCCACGAGCAGGAATATCTCCGCCTTCGCGAGCTTCTCGAACGCGAACAAGAACGCAGCAGCCTGCCCGAAAGCAACCACGCGCTCGCCGCGATGAACGATCTGGTCGTGCAAGTCCGCCTGCACCCGGAAAACTGGCTGCACTAGACATCACGCGTTAGTCGCGTCACTCACTTCGCCGCCAACAGCTCATCAATCCGCCGCCGCAGCGACGTATCACTCGCAGGCGTGCGGAACGGGAACTTCTCAACGACATTGCCGTTCTTGTCCACGATGTACTTCGTGAAGTTCCACTCCGGCGCGCCGCCGATGGGGCTGGGCTGCGCCGCGAGCTTCTTGTACAGCGGATGCGCGTCGCCGTTCGCCTTGTCGTCCTTCACGCTGATCTTGCTGAACATCGGGAACGTGACCTTGTAGTTGGTCGTGCAGAATTCCTTGATCTGCTGCTCGTTGCCGGGCTCTTGCCCGCCGAAGTTGTTCGCCGGGAAGCCCAGAATCACCAGCCCCGCGTCTTTCTTCTCTTCATACAGCTTCTGCAACCCCTCATACTGCGGCGTCATCCCGCACTTGCTCGCGACGTTCACGATCATCACGACCTTGCCCTTGAACGTCTCCAGATTCACATCGTTCCCATCGATGTCCTTCATCGTGAACCCGAGCACATAGGCATCCACCTTCGCCGCCTCCTTGGGCTCTTCCTTCTTCGTGTCGTCCTTCTTCACTTCGTCCTTCTTCACATCTGCCGGCTTCACCTCCGCAGGCTGCGCAGGCTTGGCCCCATCATCCACCAGCGCCACCGCGCCACCAACAGCCGCCATAAACGCCACCGCCGCGATCCCAACCTTGCACATCATGCAGCCAGCCATGGAAGTTCCTTTCACGCGCAGACAAACCGCCCGCACTCCCCATTGTTCGCTCCCCAACACTCCGCAGATACACAATCGCCCACCCCGTTCTCTTCTCCCCGTTCTCCGTTCTCTGTCCCGCGTCCCCCATCCCCTACCCTCCCCCGTGCACCTCCTCCGCCGCACCGTCCGCGTCAACATCCTCCCGCCAGGCAGTCCCGCCGGCGCCAAAAACACCTACGCCGGCTTTCCCACCATGACCGCCCTCGGCGCGTTCTATGCCTTCGAGGTCGCCGTCCGCGGCGAGCCCAACCCACACACCGGCTACCTCCGCGACATCAAACACATCGACCGCGCCCTGCGCGACACCCTCGTCCCCGCCATCACCGCCGCCTTCGCCGCGCCGCACCAGTCCAGCCCCGCGCACCTCCTCGCGCAGGCCCTCCCCGCCCTCAACACCGCCCTCGATGGCGGCCTCGCCAGCGTCCGTTGGCACCTCTCCCCATACTACTCCCTCGAGGTCCCCATGCCTTCCGCCACCTCTCCATCCCGCGTCCTCATCCGCGAAAAATTCGACTTCGCCGCCGCCCATCGCCTCCACGTCCCCACCCTCAGCGACGAAGCCAACCGCGCCACCTTCGGCAAGTGCAACAACCGCAGCGGCCACGGCCACAACTACCAATTCGAGCCCTGCGTGAGCGTTCCTCTCACCAACTCATCCACCTTCAACATCGCCACCCTCGAACGCCTCGCCGACGAAATCATCCTCGAACGCTTCGACCACAAACACCTCAACGAAGACACCGCCGAGTTCGACCCCCGCCGCGGCGGCGTCAACCCCAGCGTCGAAAACATCGCCGCCGTCTTCTTCAACTTGCTCGCCCCAGCCATCGCCCAATCCGGCGCACAACTCGAACACATGACCGTCTGGGAAACCGATCGCACCAGCGCCACCTACCCCGCCTGACGAATCTAGAATGTTCGGACTTCCCCTAGTCCCCAGTCCCCAGTCCCTACTGCCTACCCCCATGAAGCCTGCATTCAGCACCGTCGCCCTCCCCGATTGGACCCTCGCTCGCATCGCTCCGCGCCTGGAGGAATGGGGCTTCCTGGGCGTCGAGTTGCGCACCTTTGGCAACGGCAGCACGCAAAGCGCCTGCGACCCCGCCCTCACCGCCGCCAATAAAGTCCGCGCGATGTTCGACAAGGCCGGCATGCAGATCTGCAGCCTCGCCACCGGCATCCGCTACGACGAAATCATCTCCCCGCCCATCATCGGCAACGTCATCAGCGACACCGAACGCAGCGTGCGCGAAACCAAAGGCATGGTCGATCTCGCCCTCGCCCTCGAATGCGCGTACGTCCGCGTCTTCGCGTTTGAACTGCCCGAAGGCGAAACCCGCAAGAGCGGCATGGCCCGCATCGTCGATCGCCTCAAGAAGAGCACCGACTACTGCCGCAATTCAGGCGTCAAACTCATGCTCGAAAATGGCGGCACCTTCAACACCGCCGTCGACCTCGCCGAAATCATCGACGCCGTCGGCTCGCCCCTGCTCACCGCCAGCTACAGCGCCCCCGTCGCCGCCATGGCCGGCGAAAACATCGCCAACGGCATCAACGTGCTGGGCGAACGCCTCGTCAACGTGAAAGTGAAAGACCTCAAGCTCGATCGTGACGGCGGTAAGCCCGTCGCGCTCGGCACCGGCGACTTGAACGTTCGCGACACCTTCGCCGCCCTCGTGAAGTCCGGCTACACCGGCTGGATCACCTACGAATTCGACCGCGCCTGGCTGCCCACCGCCGCCAACATCGACGTCGCGAGCATCCTCACCCAAAGCGCCAAGACCATGTACGAGTGGAGCGGCACCAAACGCACGTTCGCCACCGCCCGCTGATCTGCGACGCACGTGCCACCAACCGTGCCACCGACCGTTGGCTCCGCAACGGTCGGTGCGAACTCCCCACATCGTCCCACCCCCCGTTGGCCCCGCAACGGTCGATGCAATCCGTCCCGTGCCACCGACCGTTGGCTCTGCAACGGTCGGTTCAAACTCCCCCATCGTCTCACCCCCCGTTGACTCCACAACGGTGGATGCAACCTCCCCCCGTGCCACCGACCGTTGGCTCTGCAACGGTCGGTGCAAACTCCCCACATCGTCCACACCCCACCAAACCTGCTCTGCAATCCTGACCCCAAACACCCCGCGCCGCATCACCCCC
>DATGWV010000048.1:0-6331 GCA_035299305.1 Phycisphaerales bacterium | reverse complement strand
GCCGTCGGTGACGTAGCAGCCGGCGATGTTGCCGACCTTGCTGACCTTGAAGACGGCGCGGACTTCGGCGTGGCCCAGGACTTCTTCGCGGACTTCCGGAGCCAGCAGGCCTTCGGCGGCCTTGCGGAGGTCTTCGGTGATGTCGTAGATGACCTGGTAGGCGCGGAGTTCAACGCCCTTCTGTTCGGCAAGCTGGCGAGCCTTGCCGCTGGGAATGACGTTGAAGCCGATGACGATGGCCTTGGAGGCTTCGGCGAGGATGACGTTGCTTTCGGTGATGCCACCGACAGCGGCGTCGATGACGCGGACCTTGACTTCTTCGGTCTTGATCTTCTCGCACTCGGCCTTGAGCACGTCGACCGTGCCTTGCTGGTCGGTCTTGAGGATGATGCGGATTTCCTTGGCGACCGGTTCGGTCGCCTGAGCGGTCTGCATCTGGCTGAAGAGCGTGTCGAGCGTGAGTTTGGGGGCGGCGAGGGCGGTGTGGCGTTCGCGGTCGCGGCGCTGCTCGGCGGCTTCTTCAGCCTGCTTGAGCGACGGCGTGACGTAGAACTTGTCGCCTGCGTCGCAGACTTCATTGATGCCGCTGATCTGAACCGGCATCGGCGGCAGAGCTTCCTTGATGCGCTTGCCCTTGTCGTCGGTGATGTCACGGACGCGGCCGAAGGCGCGGCCCATGACGATGAAGTCGCCGACTTTGAGCCTGCCCTGCTGGACGAGCATGTTGGCGACTGCGCCGCGGCCTTCTTCGACCTTGGCTTCGATGACGGTGCCCTGGGCTGGGCCTTCGAAGTCGGCCTTCAGTTCAAGCACGCTCGACTGCAGATCGAGGATGTTGAGCAGTTCGGGGATGCCTTGGCCGGTCTGGGCGGAGACGCGGACCATTTCGGTGTCGCCACCCCATTCGACGACGTTGAGGCCGGCGGCGGCGAGCTGGCCCAGCGTCTTCTGAATCTGCGATTCAGTCGCGTCGGGGCGATCGATCTTGTTGAGTGCGACCACGATGGGCACGCCTGCGGCCTTGGCGTGGTTGATGCTTTCAACGGTCTGAGGCATGACGCCTTCAGGCGCGCTGACGACGAGCACGACGACGTCGGTGAGCTTCGCACCGCGGGCACGCATGCCCGTGAAGGCTTCGTGGCCGGGCGTATCGAGGAAGACGACCTGCTTCTTGCCACCTTCGGCGTCGGAGACTTCGGCGACGAACGCACTGGTCTTCTGGGTGATGCCGCCCGCTTCGCCCGCTGCCACGTTGGCGTTGCGGATGCGGTCGAGGAGGCTGGTTTTGCCATGGTCGACGTGGCCCAGAATGGTGACGACGGCCCCGCGCTGGCGGAGGTCCTTGTTGTCGCGCTTGATGAACTGGTCGCTGACGGTTTCTTCAGCGGTGCGGGCCTCGGTGACTTCGAGATCGATGTCGAAGTCCATCATGATCTCGACAGCCTTGGGCACTTCGAGCGGATCGTTGATCTTCCGCATGATGCCCTGCATGAAGAGCTTCTTGACGATTTCGGAAGCCTTGACGCCCGTCGCTTCGCTGAGGTCCTTGATGGTGAAGGGCGCGGTGATCTTGAGCTTGCCTTCGGCGGGACCGGTATCAACCTGACCGGGGCGATTGAGTTCTTGTTTGCGCTTCTTGAGGAAGCCGCCTGCGCGAGCGAGGCGTGCCTCGCGCTCGATCATGTCCTGCTCGCTGAAGCCAGGGCCCGGCGACCATTCGCCTGGCGTGGAGAGGCCGCGGCGACGATCGGGCACGCCAGCACCGCTGCTGCGCTTGCCAGCTGCGCCTGCACCCGGAGCGTCTTTGCGACGCGGCGAACGACCGCGATCGTCTTCGCCCGGACGCGACATGCCGCCGCCGCCACCCATGGGCGGGCGCGGGCCGCGCGGGCGCGGCGGAGCGATGTTCTCGGGGGCCTCGACGCGGACGATCTTGGGGCCCGAGAGCTTGACGGGAGTCTTGATCTCGAGCTTGGGTCCGGCGGGGCCGACGGTGGTGGGCCGCATGGGCACATTCATCAGCGGCGGACGCGACGGCGCGACGTTGCGCGGCGGGGCAGATGGCGTGCCGCCCGGGCCTTGTTGGCCCGGTGTGTTGGGGGTTGTGCTCGCCGCGGGGCGAGCTTCGGCGGGCTTGGTGGGCACGGGCTTGGGAGCCGGCGCGGGTTCAGGCGCGCTGGGCTGAATGACCGTGGCTTTGGAGATGTTGGTGGGGGAGACGGGCAGGGGCGCGGGGGTCGCGGCGGGCGTGCGCGGCTCGCTGGTGAAGATGGAGCGAGGAATGGGCTTGTGAAGGGGCTTGGCGTCGGGCTTGGGAGCCTCGGGCTTGCTGTCGGCTTTGGCTTCGGGCTTGGCTTCGCTCTGGGCTGCGGGCTGCGGGGCCGACTTGGCTTCGGTCACGGACTGAGGCTTGCTGTCGGTCTTGGCTTGCGCGGCGGGAGCTTCGGGCTTGCTGTCGGCTTTGGCTTCGACCTTGGTGGTCGCGGGCGCGTCGGCGGCGGGCTTGGCTTCGTCGTCGCTCTTGGCTTCGGTGCCGTCAGCGTCGACCTTCTTCTTGGCCGTGGTCTTCTTGGCGGGCTTGATCTTTTCCTTATCGACGGGCGCGGCGTTCTCGACCGCGGTGGCGTGGTTCTGCGTGGGGTCGCTGAACCACTCCTTGATGGTGACGGCAAGGCCCAGCGGGATCGACGAGATGGAGGTCATCGTGTCGGCGCCGGGAATCTCCTCAGCGCGCAGCTTGGCGATGATCACCTTGCTGTCGATGTTGAGCTCTTTGGAAATCTGATGGATTTTGACCTTCGTTGCCGTCGCCAAGCGATTGACCTCGTTCTCGTGCCAAACAAACCTAGGAACCACGTGCAAGCCGCTCGTGATTGTCCTTTTCGAACCAAGCACTCGCGCCGGCTTTCGCCGGGGCGAGTGTGAAGTGCAGACTTATGACTGACCCAAGATGTCCTTCGCGCGGTCTTCGGCGCCTGCGTCGCTGGCAGCGTTGCCACCACCGCCGCCACCCAAGATCGCATCCGCCGCTGCGTCGCCCGCGCTGAGGGCTTCGCCCGTGGCGGCGACACGCTCGGCTTCTTCGCGAGCCTTGCGTTCCTTCTCTTCCTTGTCCTTGGCCTGCTGTTCGGCCACTTCCTTGGCCTTGGCGGAGCACGTCTCGACGACGGTGGTCGCGGTAGCTTCGTCGATGCCCAGTTCGCTCACCAGCACATCGGCGCCGACTTCTTCGATATCGAAGACGCTGACCATGCCCATGGCGGCGAGCTTGTCGGCGTGCTGCTCGGTGATGCCGGCGATCGTCTGGATCGTGGCGTACATCGTCTCCATGCCCTTGGTGAACTCTTCCTGCGTGAGAATGTCCACGTCCCAGCCGGTGAGGCGAGCGGCGAGGCGGACGTTTTGCCCGCGCTTGCCGATGGCGAGGCTCAGTTGATCCTCGCGCACGACGACAGTGGCGCGGCCCAGCTCGAAGCACAGCGAGACTTCCGCGACTTCGGCGGGCTTGAGCGCGTTGCTGATGAGAATCTGGCTGCTCTCGTTCCAGCGGACGATGTCGATCTTCTCGCCGTTGAGTTCGTCGACGATGTTCTTGATGCGGCTGCCGCGCACACCGACGCATGCGCCGACGGCATCGACCTTGCTGTCGATGCTGACGACGGCGAGCTTGGTGCGGTAGCCGGCTTCGCGGGCGATGGCTTTGATCTCGATCACGCGCTCGGCAACTTCGGGCACTTCAACTTCAAAGAGCTTCTTGATGAAGTCAGGGTGGCCGCGGCTGAGCACGATCTTCACCTGGCTCCCGGTCTCGCGGACGTCGAGGATCAGGCAGCGGACGCGGTCGCCCGCGGTGAACTGCTCGCCGGGGATTTGTTCACTGCGGGGCATGAAGCCTTCGGCGCGGTCGATGAGAACGACGAGGCTGCCGCCTTCGTATCGCTGGGCGGTGCCGGTGACGACTTCGCCCATGCGCTTGCTGAAGTCTTCAAAGATGCTGTTGCGCTCGTCGTCGCGGAACTTCTGAATCATGACCTGTTTGAAGGTTTGGGCGGCCATGCGGCCGAAAGCCTGAGGGGGCATGTCGAGGGGCTCGCCGTGGCGCGTGAGTTCAAACTTGCCGGTCATGGGATCAAGCACGCAGGAAAACTCTTCGGTGTCGAGCGTGTTGAAGTACTTGCGGGCGGCGGAAACCATCGCGAGTTCGAGATCGCGCACGAGGATGGCGCGATCGACGTTGCGTTCGCGGCTGATGGAATCCAGAAGACGAATCATTTCCTGCGTGTTGATCTGCGACATGGGCGACTCCGGGTTGGTAAGTTGGCGAGATGTGGGGACGGGGGGACGGGAAACGGAGAACAGAGAGCGGAGAACGGGGGAAAGACAAGGGACCAAAAACACAGCGGCCACGAGCGGCTTGTGGCGACTCGTGGCTCACACGTTTGTTGCGGGGATCAACTTCGCAGTGCCGCGCACTGCGAAGAGACCGCAACCGCTCGGCACGTTTCTCAGCTTCGCGGCACCTCCACATAATGGAGACAACCGCAAGGCAGATTCACGCCCTCGGGCATCCAACCGACGCGCGAAAACGCGCGACAGGAAGTTGGACAGTTACCGAGCATGGGTGCAAACCATAATCACCATGATGTCCGCTCCGCACGACCTGCTGATAACGAAACACATCGCCACGCAGCAAATCGTGTGACCAACGGAGTATAGGGAGAGGTTTGGGGTGAATCCATCGCGTTTGGAACTGACCCGGGGTGCACGCCGCGGCGAACGGTTGAAGGCGTCATCGGCGAGCGGCGACGGGTCAAGTGCGGTAGAGCACTGGGAAGTCGGTTGGTGATTGGCGATCGGGCTGGTGCCGGATGCGCCGCGTTCGTGGAAGGGGCGATGCTTCAGTGTTCAACTTATCCACATCGACAAACTTCACACGTTGAAGCCGGATGGGGCCTTGCGAGCGGACAAAGTTGTGGTATGCTTATGAGACATGCTCGGCAGGAGGCCGGGCGGCGGTTCGGACCGAATGGCTTCACGTTCTTGTGAGGCGTTCGCGGTTGGCCAGGATGGCGAGATGAACCTCAAGACGTACCGAGGTCGCAGCATGGCGGAGGCCCTCGCACAGGTCAAACAAGACCTGGGCAAGGACGCTGTGATTCTGCATACCCGCGCGACGCGCGTTGGTGCGGTCATGGGCATGGGCGGCCACGACGAGTTTGAGATCACCGCCAGTGACGCCGCGACCGTCATGGGACCGAAGGTGCGCGAGGCTCCGGCGAGCGCCACATTGCCGCCCGCAAGTGCGGCAGCCATTCGCGAGCGCGCCGTGTTCGGCTATCAATCCAAAGGCGAGCAAGCTGGCGACCGCGGTGAAACGCGAAGTGACGACGGGTTCGCTGTCGCGACGTTTACAACGATCGGTGCCGGTCGCAGCGGTACAGCCGTCGCGACGCCCGAGCCTCGGGCTGAATCAAGAACTGAACAGAGCAGTGCCGCGACGCGCACGCCTGTCGCGCCCGCAACGACTTTCATTGAACCAAAGCCCGCCCTCGCAGCCGGCAACGCGACGCAGCAAGGCGTCAGCGTGATGGCGGCGGCGGCGGGCGCTCCGCCTGCGGTGCTTGCACCGATGACCCGTCCCGCTGAGTCGATGCCGCCCGCGAGCACACGCGGTGCATCGGCACGCGGGCTGGCGACCAGCGTCGAACTCGCCCCGGCCGACAGTGCCGCCGTGGCATCGCTCAAGAGCGAGCTGGGCTCGATTCGCACGCTGATGAGCCAACTGCTCAGCGAAACCCGTCGCGGCGGGCTCTCGCAGAGCACCGCGCAGGGCGCGGGCCTCGCAACGGCAGGCATGACGCCGCCTCTTGCGGAGATGTACCTGCTGCTGCAAGATGTCGGCGTGCGAAGCGACGTCGTCGAGTCGCTGATCGGTCTTGTGCGCGATGAACTCAGCAGCGGCGAACTCGCCGATGCGAGCGTGGTGCGTGCGAGCCTGGAGCGCCAACTCGCTGCGTTGATGCCGTGTGCGAACGGGCTGCCCAAAGCCGGCAAGCGCGTGCACGCGGGCACAGGTGTGTCGCGGCCGCTGACCATTGCGCTCGTGGGCCCAACGGGCGTGGGCAAGACGACGACTATTGCAAAGCTCGCTGCGGCGTACAAGCTGCGCTACCAGGTGCGAGTCGGCTTGATCACGTGCGACACCTATCGCATCGCCGCGGTCGAGCAACTTCGCACGTACGCGAACATCATCGATCTGCCTATGAAGGTCTGCCTGACACCTCGCGAAGTGGGGGAAGCATGCCAAAGCCTGACGGATTGCGACGTAGTC
>DATGWV010000047.1:0-7422 GCA_035299305.1 Phycisphaerales bacterium | reverse complement strand
TTGGTGCCTGCCGCCAGCCCACACCGACGCAAGCAGCAATCACGATGCAAGCAGCCACCACCGGGTGGCTTACACCGACCGCCGCAAAGCCGGCGGTCGGTGGCACGGCATGGGGAGTGCGAGGACGCTGCGACGAAACGTGGCCATGTGCGGGCCGGATGTTGCCTTGTGCCAGTCGGACATGGCGCGATGCCGTGACGCACCACTATGCTCACGTCCGCGCCGCTGACACCACCCGATCCACCGGCCACTGCACCTGCCCGCACTCCGGACACGTCAGCAATCCATCACCATGCCCCGCGAAGTTGTAATCGCACGCGATGCATCGGCGGGCCAGAAAGCGGCGGCGCGTGATGAAGCCGTGGCGGAAGACGCGAGCGGCGGGCACGGCGACGAGCACGAGCAGCACCGCAGCTACCGCGAGGAACTTGAAGATGACAAAGCGCGCGGTGCCCGTGGCGAGATTGTCGTACCAGGTCGCTCGGGCGAGCACAGACGAGCGGCTTTCATCGAAGATGAGCAGGTCGCTGCGGAACAAGCCGTGCTGCTCGTAATCGTCGACGTTGTACAACGGTTTGAAGTTGTGGAAGGGGCGGCCGATTTCGTAGACCCACACGCTCGAGCCGTCTTCAAGGCGAGCGTGGAAGCCGACGGCTTTTGTCCAATCGGGGCCCACGGCGGGCGCGAGAGTGAGCGGCGGATCGAGGTAAAGGGCCGCGCGACTGAAGAGGATGTAGCCGTCGTCGCTGGAGAGAATCGATGCGCGGCGCAGCAGGTTCGCGTCGAGGTTCCGCGTGCTCCGCCAGCGGGCGGCGGTCACACCTCGGTCGAGCCTCACATCGAGACTCTGCGGATCAGGCCCGAGTGCGAATGACCAGCTTGTCTCAGCTGCACGCTCGATGGCGACCACCTTGCCGGGCAATGTGGGAACCGAGACAAACAACGAGCCGCCAAACCACCACAGCCACTCCGCCGCAACGATGATCGCAGCCAGCAGCACCGCACCGCCCAGGAGCCACCAGCCCCGTCGGAAGTGCCGCCGCCACGGTTTGTCCGACGTGACGATCATGCGCTACCCGCCTGCATATCCACCGGCCATTGCACCTGCCCGCACTCCGGACACGTCAGCAACCCATCACCATGCCCCGCGAAGTTGTAATCGCACGCGATGCATCGGCGGGCGAGAAACCGCCGACGCACCACGCTTGCCCGGCGAAGGGCGAGAACGATTGGCACCGTCGCGACGAGCAGCGCGATGGCGAAGGTGGTGAAGAACGCTCGTGCCGTGGGCCGGAACGTCGTGTTCCACAGGTCTTCGTACCAGCCGCTGCGTGCGAGCACTTTGCCGAGTTGTTCGTCAAAGATGAGAATCTGGCGATGGCGGTACCGATCCTCCAACTGCATATCCGTCGGATACACCGGCCGGGCGATTTCCAGCACCCACACACGCTGCCCGTCGGCGAGCCGTGCGAGCAAGATGACGCCCTCCCAATCAAGCTGACCTCGTGAATGCGCCGTCAGCGGCGGATCGAGGTGGAAGTGAAGGAATCGACTGTTGCCGCGTAACTCGTTGTACACCACCCCCGATGGCGTTGGAACGCCATCGAGCAAGCCGCGATCAATGTCGGCCAAGATGCGTGAGCGTGCTGGTTCAACCGTGCGAGACACCGATGGGTAAAAATTGCTAAAGAACTCCGTCAACACTGCGACGCGTGAAGTTGACGAAAGCGGAGCGAAACTAAGCACTGCGACTCGCTCAAAGCTCGTCGGAAAGTCGCGCCAATCAAGACCGGCTCCACACTCCAAGCTGACAATCTTCCCCGGCAGCGCCGGCGGCCTCGCAACCACCGACGGCCCAAAATACCAACACCACCGCCCCGCCGTGATAACGGCCGCGACCACCACCGCTGCAAGCACCCACCGCCACGCCGTGCGATGGTGCCGCCGCCAAGGCTTGTCGGACGTCACAATCATCGCCCCACACTCTACCCGATCGGGGATTCCGCCGCCGCATCCCTCGGCGTTTTCTGTTAGAATTGCAACGCCCGCGCCGTCCCGGCGGTACAACCCTGAGCAATGACCGACCACCCCAAACGTTGAGCCCGCAGCCCCTCCTTCACATGCAGCACCCAATCGCTGAAACTCCGCGCCCAACGCCCCTCCGTGCCTCCGTGCCCTCGTGCCCCCGTGCCTTCGGGCTTCGTGCCTTTGGACTTCGTGCCTCGGCACTTCGTGCCTTCACCCTCATCGAACTCCTCGTCGTCATCGGCATCATCGCCCTGCTCATGTCCATCCTGCTGCCCACGCTCGCTGGCGCGCGCCGCACCGCGCGGGCCACGCTGGGCGTCGCCAACATGCGTTCGCTCTCGCAGGTCATGTTCATCTACACCAACAACTACAACGGCCAGTTTCTCATGCCCTTCAAGGCCGACTGGAGCAGCGACGCCGCCGGCGATTGGGCCTGGAGCGATGTCGTCGCGCGCGGCCGCACGCCCGAAGAGACCGTCGCGTGGGACTTCAGCAACGTCGATCCGCAGTTTGAGACCGAGAGCTTCGCGTACTACTGGTACAGCTACATGAGCAAGATCGACGGCGGCCCCACGCTCAACGTCGAGCAGTTCTCGCCCGCCGATGTGCCCCTGCAATCGCTGCGCAGCACGCTGGCCGAGCGTCAGGAAACGCGCGAAGGCCACATGCTCTGGCCCAGCAGCTTTCTGCTCTCGCCCACATTCTGGTGCAGCCCGTCGCGCTACACGGGCAACGATCGCGGCGACATGGACGCCGGACAACTCTCCGCCGCCAGCGTCGCATCGATGACATTGCCTGATCGCAAAGTGATGCTGTGGGAACGCATGGATTTCCGCCAGACCCGCCGCAGCATCATCGATCCGCCGCCCAACACCGAGAACATGGCCCCCGCGTGGAACAGCCCGCGGGCTCGCATCAACGCCGCGACTGGCGACGGCAGCGTGACCAACGTCAACATGCAGGAGCTCCTGCTCCGCGCCGCCGCCGCCGATGGCCAGCCCCTCGAACCGCTCGGCACGCTGCGCGCTCCCGACGGCCCGCCACTCATCGCGCCGCGCTCGCCCCAGCCCGTCGGTGCAGTGGGCAATCCCGCCGTGGGCGGCGAAGCCACGCTCGACAACGAATACCCTCTCTGGTTCTTCGCGACCCGCGATGGCATTCGCGGGCGCGACCTGCCCTGACGCTTTATTCCGCCTAGCACAGGCTGCCGCCATGTCTTTTGAGGAACGCTTCGCCAACGTGGGCCGATGGATCGACGACCGCATCTGGTCGTTCAAGACGCGCCGCAGCGGCGGCGACCAGCTCCGTGGCGTGCGCGATGCCGTGGCCAACACCGTCCGCTCCGCCAAAGAAGGCGCGGGCGAACAGCTCGAACGCGTGAAGTACATGCACCTGCCCGACACCAGCAGCGAAACCGGCAAAGGCTGGCGCATCGCGGGCATCGCCGTCGCGTGCGTGCTGTGCATGGCCGCCGGCATCTTTCTGGGCCCACGCGTCTTTGGCACCAGTCAGCACCGCCTCAGCCCCGAAGAGATGGCCGCGATGGAAAAACTCCGCGCGAACGCCAACCGAACCACGCTCTTCACCCCCGCTCCCGCCGAAGGCACCACCGACCAGCCCGCGACCCAGCCCGCCCCGACTCGCCAGCGCGAGAAGGCCGCCAACCCGCTTTTCGGCAACCCGCCCGCGGGCTCGGGCCCGCGCTGACATCTTCCCAACGAAACATCTCGCGCGAGTGGGCCATTCGGGCCTCGAAAACCGATACAGTGCCGCTGATGAGCGAGTGAGCGATGCGTCACACGCACGCCGTGAGCGAGGGATCGCGCGGCTGCAACCGCGACACGTCGTCGAGCTTGTTTGTCTGATTCGTTCGCTCGACGTGCCCGCCACCTCACGCTTCTTCCACACTGCTGCAAGGACGCACTGTGACCGCCATCCCGCACTCTTCCACGTCCGACGCCGCTCATCTGCGGCTCGTCGCCTCCGCTCAGCCCCCCCATCCCGCCGACGACTTTGAAGTGCTCATGAAGCACGTCTATCTCATCGGCATCGGCGGCTCGGGCATGTCGGGCCTCGCTCGCATGCTCAAGAGCCGCGGCGCCATCGTCAGCGGCAGCGACAACTCCCCCAGCGAAGCCACCGACTCGCTCGCGAGCGAGAAGATCGCCATCACCTTCGACCAGTCCAAAGCGTGGCTGCCCGACGCGTGCGATCTCGTCATCGCCAGCGCCGCCGTCCGCCCCGATCATCCGCAGATGCTCGAAGCCGAGCGTCGCGGCGTGCCCGCGCTGCTCTACGCCGAAGCGCTGGGCAAGTGCATGCAAGGCCGCACCAGCATCTGCATTGCCGGCACGCACGGCAAGAGCACGACGACCGCGATGACCGGGTGCGCCCTGACCGACGCAAGCCTTGAGCCCACCGTCATCGTCGGCGCGACTTCGCCGCAACTTGTCAAAGGCACGCTCAACAGCACCAACGAGCAAACCGTTGGTTTCCGCCTGGGCCACGCGAAGATTCCAACTGGCGGCCTCGAAGGCAAGCCCGGCCTGCTCGTTGCCGAAGCCTGCGAGTACAACCGCAGCTTCCACAACTACCGCCCGACCATCGGCTACATCAGCTCCATCGAAGCCGATCACCTCGATTGCTACGGCACGCTCGAAGCTGTCATCGAGAGCTTCCACGAGTTCGCCAAGCTGCTGCCCGACGCAGCCAGCGGCGGTAAGCTGCTCATCGCCCACGACGGCGCGCACCGCCGCGAAGTCACGCGAGGCCTTAACTGCGAAGTCCACACCATCGGCTTCTCGCCCGAGGCTGACTATGTCGTGCAGTTCGATCCAGCGACTCGCGCTGTCGCTCTTTCGCACGGCCGCGAAACCATCGCTCGCTGGACCAACATGATTCCCGGCAGCCACATGGCCTTCAACGCCTGTGCCGCGCTGGTTCTCGCAACCTTCGCCGGTGCCGATCCGCTCATCGCCGCCAAGAGCCTCGCCCACTTCCGCGGCGTCGATCGCCGCATGCAGTTGCTGGGCGAAAAGCCGGTCGGCAGCGGCGTGGTGCGCGTCTTCGATGACTACGGCCACCACCCCACCGAAGTGGACTGCACGCTCCGCGCGCTACGTGAAAGCGAACGCCCCGAAGATCGCGGCGGCCGCCTCATCTGCGTCTTCCAGCCCCACCAGCACAGCCGCACGCGCCACCTGCTCGAAGAATTCGCCAACAGCTTCGGTCACGCTGACATCGTCTTGGTTCCGCACATCTACTTCGTGCGCGACAGCCAGGAAGAAAAGCAGAAAGTGACCGCCAACGACCTCGTCGATCGCCTGCTCGAAAAGGGCGTGAAGGCGATGCACCTCTATCCCTTTGAAGCCATCGTCGATCATCTCCAGCACAAGGCCCGCGCGGGCGACGTTGTCGTCGCCATGGGCGCAGGCCCCGTCTGGCAGGTCGCCAAGGGTTATCTCGACGCGTAAACGGAGGCGACTGTGGCAACCGCGACGCTCCCTGACTTCATCACCCACGCCGCGCCGATCAAAACCTGGTTCGGCATTGGCGGCAGCGCCGCTCGCTTCGCCAAGCCGCGAACCGCGGACGATCTTCGCACCTGCCTCGCGATCGATCCCGCTCTACGCGTGCTAGGCGACGGCGCAAATCTCCTCGTAGACGACGACGGCATCAACGACCTCGTCGTCTCCCTCGACGCCCCGGCCCTCGCGAAGATCGAAGTAATGGACGCCGAAAAAGGCCTCGTCCGCGCCGGCGCCGGTGTGCACATCTTCAAACTCATGAACACCACGATCCGCTCAGGCCTTGGCGGCCTCGAAGTGCTCGCAGGTGTCCCCGCCACGCTGGGCGGCGCGATCGTCATGAACGCCGGCGGCGCATTCGGCCAGATCGCCGACGTCATCGAACGCGTCTACGCCCTCGACCGCGCAGGCCGTGAGGTCGTCCTTGAGCGCGGCGATATCAACTTCTCCTACCGCCACAGCGGCTTGACGCATCTCATCGTTACCGCCGCCGACCTGCGACTGACGCCGGGTGATGCCGCCGCGCTCGAAGCCCGCAAGAAGGAAATCAACGACTACAAGCTCCGCGTCCAGCCCATGAGCGCCAACAGCGCCGGCTGTTGCTTCAAAAACCCGACGCTTCCCCACGCCATCGAAGGCATCGGCGAAGCTGGCAAACGCGTCAGCGCAGGCCTGCTCATCGACCGCGCGGGCCTCAAAGGCCTGCGTCACCAAACCGCGCGCGTGAGTGATCTCCACGGCAACTTCCTCGTCGTCGATGACAAATCCTTCGGCAAAGCCCGCGATGTCATCGCCCTCATGGACATCGTCACCGCCCGCGTCCACGACCGCTTCGGCGTCCGCCTCGACCGTGAAGTCGTTGTATGGTCACGCCACCACTAAGGTGCGTTTGCGCTGCGATGGAAGCCTGTTGAGTTTTCCCCGCTATCATGCCGCAACTATGACTCGTGACGACATTTTCAAGAAGGTGCAGGCCATTCTCGTGGACGCGTTGGCGGTGGACGAGGATGAAGTGACGATGGGCAGCGTTTTGACCAAGGATCTGGGGGCCGAGTCGATCGACTTCCTTGATATCGTGTTCAAGATCGAGCAGGCGTTTGGGATCAAGATCGCGCAGGGCGAGTTGTTCCCTGAGGGCGGGGCCCAGGACCCCAAGTTCGTGCAGAACGGGAAGATCACGCCTGAGGGGCTGGCGAGCATCAAGGCCCGCATGCCGCACGTGGACTTTTCGAACTTTGAGAAGGACCCGCAGCTGGCGAAGGTGGGCGAATTGTTCACGGTGGAGACGCTGGTGAAGTTCATCGAGCAGAAGTTGAAGAAGTAGGCAGTAGGGATTAGGGATTAGGCATTAGGGTCAAGGCAAGAGTTGGCGGTTGGATGTGCCGCGTGCCGCATGACCTGTGTTGATGCCCGATGCCGAGTGCCTTCTGCCTCGTGTCTTGACCCTAGTGCCCAGTGCCTCGTCCCTAGTGCCTACCTATGCGTTGGATGTGGATTGATCGTGTTGTCGAGCTCGTGCCCCGCCAGAGGTTGGTGGCGGTGAAGCATGTGTCATTGGCGGAGGAGCATCTGCATGACCATTTTCCGGCAAGCGGCTCGCTGCCTGCGTTGCCGGTCATGCCGATGAGTTTGATTGTCGAGGGAATGGCGCAGAGCGCGGGGATTTTGGTGGGGCACGCCGAGGGGTTCAAAGAGAAAGTCATTCTCGCGAAGGTGAGCAAGGCCGAGATGACGGCGGATGCCGGGCCGGGATGTACGTTGCGGTACACCGCGACGGTGCAGCAGATGGACGCGGCCGGCGCGGCGACAACTGGTGTGGTGGAGCTGATTGAGCCGACGATTGGGACGCCTGTGGCGAGGGTGGTGG
>DATGWV010000046.1:0-10672 GCA_035299305.1 Phycisphaerales bacterium | reverse complement strand
CGCTTAGCGGCGGCGACGGAGCGGAATGCGCAGCTGGTGGCGATTTTGGATGAGCATGATGCGTGGGGCCAGCGCGAGAACCCGGTGGAAGCGAGCATGCGCGGGAACGACGCGTACGCGGGGCTGCTGAGTGACGAGAGTCCGGCGGCGACGGCGCGGCGCACGAAGGAACTGCAGGACCGGCTGGCGCGATTGAACGCGATTGATCGGACAACGTTGAGTGAGCAGGATGCGCTGGATGCAAGCCTGCTCGCGTACGAGATTTCATTGAGCCTCGAGAGAGCGACGCTGCATCCGGAGCAGATGCCGGTGGACTCGCTGGGCGGGCCTCATATCTGGCTGCCGCAGATGGCGGATCGGTTGCCTTTGCGGACGAGTGTGCAGCGCGAGGGGTATGTGCAGCGGCTGGAAGCGCTGCCGACGCAGCTTGCGCAGATCACGGAGCAGATGCGGCTGGGGCTGAAGGCGGGGCGCGTGCCGCCGAAGATTTTACTGCGTCGCAGCGCGGCGCAGGCTCGCGAGCAGGCGAGCGCGGAGATTCGCGCGGATGTGAGCAAGAGTCCGTTCTACAAGCCGTTTGCGGTGAGTGACGCGGGCGATGCGCTGGCGGCGCGGGCGCGGAAGGCGATTGCGGATGGAATCGTCCCGGCGTTCGAGGCGTTTGCGGAGTTCCTCGAGAAGGAGTACATCCCGGGGTGTCGCGAGAGTGTGGGGATTTCGCAGGGTGTGGATGGTCTGCGTGCGTATGAGATCGCGCTCAAGAGTCACACGACGACGGACTTGACGGCGCAGCAGATACATGACATCGGGCTGCGCGAAGTCGCGAGCTTGCGGCGCGAAATGGTCGCGACGATGCGCGAGACGGACTTTGATGAGACGCTGGGAAAGGGGTTGAGCGATGATGCGCTGTTCAAGGCGTTCATTGAGCATTACCGCGGATTGGACAGCAGCTACTGGCAAGATGGCGAGACGATGATGCGCGATTACCGCGTGATCGCGAAGCGGATTGATCCGGAACTGCCGCGGCTGTTTGGCACGTTGCCTCGCAATCCGTATGGTGTGCGCGAGATTCCGCGATTTGCGGCGCGCACGAGTCCCGCGGCGTATTACTACAACGGGTCAGTGCGATCGGGCACAGCGGGGTACTTCATGGTGAACACCACGAACCTGCGCCAACGTCCCAAGTATGCGGCGATCAGTCTCACGATTCACGAGGCGGTGCCGGGACATCACTTTCAGATCGCACTGGCGGATGAGCTGGAAGGCGTGCATCAGTTCCGCACGCAACTGGGATACACGGCGTTTGTGGAGGGATGGGCCCTCTACAGCGAACGGCTGGGGCTTGAAATGGCGGGCGGAGAGATTGGCAATGCACTGAAACCCGCGACGCTGGCGGCGAGTCAGCGCGGGTTGTATGCCGAGCCGCTGGATAATGTGGGGCGGTTGAGCGATGAGTTGTGGCGTGCGTGCCGACTGGTGGTGGATACGGGGCTGCACGCGTTTGACTGGCCGCGCGAGAAGGCGATTGCGTATCTGCTTGAGAACACGGCGATCACGGAGCATGACGCGGCGAGCGAGGTGGATCGGTATATCGGATGGCCCGGACAGGCGTGTGCGTACAAGATCGGGCAGTTGAAGATTCTGGAACTGCGGGCACGGGCGCAGGAGCAACTGGGCGAGAAGTTTGACGTGCGCGAGTTTCATGATGTGATTCTGCTGGGCGGTGCACTGCCTATGCCGGTGCTTGAGGAGCGGGTGAATCGGTGGTTGGCGAGCAAGCGGTAGACGCTCGTGCATTCGCGTTGGTGCGAGAACGCGGTGGGCGAGATTGCGTGGGCAGGTTGCAAGACGCCGGGATTCGCGGCGTTTGTTCTGTGGTGAGAACGCGAGTGAAATGAGAGGCGTAACGCCAGAGCGTTTCGTGCGTCCCACAAGGGTGCTTTGGAGGTTTTATGACGCAGTTTGGTCGTAGCGTGGTGGTTTCGGCGTACTGGCTGGTGGTGGCGGCGGGCGGCGCGGGGGCGGCGGGCGGCGTGTTGGCGCAGCCGGCGGCGACACCTGCGCCGGCACCTGCAGCGGCGGCGACTGACACCGCGGCGACGGAGTTGCTGGCGAAGGTGCGCGAGGCAATCAAGAACACACGTTCGCTCAGCTATGGCGCGGTCGTGACGGACATGAAGGGCGGCGCGACGATCAGCACGGGCGAGGTGAGCGCGGCGCGTGCGGATGCGGGCGGATGGAAGGTGTTCGCGAGCGGCGAGAACGTAAACAGCAAGGACGAGAAAACGAACTTCACCGTGGCATATGACGGGTTGTCGGCTCGCGCGATGCGCGATCGCGACAAGGTCATCATCGAGCGCTCGCTGGAGAAGACGGAAGACCTGCAGATTTTCTTCTCGGGGCAGTCGGTGCGGCATCCATTTGCGTGGGAAGTGCTCGCGGATGAACCGTTCGCGAAAGTGACGAGCGTCACGCTGGAAGCGGCCGAGACCGTGCAGGGCGAGCCGCGCGAGGTGCTGCGGATTGTGGTGCCCGATGCCGGCACTGATGAAGCGGACGCGGCTGCGGTCGCGGGTGATGCGAAGGGGACGCCGGCATCGGTCGTGCGTTTGTTTGTGAGCAAGGGCGATCATTTGCCACGGCGCATCGAGCGGTTGCGGCTCGCGGGCGATGGCACGCTGCTGGCGGGCCGTGCGCTGGAAATGAGCAACTTCGCGATCAACGCCGACGCGACGCTGCGGCAGTTCACGCTGGATGTGCCCGAAGGATGGCGTGTGCGCGCAGCGGATCGTGACGCGCGGCGAGCGGCTCGCGAAGCGCAGAAGGAAGCCGAGAAGAACGCTCCTCCACTGCCCGAGGGCGTGACGTGGCGGAGTGATCCGAACGTGCTGCGGCCTGGCGAGGCTGCGCCGGACTTTTCGCTCGCGACGCCTGATGGCGGCAAGAAAACGCTGGCGGACTACAAGGGTAAGGTGCTGGTGCTGGATTTCTGGGCGACGTGGTGCGGGCCCTGCAAGACCGCGATGCCCGCGCTGCAGCGGCTGCATGAGAAGTACAAGGATCAACCGGTCGCGATTGTGGGCATGAACGCCGAAGGGCCTGAGGGTGGCGATCCCGTGGCGTTCAAGAAAGAGAACGGGTACACGTATCAATTGCTGCTTGAGGCGGACGCGGTGAGCGATGCTTTCAAGGTGCGCGGGCTGCCGACGTTTTATGTGATCGGGCCGGATGGCAAGGTGGTGTGGGGCGGCGTTGGTTTGTCGCCGCCGCCTGGTTCGCAGCGAGCCAGCAGCAAGGCGCGTGCGGAGTATCTGGAGCAGACGCTGGACGCGTTGATTCAGTCGGCGCTGCCGAAGTGACGCGCGAGAAGCGTGTGAGCTGGGTGGGCCGCTTGGCGGGTGTTCGTCTGCTACGCTTCGTACGAGGGAAGCCCGCGTCCGTGCGAGCGAGGCTGCCGACGCACACGTGCACGCGGAGCGTGCGACGCGAGGACACTGACGACATGGCCACGGAAGACCGAACGGATGCGGGACTGCCTTACGAACCTCGGGGCAGGTCGCCCATTGTGGACAGCACGGAGCGGCGCGTGTCGGGCCTCAAGCGGCGCGTGGTGCGCGAGGGATCGACGGCGGTGGCGATGCTGGAAGGCGCGCTGGCGGCGCTGAAGTCGCTGGACGTCGAAGCCGCCAAGCAAGTGCGGCGCACCGACGATCAAGTTGATATCGAAGAAGTGGCGATTGAACAGGAAGCCTACGAAGTGCTCGCGCTGCATCATCCGTATGGGCGTGATTTCCGCACCGTTGCGTTTTGCCTGCGTGTCAACGCCGACATGGAACGCGTGGCGGATCATGCGAGCTCGATCGCGAAGGTGGTGACGCGGCTGGCGGAACTTCCCGGCACGCGGCCGCTGCGGCTGCCGACGGCGCTGGTTGAGCTGAGTGATCGCGTGCCGCAGATTTGCCATGCACTGCTGCGTGCGGTGCTGGATGAAGACATCGAAGCGGCGCAGCGCATCGTGAGCAGCGACCAGGTGATCGATCAGCTTGATCGCCGGCTGTTTGAGGAAGTGCAGGAACTGGTCAAGAGCCTCGGCCGCACCGACGACGCCATCACGATCGGGCTGCTGGTCTATCGCGCAAGCCGCGAGCTTGAACGCGTGGGCGACCTGATGGCGGCGGTGGCGGAAGACGTGGTGTATCTGGGCACGGGGCAGATCATCCGGCATGCGAAACGACGCGGATTGACGCGGCCAGATGCGCCGAAGGCGTGAACCTCGCACGCAGTTTTCATGGGACATCCACGACTGCGGTGCGCTCACAACGAGAATTGGAATCGACGGTTGGGAGCACAGTTCAATCTGATGCTTCAGACGAACAAATCACAGAACTTCAGGGTTAATGCTGATACCGGGAAATCGAGATCGCAGCAACTCAACGCCCGCGTCTGTAACCTTCGTTCCTTCAATCCATATTTCTTTGAGCTCTGTGATCGGCGAGTTCTCCGCGACGAGGTAGGCGATTCCTGCATCGGTGATCTTTGTGTGCGAGAGACTTAGTCCGATCAGCAGACCCAAGCATGAATCCTTTGCCGCCAAGTATGCGAGCCCTTGGTCTGTGACCTTCGTGTCGCTGAAACTCAGGCCGGTGATCGATTTCAGCGGGGAATGAGGGGATGCTAGACTCGCCAAAGCTGCATCTGTGATCTTTGTTGAGCCAGCCAGCAACGTCTCGAGCGCAATCAGCGGCGAGTCAATGGCCGCGAGGGCCGCGATCCCGGCAGACGTTATCTTCGTTCCGTCCAAACACAACGTGTGCATATTGACAAGAGCTGAGTTCCTTTCTGCAAGAGAACACGTCCCTCGGTCGGTGATTCGTGTATCCCACAGGTAAAGTATGTTCACAGCGCGGAACGGCGAATGCTCCGATGCAAGCCAAGCCAGAGCCGCATCAGAGATCGGGTCATCCCCGAGCACGAGTTTTGTCACTCTCGCAAACTCAGCCTGACCGACCGGAGCGTCGTTCGGAAGTTCAAGGCTCTCCCGAACTGCCGCGTGGATGCTCTTGAGTTCGCGTATAGCCAGAGAGGGAAGCGAGCTAGATTCTGGTCGCTCGGGGAGCATACGTGAAAGATAGATGGGATGCCGCATGCAAACGATTGACACTTTGGGCGACAAGATTCCCAAGACCAATCCAGCGGAGCAAAACGACAACAACCACCTGACGGTGGTTGTTTCGACGCTTGCGCGTGTTATGCAAGAAAACAGTTGGGAGTCGCTTTGTCGAACGTTACCGAACGACTATCTGCGAACAGAATTCTGTGATACAGACGAGAGAGTGATGACTTTCCTGGCTGTGGTTCTCACCACGTATCCGAACACTAGTTTTGGATATGCCAGTCTAAGGAGATCCCTTAGAAAGGAGGTGATCCAGCCGCAGGTTCTCCTACGGCTACCTTGTTACGACTTCGTCCCAGTCACCTGTCTTGCCGTAGGCACCACTGAATCGTGGCGACTTTGGGCACTCCAGGCTCCCATGACGTGACGGGCGGTGTGTACAAGGCTCAGGAACACATTCACCGGAGCGTAGCTGATCTCCGATTACTAGCGATTCCGACTTCATGCAGGCGAATTTCAGCCTACAATCCGAACTGGGGCGTACTTTTTGCGATTTGCTCCATCTCGCGATCTTGCTTCGCTCTGTATACGCCATTGTAGCACGTTTGCAACCCTGGATGTAAGGGCCATGCGGACTTGACGTCATCCCCACCTTCCTCCGGTTTGACACCGGCAGTCTCGCTAGAGTACTGGCTTGCGCCGAGCAACTAACGACAGGGGTTGCGCTCGTTAAAGGACTTAACCTGACACCTCACAGCACGAGCTGACGACAGCCATGCAGCACCTGTGCTGGTTCCGGTCTTGCGACTGTGGCTCTACTTTCATAGAGTTGATCCCAGCATGTCAAACCCAGGTAAGGTTCTTCGCGTTGCCTCGAATTAAGCAACATGCTCCACCGCTTGTGTGAGCCCCCGTCAATTCATTTGAGTTTTAGCCTTGCGACCGTACTCCCCAGGCGGTATGCTTATCGGTTTTCCTACGACTGATACGGCGTCAAAACCGCACCAGTCTAGCATACATCGTTTACGGCGTGGACTACCAGGGTATCTAATCCTGTTTGCTCCCCACGCTTTCGTGCCTCAGTGTCAGGACAGGCCCAGCCGGACGGCTTCCCCATCGGCATTCCAAACGATATCTACGCATTTCACCGCTCCACCGTTTGTTCTTCCGGCCCTTACCTGCCTCAAGACTTGCAGTTCGCTCTGCTGTTCCGTAGTTGAGCTACGGGCTTTCACAAAACGCTTGCAAGCCCACCTACGCACCCTTTAAGCCCAGTGATTCCGACTAACGCTTGTGGCCTCTGTATTACCGCGACTGCTGGCACAGAGTTAGTCGCCACTTCCTTTGGGGTCAATCATTGGTTCCGACCCCTGACAGTAGTTTACACGTCAGAGACGCTTCATCCTACACGCGGCATTGCTCCGTCAGGCTTGCGCCCATTGCGGAAGATTCGTTACTGCAGCCTCCCGTAGGAGTCCGGACAGTGTCTCAGTTCCGATGTTGCGGGCCGTGCTCTCACACCCGCTACCCGTCTTCGGCTTGGTAGGCCTTTACCCCACCAACTACCTGATAGGACGATCGCCGCTCCCAAGGCGCCAAAGCTTTGCTCCTAGGAGATCATGAAGTATTACCCGCAGTTTCCCACGGCTATCCTCCACCTCGGGGTACGTTCGATCGCATTACTAACCCTTTCGCCACTTACCCTTGCGGGCCCGTGCGACTTGCATGTTTTAGCCATGCCGCCAGCGTTCAATCTGAGCCATGATCAAACTCTTCAATTGATTTTCTGTTTATCACGACCGAAGTCGTGAAGAATACAAAGAAGAAGACCATGTTAACCGCAGCCTCCACCCTTTCAGGCGAGCACTACGGCGGTCAGCAACAAACTATCGCATCGAGGCGGGGAGCCTCGACTTGACCATTTGTTGACTCTGGATGGCTGATCCAGAGTGATTTGGCTTACTCATCGCATCGCGAATGTTTGACGTTCGCGACGCGTTGCACTGAGTGAACCCAAGCAAAGTTGTGAGGTTTTGCTTGCGACCCGCATCATTCCCCATCTGTGAAGATGAGTGCCACGTTGTACGGCGTGAAGATGCGTTGTGTGGATCTAACCGCGAGCCTGCTGGTCGATCAGGTGCCCGTGCTAACAGGCCGCTCGCGGAAGCACACTCTCGTGCGACATTCCCAACTGTTTACTTTTCAAAGATCAGCCCGTTTGCCGACAGTACTTCAGCAAGCCTTTCGACTCGCGTCGTCGCTGTCATTCAGCGGGGAGGGAAGCATACGAAACCCTCCAGCCGCCGTCAAGCCGCGCACCCACTGACTTTTTGCTTTCCTTCGCGCAAGTGCTCGTTTTCCCGTGTGTTGCGCTCGAATTTTCGTCGTGCGCTTTGTGTCTGATTTTCATCCAAAACCCGCTCGGGACGGGCTCCGTCGCGTCCCTTGCCCGTTTGTTCGGACAAAGTTCGCACAAAGCCGCCCAACTCCCCATCATACCCCGTCTTTTTCAGCGGGTTCCGCCTTCTCGGGCGTCACGCCCAGCACGGCGATCCAAATCTCGGGCGTGGTGGTTTGGTCTTCCGGTCGGGCCTGAGTCTTCCACGCGTCGCGCAGGACGCGGGCGGCTTCGCGCATAGTCGCTCCGGTGGTCATGACGTCGTCGAGCAGCACGACCACCTTGGGAGCCGGCAGACTCTCCTGCTGCCAACGCCAGGCGATGTGCATGGAACCAGCGACGTTCTTCCGGCGGGTCTCGAGCGTCGAACCCGTTTGCATGGGACGGTGCTGCCGGGCGAGCAGTTGCTCGATAGGCATGCCGGTTTGGGCTCGCACGCCGCGAGCGATGGCGAGCGGATGATCGACGCCGCGGCGGAGCCTGCGCCACATCGATGTGGGCACGGGC
Source organism: Phycisphaerales bacterium (assembly GCA_035299305.1). Lineage (GTDB taxonomy): Bacteria > Planctomycetota > Phycisphaerae > Phycisphaerales > UBA1924 > BJHL01. The sequence continues at coordinate 2,654 of DATGWV010000046.1, read as the reverse complement.
ACGAGCAAGGCATCGGCGGGCGTCAGGCCTTCGTAGGCGAGGCAAGTGGTGAGCTGGGTGCCAAGGTCGCGTCCGACGTCGGTTGCGAGGGCACGGAAGGCAGAGTTCTTGATTTCAAGTATCGCGGTGCGCAAGACGCCGCGGTACGTCGCGAGACGCACGACGCGTCGCCACGGCAGGCGGGAGCCTCGGCAGCCTTTGCAGCCCGCGTCGGGGCCTTCGGTCACGACTTCGTACGCGCCCACGCTGCGGCCGCAGCGGAAGCACCATGCATCGGTGCTGTCGGCGGCGAAGCCCGCGACGTTCACCCGGCGTTGCCAAGGCATGCTGGTGACGCCGAGGTACGTGCGTTCGATGTGTTCCCACCAGCCGATAGGCGTTGATGCGGATGCGTCTCTGGAATCTGCGCGAGCGTGCTCCCCCACTTCATCTGGCTGCGCGGCGGAACTTTCGTTTGCGTCGTCGCGATTCCACTCGCGCAGCGCGGGCGGCCACACGAACCGCTTGGGCTTGCTCAAGGGCCCTTTGCCAGCGGCATTGGTTGATTCCGCGCTGTCGGCCACTGCCCCTCCGATCCCTCAAGCGCCAGCATGCGCGTGCCGCAGGCGCGCGATCACTTTTGCTCGATGAGCTTGTCGAGCAAACCGTCTTCGGCCTGACGAAACTCCTGCATGCTCTTGACGAGTTCCTGCCCCACTTCGCCCAGTTTCCGCGTCAATTCCGCATCGTTCATCGCGTTGGGACGCAGCGAGAGTTCGCTGAGCGTTTCAGCAGCCGCTCGCACGTTGCTCGCCGCTTCGGCGTAGCTGCGCGTTGCGTCGTAGATGACCTGGCTCGACAGCTCTTTGTTGGTGGGCTGGTGCAGCAGGCGCCAGGGCTGGCTGCGCACTTCAACAGCCGTGAGCTTGAGTTGCTCGGCGGTCAGGCGGAAGTTGGCCATCCCCGCGCGAATGTTGGGCCGCTGCTCCGTGATGAGGTTGTTGACGTCGGCGAGGGACTGCTGGGCCTGAGCCATCGCGCTGCGCGCGTCGCGCAGCGCATCGTTGAGCAGCGTGACGGTTTCGGTGTTGATCTTGCCGGTCGCGTCGTTGACGTTGGCGATGATCTCTTCAATGCGTTTGCGATTGTCGTTGACGATAGTGCGGGCGTCATCGAGCAGGGCTTTGCCGCTCGCGACAGCGGCTCTCGCCTCTGTGATGAGGTCTTCAGCTTGGTTGGTGGCTGCGTCGATCTCGCGTGCCGATGCTTCGGCGCTGGCGAGCGTGCGCTTGAGGCTCGCGTCCCACTCGCTGAAACTGGCGCGGGCCTGCGAGATAGTGGCGCGGATGTCGCCGACCGCCGTCGTCACTTCGGGCGAACTCTTGTCGATCAACTGCTCGACGTTGGCCACGCTCTTTTCGAGGCTTTTCAGCGTGTTTTGCAACTGCTGCACCTGCTCGGGGCCGAAGCCCGCCTGCGCAAGGAAGCCCGGCGGCGCGATGCCCGCCATCACGATGTCGCCCTTCTCGATGCGGGCGCTCGCGCCTTGCGGCTGCGCGATGGCGCCCGCGCCCACGCTGGCGATGTTGATGCTGCTAAGCGTGCCCAGCAGCGGCTTCTCGAGGTAGATGCCAGCGTCTTCCTGAATGACCAGATCAGGACGCACCTCAACTTCAACCTTGATGCCCGTGGCTTCGCCTGCGGACGTGGTTTCAAACGCGACGCTCTTGACGCGGCCCACTTGCACGCCGCCCAGCAGCACGGGCGAGCCGCGTTGGAGGCCCGCCGCGCCATCATCGATGGAGAATCGAATGAAGAACGGCATGCCGCCCGCCCCTGGTCCGCGATCGGTGAGCATGAAGGCAACGCCCACGCCCAGCACGATGGAAGCGATCACAAACAGCCCGGCGAGCACGTTGTTGCGATTGGAATGCGCGGCCATAGATGGCACAGCGTAGCAGAAAGAACGCGGGCGTGGGTACGAGGCCGCAGGGAGGTGCGTGCGCAGCACGAAGCGCAAAGAAAACACCCGCCACGACGTGGCGGGTGTTGGAGGGACGCTGGTTATGTGCGCCGATCACTTGCCGCTGCGCAGCACGCCGATGGCGCGCTTGGGGTTGATGATGATGCGGCCTTCGTGGCCTTCCAGCGGGTCACCCGTGCGCTTCATGGCTTCCACGATTTCCGTGGGGCTGAGCTTGGGGTTCAGGGCGACGATCTTGCCGGCGAGGTTGGCGACGTTGGGGCTGGCCATGCTGGTGCCGCTGAACTTCATGCGTTCGCCGCCCGGCACGTAGCTGTCAACTTCAAAGCCATTGGCGTAGAGCACGACGTTCTTGCCGAAGGTGGTGAAGTCGGTGGGCTTGCCGCTACTGTCGATGGCGCCGACGGTGACCATGTTGGGCACGTTGAGGCCGCTGGGAATCATCTCGCTGAACTGGTTGTCGTTATCGCTGTTGCCAGCGGCGGCGACGAACAGAATCTCGGGCGCGTTCTTCATCGCGTTTTCGAGAGCGGTCTTGCCGATATCGAAGATTTCACGAGCGAGCTTCGCGCGGGCCTCAGGGCTGTCGCCCACGCCCTTCATTTCCAGAGCGCCTTCGATGTCCTTCACGCTGCCACCCCAGCTCATGTTGACGACCCGCACGCCGGCCTTCTTGAAGTACTCAATCGTC
>DATGWV010000045.1:0-7853 GCA_035299305.1 Phycisphaerales bacterium | reverse complement strand
GACCGCCACGCTATCGCGTGATGCAAAATTCGGATTCGCCTGCGGCCACTTGCACGTCGGCGACATCCATCTGCTCGATGTTGCGCGACATGCGTTCGCGGATCGCCTGGAGGAATTCCGCCACCGCCGTCGCCGTGCCCTGCGTTTCCATGAGCACTGAGCCGTCATGCTCATTGCGAACCCAGCCCGTCACGGGCCGGCCCGACGCGAGCGAACGGCAAGTGGCGCGGAAACCCACGCCCTGCACCCGACCGACAAAGCGAACCCGGACGCGTTTCATGCGGCGTAATCGTTGGCCGGGCGGCACATACGGGCCCGCCAGCGTCTGAGAACTCACCAATCAGCCCGCGCGGGTGGCACCGGGCCAAATCGGTGGTACGTTGTGGGGTGAGGAAGTCGGTGCCGCCACGGTTGGCGTCGCCGACGCGCTCGCGCTCCGGCCCATAGGATTTTCCGGAGGCGGGCATCGGCTCGGTGGTGGATCAGATGCTGTCGGTCACTTGCGCATGATGCGCGAAGGTGATTTGTGCCTGCAGAGAGGTGGACATCTTCTTCACAGAACGCCAGTGCGGGCAAACGCGCGTTTGGTGACCGCTCGGACATTGACCGCGTGCGCGATGCCAGCGATATCGTGCGCATCATCGGCGAGCACATCTCACTCAAGCCCAAAGGCCGCGAGTTTGTCGGTCTCTGCCCCTTCCACGACGACCGCACGCCCAGCATGACGGTCGTGCCGCACAAGCAGTTCTACAAGTGCTTCAGTTGCGGCGCGTCGGGCGATGTCTTCACCTTCGTGCAGAAGTTCCTCCGCATGGAGTTCCGCGAGAGCCTGGAGTTTCTCGCCGAGCGCGCGGGCGTGCAACTCACGCCTCTTCGCCAGCAGAGCTTCGCGGATCAGGGCGACGGACCAGCCATCACCAAGAAGGACCTTTTCGCCGCGAACAACGCCGCTGCGGCGTTCTTTGTCGGTGTGATGAAGCACGAAACGCACGGCGCCGCAGGTCGTGAAGTTCTCAAGTCACGCGGCGTCAGCGACGAGATGATCAAAGAGTTCCGTCTGGGCGTCGCGCCTGATCGCTGGGATGGTCTTCTGATGACGCTGGGCAACAAGCTGGGCAACAAGCTGGGCAACGACCTGCTCGCGCAGGCTGGTCTGCTCAAACAGCGCGACAGCGGCGGCCACTACGACGCGTTCCGCAATCGCGTCATGTTCCCGATCACGGATCGCACAGGCCGCGTGATTGCATTCGGCGCACGCAAGATCAATCCTGACGACGAGCCCAAGTATCTCAACAGCCCCGAGACGCCTGTCTTCTACAAGAGCAAAACGCTCTACGGGCTCGATCTCGCGCTGCGGACCATTCAGCAGGAAAAGGCCGCGCTGATCTGCGAAGGCTACATGGACGTCATCGCGTGCCACCAGGCTGGTTTCCGTAACGCCATCGCAACGCTGGGCACCGCTTTGACGCCCGAGCACGCCAAAGAATTGCGGCTCGCGTGCGACCGCATTCTGCTGCTGTTTGATGGCGACGAAGCCGGCCAACGCGCCGCCGACCGCGCTGCTGAAGTCTTCTTCAGCCAGCCCGTCGATGTCGCCATCGTTTCGCTCAACAAGTTCACGGACGCCAAAGACCCCGACGAACTGCTCAAACGCGAAGGCGGCGCGGACGTTTTCCGCAAGGCACTCGCTGGCGCGATCGATCTGCTCGACTTCCGCTTCCAGCGCGTCGCCGAACGACTTGAAGGCGCGGGCCTCGCCGCGCGCAGCAAAGCGATGGTCGCTGAGATCGAGCGCCTCGTGGAACTTGGTCTTGCGAACGTGGAACCGATTCGCAAGGCGCTGATTGAAAAGCGTCTCGCTCAAATCGCCGGCGTGCCTGAAGCTGTCGTGCGAGCGAGCGTGCCCGCTGGCCGAGCGGCGCGACAGAGCAGCTATAGCGAGCAATCGCCCGAGCCGGCAGTGATCGCGGCCAATCAAGTCTTCACGCTCGAAGAGCATCTGCTGGGCTGCCTGCTGTGCGATGGCGCGCTGTGGACCACGCTGAGCGAGCAGGACAAAGACATCATCGCTCCCATCACGTTCGAAAGCGATGTCATCAAGCGCGTCGCGCAGAGCATTCACGATCTGGGCGAAGACGGCGAACTCCCCCACTTGCAGCGCGTGCTCTCGCAACTCGCGGAAGATGACGATGCCCGCAGTGCGGCGATCGCCCTCATGTCGCGACTCGATGATCAGACCAGCCGCGATCAGAATCGCGTCCACTCGATGTGGCGTGAGTGCCTGGGCCGCGCTCGGCGTGATGCGATGCTGCGCGTTTCGCAGGGGGCGACGCTGCCCGAACTGAAACAGGGTGGCGATGCGGCGGCCGCGGAGCGACTCAAACTATTGCGAAACGTGCAACAGACGCTGGGCCCGGATCGGCGAAAGGTGCCGAGGCCCTCGTGATGGGTGCAAATGAGCGGGTGAAGAACTTTGGATAGGCTTGCGGTTCTTGAATCGTCTTCAGTGTGTTTCTTCTGGTGTACCTCGTGTCAGATTTCTGCTGGTGGACATCGAAAGAGAGGCCTTCAGTGAACGGTGATCTGCATCCTGCCGTGGAGCAACTCTTGCTGGTTGCTCGTCGTCGCGGTTGGCTGAGCTACGAAGAGATGAACAACACGCTGCCCGACGAAATGGTCGACGCGGCGCGTGTTGATGAGCTCCTGGTCGTCGTCGATCGCCTCGGCATCGAGATGATCGACGAGCTTGAGCTGCGCGCCCGCCTGCACCGCCTGAGCATGGACGCGGGCGGCCCGGGCATGACCACGCCCGTGCTTCCCTCGCTCTTCCGCGCGATGAGCGTTTCGGGCGGCGAGCGCAGCGGCGAGATGGCCAACCTTCGCAAAGCCCTGCACGACGGCGAACAGCCGCCCGTGGAACTTGACGACGAAGAAGCTCAAATTCACAAGGACATTGCTGAAGTCGTCGCCGAAACCAGCGCGAAGGGCGTGGATGATCCCATCCGCATGTACCTCGCGCAGATGGGTTCGATCCCGCTGCTCAATCGCGAAGAGGAAGTGCGCCTTGCGAAGAAGATCGAAACCTGCCGCATGATCTTCCGCCGCCGCTGCCTCGAGAACGATTACGTCGTGCAGCAGGCCGTTGAACTGCTGCGTAGCGTGAGCAAAGGCGAAACGCCGTTTGATCGCACGATGCGCATCAGCACCTCCGACCCGCACGCGAAGGAGAAGCTGCTCAAGCGCATTCCCGTCAACCTGCCGACCATCGAGCGCCTGCTTGAACTCAACCGCGCCGACTGGGTTTCGCTCCGGCAGGCGCGCAAAGAGAAGAACGTGGAGACGTATCGTGCGATCAAGTCGCGCATGACCGCGCGGCGTTCGCGCATGGCGCGGCTTGTTGAAGAATGCAGCCTGCGCACGGGTCGCATCATTCCGCTCTTCCGCAAGCTTCGCGCCATCTGCAAGAAGATGGTCGAGCTCGATAACGATCTGAAGCTCGCGAAGACACCCGATGAGAAGATCGAGAAGCTGTCCGCCAAGCTGCGTCATCGCAAGCAGAAGAAGCAGTTCGAGCCCGAAGACATTGAAGTGATGAAGGACGAGATTGACGGCCTGCGCAGCCTGGTGCTTGAAGAGCCGGGCGAACTGCAGCGCCGCGTGCGCGAGCTCGCGACCGTCTTCTGGGAGTACGAGCAGGCCAAGCGCGACCTTTCAGGCGGCAACCTGCGCCTGGTCGTCAGCATCGCCAAGAAGTACCGCAACCGCGGCCTGGGCTTCCTTGATGTGATTCAGGAAGGCAACACGGGCCTCATGCGCGCTGTTGACAAGTACGAGTACAAGCGCGGTTTCAAGTTCAGTACGTATGCGACGTGGTGGATTCGCCAGGCCATTACTCGCGCCATCGCCGATCATGCACGGACGATCCGCATCCCCGTACACATGATCGAAACGATGGGCAAGATTCGCAACATCCAGAAGCTCATGCAGCAGGAGACGGGCGTGGAGCCCACCGTCGAGGAAATCGCCGAGCGTGCGAGCCTCACGCCTGTTGAAGTGCGCCGTGTGATGAAGATCAGCCGCCATCCCGTCAGCCTCGACAAGCCCGTGGGCGAAAGCGAAGACAGTTACTTTGGCGACTTCCTCGAGGACGACTCCGCCGGCGCGCCGGGCGATCTCGCCGCTCAGGAAATGCTCAAGCACCGCATCGAAGGCGTACTCAAGACGCTGACGTATCGCGAGCGCGAGATCATCAAGCTCCGCTACGGCATCGGTGACGGCTACACCTACACGCTCGAAGAGGTCGGCCGCATCTTCAAAGTCACGCGCGAGCGCGTTCGTCAGGTCGAGGCCAAAGCCATTCGCAAACTGCAGCACCCCGTGCGTGCTCGCAAGCTGCAAGGCTTTGTTGACGGCAGCATGGCCCGTGAACGCGAGATGCGCACCGAGCGTGCTGAGGCTCAGAAGTCGATGGCCGAGCGAATGCGGACGCTGCCGCTCGCGGGCGGCGTGATGCCGGCGCCCGCGATGGACGCCGCGCTCGAAAGCGCGATGGACGCCGCGATGGAACACGATGACGCCGACGACGCCATGGCCGAACTGGAAATGACGGAGAATGGCGACGACGCGTAAGCAGTTTGCCGTAGCAACAGATACATCAGGCACCATCAACACCTGCGGATATTCGCAGGTGTTTTTCATTTGCGAACGCGCGTCAAGCTGCGGTGTCGGACCGACGATTGCAATCCAGACACGCACGTCCGTCGCCATTTCTTTTTCATCCACTTGCTTCCCATGGACGAAGATGTAGTATCCACCCCTGCCTTCTGAGCAGCCCTCCGTCGCGAACCCTTCATCACACCGCGATGTGGCGCTCGCCCTCCCGATGCTTTCGCTTCGGCCGGGCCTTCTACGACGGGTACGACTCCGGCAGGGAATCAGTCGCCGCGCGTGCGCGGCGAAGCGTCGTTTTGAGTCGTCCCGTTTTCAAGGAAGAACCATGTTCGATCTACTCATGCTCGCGCAAGCGACGACCGATGTCGCTTCGCAGACCGATCCGGCGACGCTCCGCATCTGGGCGTACGTCATCTTCATCGGCATCGTCCTGGGCTTCCTCGCCCTCGATCTGGGTGTCTTCCACCGTGACGCGCACGAAGTCACCATCAAAGAAGCCACGATCTGGAGCATCATCTGGCTCACCTGCGGTGTCGCCTTCTCCGGACTTGTCTACTTCGCGTACGACAAGCACTGGCTGGGGTTGGGCGTCAACACGCCCATGTACACCGATAAGGGAATCGAGCTGGGTCTGGTCGATGGCGCGACCGCCGCGAAGCAGTACCTGACGGGCTACATCGTCGAGAAGTCTCTCGCGATGGACAACATCTTCGTCATCGCGATCATCTTCACGTACTTCGCGATTCCCAACAAGTACCAGCACCGCGTGCTCTTCTGGGGCATCATCGGTGCTCTGGTCATGCGTGGCGCCATGATCGCCGTCGCCGGTGCGCTTGTCAGCAAGTACATGTGGGTACTCATCATCTTCGGCCTGTTCCTGCTGGTGACGGCGGCGAAGATGGCGCTTGTCGAAGGCGACAACGACCCGGGCAAGAACCCCGTCGTCAAACTCGTCCGCAAGTTCTTCCCGGTCACCACGTTCTTTGACGGCCAGCGCTTCTTCACCAAGCGCACGCTTGCTCCCACCTACAGCATCGATCCCAAGACCGGCAAGGAAGTGCAGGATCCGCCGCCGCCCGGCTCTCTCAGCCTGAAGTGGGCGATCACGCCTCTGTTCCTCGCGCTGATCATGGTCGAGATCACCGACCTGGTCTTCGCTGTCGACAGCATCCCCGCCATCTTCGCGATTACGCCTGACCCCTTCATTGTCTTCACGAGCAACATCTTCGCGATTCTGGGCCTTCGCAGCCTCTACTTCTGCCTCGCCGCCCTTATCGCCAAGTTCCGCTTCCTCAAGCCCGCGCTCATCCTCATTCTCGCCTTCGTCGGCGTGAAGCTGCTGCTCCTGAGCGTGCCGCCTTACCTCGACGTCCTTGGCAAGTGGATTGGCCAGACTTGGGAAGCTCAGAAGTCGATCAAGATCGACACCACTTGGTCGCTGGGCGCGGTGCTGGTCACGCTCGCTCTCGCCGTCGTCCTGAGCATCGCGATTCCGGCGAAGAAGAAGGATGAAGCCGCCAGCGGCAAGCCCGCCTGATGCATCCGCCGTGTCGGCGTCCGCGAAAATCGAGTAATCACAAGCCCTTCTCCTCCCAGCCCTGCATCCGTGTGGGGCTTTTTCTTTGTGGTCTCCGCCGCACTAACCTCCGGCGATTCACATCCGAATCTCCGGAGTTTCCGTTTTGGACTTGTCGCATTCCATTGTCTGGGTCGTTTTCGTCGTGCTCGTCTTGGGCATGCTCTTCCTCGACCTGTTTGTTCTCAACCGCAAAGCCCACGAGGTCTCGCTCAAACGCGCCCTTATCCAGACCGGCTGCTTCGTCGCGATCGGCGCGTTGTTCGCCGGCGCGATCTACGCCATCTACCTGCACGACATCGGTGACCGCGGCACCATGTTCGCCCATCGCTTCAGCAACGAAGCCATGAAGGCCGCCGCCGAAGCCAAAGCCGCTGGCATCGAACTGCCTCCAATCGATCAACGCCCCCCGGTCGCCGACCTGCACCCAGCCGCCCGCGATGCCGCTCTGCAGTACATCTCCGGCTGGATCACCGAGTACGCCCTAAGCGTCGACAACATCTTCGTCATCGCCCTCATCTTCACCTACTTCCGCATTCCCAACAAGTACCAGCACCGCGTCCTCTTCTGGGGCATCATGGGCGCACTCATCCTCCGTGGCCTCATGATCGGCGTCGGCGCCGCCGCCGTCGAACGCTTCCAGTGGATCCTCTACATCTTCGGCGCGTTCCTTATCTTCACCGCCATCAAGATGGTCCTCGCGAAAGAAGACGAAGAAGCCAATCCCGAAAAGACCCTCGTCTACCGCAGCGTGACCAAAGTCATGCGTGTCACGCCCACCCTCGACGGCGAGAAGTTCTTCACCCGCGTCCCCGAGCGCGAAGGCAGCACCACACTCGTCAAGGCCGCCACGCCCCTCTTCCTTGTCCTCGTCCTCGTCGAGTTCACCGACGTCATCTTCGCCGTCGACAGCATCCCCGCCATCTTCGGCATCACTCGCGATCCCTTCATCGTCTTCACCAGCAACGTCTTCGCCATCCTGGGCCTGCGCAGCCTCTACTTCGCCCTCGCCGGAGCCATGGGCCTCTTCACCTACCTCAAGCCCGCTCTCGCCTTCGTCCTCGCCTTCATCGGCGTCACCATGATCCTCCACATGTGGCACATTGACTTGCCCACGTGGGTCAAGCTCGCCACCATCGCTGGCGCGCTCACCATCGGCGTCGTCGCATCGCTCATTCACGCCGCGAAGCAGAAGAAGGTCGCACCGCCCGCCCCGGAAAGCACTCGCGCGGACTAACACCCGCGCCAATCTCGGCACTCTGGCACTTCGCACCCCGGCAGTTCTTTCCCCCAAACGGCCACAGGCCCGAAGGTTTCCCTCCGGGCCTGTGCTCACTCGTGCGGCGTATAAGCCGAGTTCTGTGCCATGTGCGGTTTCCTTCGCGACTGCTATTGACGGGGGCTCGTCGCAAAAGACCTTCACACCGGCGGCAACCATTTCTCTGGGGTTGCAGTTACCAACAACCTCAAGCAGCCTACCCGCGTGCATCGTCCGGACCAGACTCAAGCGCACGCTGTTTGGCCTTGCACGCGGTGGGGTTTGCCATGCCGCCCCTGTCACCAGTGGCGCGGTGGGCTCTTACCCCACCTTTTCACCCTTACCCGC
>DATGWV010000044.1:0-13470 GCA_035299305.1 Phycisphaerales bacterium | reverse complement strand
ACGCCCGATGTACAGGACGGCATGCGTGCTGACACGGGGCCGAGTCGTCACGCGCTTTGCAAGACGTACACGCAGGCTCGTGGCATGTTGCTCGGAAGCGCGGCTCACTTCCACAATCGAGTTTCCAGCGGCCAACTCCGCCAGCACCAGTTCGCGCAGCTCCACGGGCAATTGTGCGATGACCGCGTGAACATCCTGCGGCTCGCTCATCACGCTGCCTCCTGCGGCGTGATTTGGTATCCCGCTCGCTTGAGTTCCCTCTCCAGCTTGTTCCACTCCTTGCCGCGCGTCAACGAGTCCGCATCACGGGCAAGCTGCTGCATCGCCTGATCAATCGCGGCCGCGTGGGACGTCTGCTTGAATCGCTCGCCCGCGGCAATCAACGCCCGCACCAGTTCCAGCGGCTCTTCGTTCTGATCAAAGTGCTCCGTCAGCCACTGCGGCCGCATCGCCATGTCTTCCGCCGTCGCGAGCAGCCCCGCCGTCGTCGCTTCGCCCCATGCATCCACGTTGGCAAGCAGCACATCAGCTGGCGCTGTGCGGATCATCTCGGCCGCGCCCCAGCGTTTGTCATACGGCTTGCTTTGCATGATCGCCACGAGCTGCTCGCGCATCGCGGGATGCGCAATCACGCGGCTTGTCAGCAATCGCTGACAGTCCGCCTTGCCTTCGGCGTTGCGATCCACGAAGACGTGCATCACATCCGCGAGCGGCGCATCCACCGGGGTGCGGGCCAGTTCCTGTTCCAGGATGGATGCAACCGACGCGCCCAGCGGCAACTTGCCATCGCCGCCCGCGATGCTCGTCGTGACCGCACGCGTCATGCGAGTCGCGAGCGTGCGCAGCGACTGGCTGAACATGAAGGCCACGCCGCCGTAGCCGAGCATCGCAAAGAGCGCGAGCATCGCGCATGCCGCCCGCATCGCGAGTAGTGCGCGGGGTTGACTCTTGAGCCAGCCCGCCGACTGCGATGCATCGATGATGAGCACGGTCGCCAAGACCAACGGGCCGATCACGCCCACGCTCCAGCCCAAGGCGGGCTTGACAAACTTCACCCACGAACCTTCGCCGATGGGTTCGGCCCAGATGACAAACGTCATCGCCGCCGCGAGCGCGGCCCCAAAGGTGACAACCACCGCCAGCACGCCCGATGGAACCGCGCTCAGATGAACAACCGCCGTGCTCGCTCGCGCGGCGCGAAACGCCACCAGCACGCCCGCCAGCCCGATGATGAGAGCCGCCGCCCCGACGATGACAATGGGCACCACCATGCCCACCGCCCGATCTCCCCGCGGCGATGCCGCGAGAAATCCTCCGGTGGCCAGCACATTGCACGCGAGCATCGCGAGCGTCCCCAAGACGACGAGTATCCACACGATGGGCGCAAGCATGCGAGAGACTCCGGGTGCCGCCGCAGACGAAGAACATGCATCGCCGTGGTGGGCCGGAAAGCAGTGCGAAAATGGCGGCACCGGCGGCTGGCTGGTCGCTGAGTTTCTTGCCGATTTCGCAGAAGGTCCCGCGAGTCACGTGAGCAATCCACGCATGCATCCGAACATCGTGAAACGGGCGAGGAGGCGCGCGACCCGCAACGCGCCCTGCCACGCCGCTCCCGTGTTCGCGGGCTCGCTCCGCGAGTATCATGCCGCCATGGATGAAGCCCGGGGGCCCGAACAGCACACAACAAACGAGCAGGTTTCCGACGCCGCCATCGAGCAGGCGTTTCTCGCCTTGTCGCCGCCGCAGCGACGCACGGTGGAATATGCCGCCATGATGACGGGCGGGACGATGCCCGCCGCCTGGATCGCGTCCCTGCTCGAAGCCGATGCGGCCTTGCCCGCAGCACGCTTGAGCGGCACGCCGGAAACGCGCATCATCGCGCTTCCGCCCGCGACCGATGCGGGCCTGACGCCCGCGCAGTCTGTCGTGCAGAGTCTCGTTGCGCTGCAATTGCTGCGTCCCGCGGATGAACATGGCAACCAATTGCGACTCCAGGCGCAGTGGGAAGACTGGCTGACGCGTTATGCGAGGCAGACGCGCACAGACTGGCCCGATTGGATTCACGCCATCTCAATGTGCGCGATCGAGCGAATCCACGCGTTAGAAAAGCCCGTGCCCGATACCGACGGCGAAGACCGCCGAACGCCACGCGCCATCGCGGATACGTCGCTGCAATGGGAACTCGCGCCACTCATTGATGTCTGCAAAAACCTCTGGGCGGCGACGTACTACTTGGAGGGCCTGATGCTGGGCAATGACCTGGCAAACCTGCTTGAAGAAGTGGACCGACTTGACGAAGCCGCCGCGTGCCTGCCCCTCACCGCCGAGATCGACGCGTTGCTTGCGGATTCCTGGTTCGGTTTCATGCTTGCCGTCCCCTACAAGACGCTGGCCCGTGTGCAATGGCGACAAGACAATGTGCCCGCCGCCATCGCCAGCATGCAACGGGCCATCGTGCATCTGGGCGCGAGGCTGCAGCACATGGCAACCACCGATGAACCCGCTGACGACATGCAGTACTTCTACCGGGGGGAACTGGGCAGATTCCACGCCTTTCTCGCGGAGCTGTACGCCGAGCAGCACGACCTCTCCGCCGCCATCACGCACATGGAGCAGGCCATCGCGCATAATGATCCCCGGGTGCGATACCGAGTGAACGAAGCGGACACGGACGAAGAAGTGGAACGCTCGTGGCGCGAGGACCTCGCCCTCGATCACGCCAGCCTCGCCTCGCTCTACGCCAAGCAGTCCAATTTCCCCGCCGCCCGCGCCAGCTACCACACCGCTCTCACCATCCTGCTGGCCGACGTTGGCGAGGACGATCCCGAGGTCGTGCACATCCGCGAAGCCCTGCGCAATCTGGATCAGGCCGAGTAGTCAGTCAAAGTGGCTCAGGGGCAAAGTGGTCACGTGGCAAAGTGCGTGCTGAAGGCACTGGGCATCGGGCACTGGGCACTGGTGAAAAACCAAAGACACTCGCCGCGCATCTGCCTTCCCCCCAGTGCCCAGTCCCCAGTCCCCAGTGCCTTCTGCTCCCCTCACGCCGCCACCGTCGCCAGCACCGCTGGCCCCCACGGCCCCGGCACGCCCTTGGCGCCGATCCAGCGCAGCACGTACGCCGCGGTTTTGCCCGCGTGTTCGCTGCTGAACGTGGTCGTCGCGCTGCCATCGGTGGCGATGGTGATGTAGGGCATCTTGATCGGGTCGCCCTCGGGGCTCTCGCCCGGCGCGAGCAACTGCATGCGGACTTCCGCGCCGATCGTCCCCTTGGGGCGGCGCGTGCGTGTGGGCGTGGCTTCGTCGCTCACGCGCAGCGTGTGCGTCAATCGCTCGGCGGCGTGCACGTGGGCCAGCGGCCAGGTCGCCGGCGCCGGGCTGCGGCCCCCGCCCGCTCTGCGCACCGTCACGCCCAGCAGCTCGCGCTGCGCGTTGGTCATGGCGGGGTCCGTCTGCAGCATCGCCGCCAGCGGCCGCACGCACGCTTCCAGCGCGGCCCGGGCTTCATCCTTGGCCGCCGTCGCCGCGCGGGCCGTGGCCTGCGCCGCGATGTGCGCTTCATACGCCGCGAGCCACTCCTGCAACAACTTGAGACAGTCCACGCTCAGCGGATTGTCCACGCCCCGCCCCGCATACCAGTCCGCCGCCTGCGTGGCAAACTGCGACGCCCACGCGGAAAAGTTGCCATCAGGCTGGGGGATGAAGTCGGGCATGAGGGGGTCCAGAGAGTTGGTCGCGGAGGTGGGGGGAGAGGAGCGGAGGGACGCGGAAGAGGGCGTGGGGGAGGTGCGAGTGAGTAAGGCGCGGCATGCGGCATGCGTGATGCGGGATTCGTCGCAAGCGTGGTCGGATGTCGGCTCGGTCAATCAAACCTGCGCCAGCACGAATGTCGAATCACGGTTTGTGTGGCCCGCTGTGCGGGTGCCGAATGCCGGTCTTTCTGCTATTGCTTCTTCGACCACTTCCCCACGCGACTTAAACCCCCGCCCGCGAATCGCGCCCGCCGTGGCGGGGATGTTCGCCGCCGGGGCCGCAGGAACCGCCGCCATGGCGGCGAGAAACGCGGCTTGGACCGCAATGCTCGCCGCCATGGCGGAAGTGCGTGCCGCCGGGGCGGGGGACGATGCCGCCATTGCGCGAGCAAGGCCCGCCGAGGCGGCGGTGAGGGCGACCAAAGCCGGAAAGCACCACGCGGCGACGCGCGTAGCGGACTGCGGCGTGGAAAGGGTGATCTAGCGCATGATTGCGATGTTCGGAAATCGCCGTTTGATCGGCGCGAGGCCTTGGTCAGTGATCTCGGTGACTCGGAGGTACAACGCGGTTAGGGCGGTCAAGGGCGAGTCTTTGGCAGCCAAGTGAGCGAGGCCTTGGTCGGTGATGTGGGTGTAGTAGAGGTTCAACGTGGTGAGGGCGGTCAAACGCGAGCCCTTGGCGGCTAGGTGCGCAAGGCCTTGGTCGGTGATCTGGGTGCCGCCGAGGTGCAACGTAGTGAGGCCGGTCAAGGGGGAGTCTTTGGCGGCGAGGTGCTCGAGGCCTTGGTCGGTGATCTTGGTGCCGCCGAGGTCCAACGTGGTGAGGGCGGTCAAGGGCGAGTCTTTGGCGGCGAGGTACGCGAGGCCCTGGTCGGTGATCTGGGTGCCGTAGAGGTTCAACGTGGTGAGGGCGGTCAAGGGCGCGTCTTTAACGGCGAGGTGCGCGAGGCCTTGGTCGGTAATCTTGGTGAGGCTAAGGTTCAGCGTGGTGAGGGCGGTCAAGGGTGAGTCCTTTGCGGCCAGCCACGCCGCGCCAGCGTCCGTCACGGGCTCGCCGCTCAGGTCCAGTTCCTTGACACGCGCCAGTTCGGAGGCACCTAGCGGCGCTTTGTCGTCAAGTTTGAGCGAGCCGCGGGCCGCGCGGTGGATGATGGCGATCTCGCGGGCCAAGGCTTCGTCGCGGTCATTGTTGCTTGGCGGCGTCGTTCCACTCTGTGCGGGCTCCTGCGGCGTGGGTTGGTCGGCCACCAGGTCTACCACGGCTTGGCGGGCTTTGTGATCCATGAGCCAGTGCTTGCCCGGCTCGGTGCGGAATAACTCGGCAACCTCTTCGCGTCCGCGGAAGGGCGAGAGCAGTCGCATCCACTTGGCATCCTGCTTGGCCGTGGCTCTGGCCTTTGCATCCACGTTGGCGCCCGCTCCAATCTCCTTGCTGCGACGTTCTTGCTGGGACTGCATAGCTTTCAGCGCGTCAAACAGTTCTTCCAATCCCTGCTTGTCAACGGCTTCGCACAGAGCGGGCTCCTCGTGCAGATACCTGACATCGTCGCTCGTCACGCCAGGCGTTTCAATCAAGGTGCGTTGCACCAACAACAAGCCCATGTAGTAACTGCGGCGGCGGGCGGCGTGGTCCATCACCGTTTCGTTGGCCGCACGTGCCCGGAACGGAGCATCCGCGGGAAGCAGGCGTTCGTCCACGATCAGGGAGTTGAGTCGGCGGATCAGCGTGCGGGGCGTGTGCTGGGTGAAGCGGCCCAGCAAGTCTTTGAGTTGCAGCACGGCATCGCTGAAGGGATTGATCGCCGTACGTCCCGGCGCGCTGAGGGTTTTGGCGAGTGTGTCCGTGACGGTCTTCTGGATGAACTTCGGAAACGCCCGCTTGTGCGACCGTAGCGGGACGGCGAGTTGCACGATCTTGTCGAGGTAGCGGTCGCCCAAGGCGCCGGGGTTGTCGCCGTATCGCTTCTTGGCCTCGTTGGCGAGATAGCGCGTGATGATGTCGGCGTTGAGAGCGAGGACGAAAATGAACCCCGGCTGGGCCAAGGCGAGCTTGATCCCTTCGAGCAGTTCAAATGCCTTTTCGGGTTGGCAGCGGTCCAGGTCGTCGATGAAGATCACCAGACGCGGGGCGGGGTTTGCAGGGTCCTTGAGGTTGCTCAATTCCTCGTCCCAGAGTGATTCCAGATCGTCGAAGGCCGAGAGATAGAGCGACTGCTTGATCCACGGCTGGGTGCTGAGGTCGTCGGCCTGCTCGCGTGCGGCTTGCTTCTCGTCGTAGGCCTTCTTCGCCGCAGCACCATCGACATTGATCTTGCCGCCGACTTGGCCCGTTGCGGCGGTGCCAAGTGATCCGCTGACTTCGGCCTTCATCGTGGTGATGACGGCCTCGCTCGCGTCGACGATTTTGCCCCACCAGCGGCGGACCTTGTCGCCCGCCTTCTGCGTCAGCGTCGCGTCGGCCTCGATGCGCTTCTGCACCTCGCTCGCGATGGTCGCCACCAAGGGCACGATGGGGTGCGCTTCGCGTTCGTAGCGCCACGCGTTGAAGAAGACCGTCGCGACCTGCGGATGAAGTCGCTCGGCGGACGTGCCATCCTTCCGCTGGTCGAGCAGGTCCTTGGCGTGCTTGAGCAGACTGGTCTTGCCCTGCCCCCAGCCGCCGTACACGCCGATGGTGAATGGCCCAGTCGTGCCCAGCGCGGTCTCCGCGATGAGCCGGGCGTAGCGATCGTGTTCGAGCTTGTCATCGCGATGCGACCGGATCGGTTCATCGTCGAGCAGGAAGAGCGGCTGCAGCGGTTGCGTCCCCATGGCTGCGGGGAGGTTAGCAGGCGGGAGTGACTTGATACCACGCGGGCGTGCTGCGTGAACTCTTGCCGGGGGCCTTGACAGGCCGCCCGCAGGGCCCGCCCCCGGGACCCACGCTGGAGACAACACCGCCCGCACGGCAGTGCTTCATCCGTGCGATGATCACACGGCTTGCATCGCGGCGACAGTTTCAGTCCGTACGCAGTCGATGGTCTAGCTGATGAAGTTGATGGCCGGAAACCGCCGCCTGATCGCCGCGAGGCCTTGGTCGGTGATTTTCGTTTTGCCGATGTACAACGTGTGGAGGGCGGTCAGAGGCGAGTCTTCGGCAACCAGATGCGCGAGGCCGTCGTCGGTGATCTTGGTGAAGCGGAGGTACAACGTGGTAAGGGCGGTCAAGGGCGAGTCTTTGGCGGCGAGGTGCGCGAGGCCTGGGTCCGTGATCTTGGTGCGGCTGAGGTACAACGTGGTGAGGGCGGTGAGTGGCGAGCCTTTGGCAGCCAAGTGCGCGAGGCCTGGGTCGGTGATCTTGGTGTTGCTGAGGTACAACCTGGTGAGGGCGGTGAGTGGCGAGCCTTTGGCGGCGAGGTGCGCGAGGCCTTGGTCGGTGATTTGGGTGTCACCGAGGTACAAGTTGGTGAGGGCGGTGAGTGGCGAGTCTTTGGCGGCGAGGTGGGCGAGGCCTTGGTCGGTGATCGAGGTGGAGCGGAGGTCCAACGTGGTGAGGGCGGTCAAGGGCGCGTCTTTGGCGGCCAGATGCGCGAGGCCTTGGTCGGTGATGCGGGTCTCTTTGAGGGATAAATCCGTCAAGCCGCGCAACGCCGTGCCCGGGGCGACGAGCGCGGCGAGTCCCTGGTCAGTGATGTGCGTGGCTTTGAGAACCAGCCCCGCGAGAGCGGAAAGTGCTGAGTCCTTGGCAGCCAGCGCGGCGAGTCCTTGGTCACTGATGCGGGTGCTCGAGACATCCAGCCGCGTCAGGGCATGCAGCGACGAGCCTCTGGAGGCGAGGTATGCGAGCCCTTTGTCGGTGATGTCGGTGTCAGAGAGGATGAGCGTGGTGAGCGAGCGGAAGGGCGCGTCGGACGCAGCCATGAACGCAAGGCCGTGGTCGGTAATCGGCGCGTAATCGAGGTTCAGTTCCTTCAGAGCGGTGAAGGGCGAGTCCTTGCGGCAGAGCCACGCGAGGATGGCGTCGCTCATGTCGTCGCAGTACACGTACAACTCCGTGACGCGGCCGCACTCGGCCGGTCCGACGGGCGCGGAGTCGGGGAGACCGAGCATGTTGCGGACGGCGCCGTAGACGATGGCGAGCTCGTCGTCATTGAGATCGCGGGCGGCGTGGGGCGGCAGGTTGGTTTCGCCGTCGCTCATGCGGCAGAGCGTAGTGGGAGAGTGTGCAGGCGTGCGATATGCGCAGACGCGATGAGGATGTGGGCGGGCGGTTCTGTGCCCGTCCGGGGCACGATGCGCGGGCGCGTTCTTCGACGGGCTGCGCGATGCCCAAAGCCGCATCGCTCCACTCGTGGCTAGAGGCCGTGGCCCCGCCGGGGCCAAAGCAAGAGGCTTGGTTGCGAGGACTTTTCAAGCCAAACTCACTGCAGAGGTCCCGGCAGGAAAAGGTGGACTCACCGCGAAGAGGCACAGGGCACAAAGCATGTTGCGTTGGAGAGCGGCGCGGGTGAGCTAGCTGCAGACTCTGATGTTGGGAAACCTCCGCTTGAGCGCGGCGATGGCGTCCATGCAGACCCAGGTTTCGCTGACGTCCAGATCGGCGAGAGCGGTGAGGGGCGAGTCACTTGCCGCCAGGGCAGCCATGCCATTGTCGCTGACGATGGTTTTGTACAGGGACAACGTGGTCAGTTTGGTTAGCGGCGAGTCTTTCGCGGCGAGGGCTTGGATGCCTTCGTCCGTGACTTTGGTCCTTCCCAGATCCAACACGGTCAGGGCGGTCAGCGAGGAGTCCTTGGCGGCAAGCGCGGCGATGCCTTGGTCAGTGACGCGGGTTCCCTCAAGGGTCAACGTGGTCAGTTGGGTGAGTGGCGAGTCTTTGGCAGTCAGAGCCGCGATGCATTGGTCTGTCACTTGGGTTTCGGTTAAGTACAACGCTGTCAGGGCGGTAAGAGGCGAGTCTTTGGCGCAGAGCCACGCCACTGCTGCGTCGTTCACGGGTCCGCCGTTCAGCATTAATCCCTTGACTCGCGCGTAGTCGTGGATGGTGAGCGGCATGCTGACTTCCGACCACAACTCTTCGCCAACGGCATGCTCGATATTCGCGAGTTCTTCCGGCGCGAGCGCGGCCCCGTGCGCGAGCCATTGCTTGGCGGGTGTGTTGGGTGCGCGCTGGGCGGGCGTGGGGTCGGGCATAAGCAATCTCGCGGCGGGGGCGAGGGTGAGGGTAACGCGAGCGGCGGGCGCGGGTTAGTTGTAAACGGTGATGTTCGGAAACCGCTGCTTGAGGGCGGCGATGCCTGCGTCGGTGACTTGGGTTCCTTTGAGGTCCAACCGAGTGAGGGCATTGAGAGACGAGTCTTTGGCGGCCAGATATGCGAGCCCTTGGTCGGTGACCTGGGTGCCGTTGAGAACCACGACGGAGAGAGCGGTGAGCGACGAGTCTTTGGCGGCGAGAAACGCGAGGCCTTTGTCGGTGATTTGGCTGTCCCAGAGGTCCAACGTGGTGAGAGCAGTGAGGGACGAGTCTTTGGCGGCCACGTACGCGAGGCCCTTATCGGTGATCTGGGTGTTGTCGAGCTCCAAATCGTTGAGGGCGGCGAGTGGTGAGTCGGCTGATGCCATCCAGGCCATGCCAGCATCGGTGATGGGATCGGATGCGAGATTCAGCATGATCACTGCGGCAAAGTGTTCTTCGTTGAGCACAACGTCATCAGCCAAGCCCAAACATTCGCGAACGGCATCCTCGATGCTCGCCAGTTCTTCGGGCGCGAGCGCGGCCCCGCGCGCGAGCCATTGCTCGGCGGGTGTGTTGGGTGCAGGCTGGGCGGGGGTGGGTTCGGGCATACACAAACTCGCGTCTATGACGATCACAAGAGTAACGCGAGTGGGCGAATGGTGCAGGCGTCTGTGGACTGTCGAGCGACCCGGGGAGGCGTTAATCTAGTTGTAAAACGTGATCGCGGGAAACCGGTTCTTGAGCGAGACAAAGCCCGCGTTCGTCACGGCGGTGTCGCTGACGCTCACGTGCAGTAGAGCGGTGAACGGTGAAGCCGCTGACGCCAAGGCTGCGAGCCCGGCATCTGTGACCTGAGTTTCATCGAGATAAAGTTCTGAGAGCGAGACGAGCGGCGAGGATTTGTCGGCCAATGCCGCGAGGCCCACGTCGGTGACTTGAGTCTCAATAAGATGGAGATGGCGGAGTGCCGACAACGGTGAGTCAGCGGCTGCCAGCCATGCCAAGCCTGCGTCGGTGATCGGCTCGCTTGAGAGCCACAACTCGCGGACCGCCGCGAAGTGTTCGAGGCATAGCGGTGTGTCATCGGGCAAGTTCAAGTGTTGGCGGACGGCACGCTTGAGGCAATCCAGTTCTTGAGGCGCGAGCACGGCCCCTCGTGCGAGCCATTGCTCGGCGGGTGTGTTGGGCGCGGGCTGGGCGGGGGTGGGGTCGTGCATCGGGAAACTCGCGGCGGGGGCGAGGGAGATGGTCATGCGAGCGGCGTGTATCTACTCAGTCTACCCGAGAAGGCGGCGGCGTCCGTGCGCGGCGTCTTACCGCCACACTTTCATTCCCGGTCGTTGCGATTTGAGAAACGCGTCTCCCACGTGACTGACCTTTGTCCACTCGATGTTCAAATAGTCCAACGCCGTCAGCGGTGAGTCAACATCGACAAGATGCGACACTCCGTCGTCTGTCACCGCTGTGGCGCAAAGATCAAGATGCCGGAGATTGGTCAGCGCAGAGTCCTTGGCGGCCAGCGCGGCCACCCCGACATCCGAGATTCGCGTGTGGCGGAGGTCGAGCTTCGACAACGCTGTCTGGGATGAGCCCTTGGCGGCCAGGGCGGCAAACCCCGCATCGGTCACAGCGGTACGGGCGAGAGTCAAATGAAGCAAGCCAGCGAGCGACGAGTCTTTGGCCGTCAGAGCAGCCATCCCAGCGTCAGTCACTCGTGTTCCCCGCAAGAACAAAGTCTTGATTGATTTGAGAGGGGAATTGCTTGCTGCGAGTGCGGCGAGCCCGAGATCGGTCACTTGGGCGTCTTCGAGATTCAGTATCTCCAAAGCGACCAGCGGCGAGTCATTGGAGGCGAGCGCGGCGAGTCCCGCGTCCATATCACAGAGGTTGTCCAGGTCCAAACGACGAAGATTCCTGAGCGGCGAGTCCTTGGCACACATCGCGGCAACTCCGGCACCGGTCACTCGTGTGGCTGTCACGTCTAACTCTGTCAATGCGGCGAGCGACGAGTCTGTTGCCGCGATTACGGCGAGTCCAGCGTCGGTGATTTTCGTTCCCAAGAGTTTCAGTTGCGTGATTGCTTTGAGCGGCGAGTTGGCTGCTGCAAGTGCGGCGAGGCCCACGTCGGTGATAGAGGTGCCAAAGAGGTCAAGCACACGGATGTTTCCCAGCGGTGAGTGCCTGGCACAGAGGGCGGAAAGTCCAAGATCGCTCACCGCTGTACCACCGAGATACAACGCCCTCAATGCCCCCAGTGGCGAGTCTGAGTTGGCGAGCGCCATCAAGCTTGCATCAAGAATTTGGGTCGTGTCCAGAGACAACACGCTGAGATTGACGAGACACGAGTCCTTCGCGGCGATGTGAGCGATGCCTGAGTCGGTCACCGCCGTCGATGTCAGATACAACTCCGTCAATGCGCCAAACGGCGAGTGCTTCGCGGCGATTGCGGCGAGCCCCTCGTCCGCGATTTGGGTGGCGCACAGATTCAACTCCGTGACACCAACAAGCGGCGAGTCTTCCGCCGCTAGCCATGCCAGTCCCGCGTCCGAGATCGGGTTGTCGTAGAAGCTCAACTCGCGGACGCGAGCGAAGTCTTCAACGCCGAGATGCGCGTCGTGGGCAAGTTCCAAGTGTGCGCGAACGGCACGCTCAATGCTCGCGAGGTCTTCACGCGCAAGCCTGGCCCCGCGTGCGAGCCATTGCTCGGCGGGTGTGGTGGGTGCGGGCTGGGCGGGGGTGGGGTCGTGCATCGGGAAACTCGCGGCGGGGGCGAGTGGAAGCGTAACCGATGCGTGGTTGTGGCGGCGGTTGTTGGCGGCAGGAGCGTGGGAAGAAGAAGGAAGAGCGGCGTTGGAAACGCCGCTGTACCCAAAGGCCACGCATGCCGAATCACGCATGCCGCATGCCGCGTGGGTTCCTTCCCACACTTCCTCCCCTCCGCGCTTCTTCGCTCCGCTCGGCCCCTCCGCGACCGCCTCGGTTTCACCCTTCGATCACGCCCACGACTTCGCCCAAGGAGATCGTGCGGTAGCCCGTGCGTTCGCACACGGCGCGCATGGTGAGTTCGTCGCCGTCTTGAAGGAAGGTGCGTTGTTCGCCGGTGGGCAGGAGCAGGGGCTTGCGGGGTTTGGGTTTGTTGGTCGCGGCGTCGATGCCGTCCCAGGTGAGTTCGAGGAGGCAGCCGCGGCTGCTTGCGTCGGGGCCGGAGATGGTGCCGCTGGCGAGCAGGTCGCCGGGAAGAAGGTTGCAGCCGTTGCAGGTGTGGTGGGCGACCATTTGGGCGAAGGTCCAGTACATGTGCTTGAAGTTGCCGCGGCTGATGGTGTGGGCGGGGGCGTCGGCGTCGCGCATCTGCTTGGTGCGCAGCAGCACTTCGAGGCGGATGTCAAAGCCGCCCTCGCGCTGATCGGTTTCATCGAAGAGATAAGGGAGCGGGCGCGGGTCGCCGCTTGCGCGGGGCTCGAGGGCGCAGCGGAAGGGCTCCAAGGCCTCGATCGGTGTGATGTAGGGGGCGATGCTTGTCGCGAAGTTTTTGGCGAGGAACGGGCCGAGGGGCTGGTATTCCCACTTCTGCACATCGCGGGCGGACCAATCGTTGACGATGGTGAGGCCGGCGATGCGCTCGCGCGCGTTGGCGATGGCGACGGGCTCGCCGAGTTCGTTCACGTCGCCGATGACTGCGCCTAATTCAAGCTCGTAGTCGAGCATCTTGCAGGGGCCGAAGGATGGTCCTTGGCCGGGGTCGTTGTCGGGCGGGCTCTGCTGGCCTTTGGGCCGCTTGATGGGTGTGCCGCTCACGACGATGCTGCTGGCGCGGCCGTGGTAACCGATCGGGACATGCTTGTAGTTGGGCAGGAGCGGGTTGTCGGGGCGGAACATGCTGCCGACGTTGGTGGCGTGATGGATGCTGGCGTAGAAGTCGGTGTAGTTGGGCACCATCATGGGCATGAGAAGCTGCGTGTCATCGATGGAGATGAGGCACTTCTCGCGCACACGCCGCTGGGACTGGCCGCCCGGCGGGCCTTCGAGCAGGAACTTCTGGATCTGGCCGCGAATCTCGCGGCGTTTGGCCGCGGGAAGGCCCAGGAGGCCGTTGAGCATGGGCATCTCGAAGGCATCGCACACGTCGTGGTCGTGGTGCTCGCTGTCACCGATCAGTCCGGCTTCGTGCAGCATGTTGAGATTGACGATAGATTCACCGATGCGCACGCCCAGCGAGGGGTACTCATCTTCGGGATCGAGGAAGACGCAGTAGGGGAGGTTCTGAATGGGGAAGAGCGTGTTGTCGTTGCCGCCGGGCACCCAGGTGCGGAGGCTGGGGTTGGTGCTGGTGTCGGAGCTGGGAGAAGTCGCCATGGCGGAGCGTACGGCGGAAAACGTGCGATATGCTGGGCCATGCAAAGGCCTCTGCGCATCGTGCTCGCGACCGGCAACCCACACAAAGTCGAGGAACTCCGCGCGATTTTGAGCCATGTGGCGGGCGTGGAAGTGGTGGGGCTGGGGGAC
>DATGWV010000043.1:0-1731 GCA_035299305.1 Phycisphaerales bacterium | reverse complement strand
GCCATCGCCTCACCCGTCAGCAAGTCGTGCACAAAGACTGACTTGTCGAGACTGCACGCAATCACAATCCGCCGACCGCTCGCCGGATCAGTCCCGATCAATAGTTCGTGCGCCCCGTTCAGCGTGATAGCGGTCTGCCATGCCTGCTGCCACTTTCCCGCAACCATCTTCCCCGCGATCAAAAAGCCATTGTCACAATCACGTTTCTTGCAATACGTTGCGACGACAATCAAGCCCGACCGCTGATCAACCGCGAGCGAAATGCCCTTGTGCAACGCAGGAATCTCAAAAAGCCTTGTCACCGGCGATCGAAAATCCGTGAAAACCAGAGCGGGAGGCGACAACGCCACAGCACCATCGCCATATGCCGCAATGCGCGCCATCCGTGGCGTGTTCTTCGCCGGATGATCCAACTCAACCCCATCACTCTTGCGATGCAGATACAACCCCACCGTATCACACGATGCGATTAAATCCCCATCCACCCGGCGCAACACCGCAAACGCTTTGGGCGCGCCCACGCCCGCACTCTGCCACCGCACGCTGCCATCACGACTGAGCAACGTCAGATCACCGTTGGACAAACTCAGAAGCAACCCGTCCGGGTCACTTTCCACATCCCACACCGATTCGCTGTACTCGCGCACCACCGGTGCCGGCTCAGCCATCGCCGCCATCCATCGCCACTCGGGTCCGCGCTGCGCTTCATCCACTCCCTTCAGCGTCTCCCTCGCCCCCGAGTTGTCCATCTTCCGCAGTGCATACGCCGCCGCCTGCAACGTATCGATGTACTCCGCGCTGCTCGCCTTCGCCGCCAATGACGCATTCTCGCGCCGCGTGCTCGCGCGATCCACAGCCAGCCACGTCACGAGCCCGACACCAATCCCCGCCGCCGCCGCCAGCGCCCCATATCGCCTCGTGAACCGCCGCACCGCAAACGCCGACTTCGTCCACACATTCTCAGGCCGCATCCCCGCCAGTGCCGCCCGCAGCGCAGCCGCAAATCCGCTCGCGTCCGCATACCGATCGCCCGGCTGCTTCCGCAGCGCACGCCGCACCACATCCTCAATCGCGCTCGGCACCGCCTGCGTCCACCGACTCATGGGCAACACCCCGCCCACCCGAATCGCCCGCTCCGGCTCGCTCGCAAACAACACCGGGTCATAGGGCAAGTGCCCCGTCAACAGTTCATACAGCACCACGCCCATCGCGTACACATCCGCCGCTGCGGCCACATCGCCGCTCGCTTCAAGCTGCTCCGGACTCATGTACGCTGTTGTCCCCACGCGCTGCCCCGTCCGCGTCACGCCCGGCTGCTCGCTCTGCCGCGCAATGCCAAAATCAATCACGCTCACGCGCCCATCCGCCGTCACTAGCACATTCGCCGGCTTGATATCCCGATGAATCACGCCCTTCGCATGTGCATGCGCAATCGCTTCAAGTGCCTCGCACACCAGCCGCACACGCGCACTCGTGTCCGCACCAGTCTGCTCGCAATGCGAGCGCACATCGCGCCCATCCACATAGCTCTGCACCAGGTAAGGCAGCCCCTCGCGCGTCCCCGCCGCGATGAATGTCGCGATCCCAGGATGCTTCAGCGACTGCAGAATCCTCGCTTCAGACTCAAACCGCTCGCGCGCACTCGTCGCCGCCAAAGACTCACGCAGCACCTTCACCGCGACGCGTTCCCCACCCGCACCGCGCCCTTCAAACACCACACCGAACCCGCCC
>DATGWV010000042.1:0-8522 GCA_035299305.1 Phycisphaerales bacterium | reverse complement strand
GCGCCCGCATCGCCGCACCCAGCTTCGTGCGGAAAATCAGCAGTTGCAGACCCGTCATCAGCGCGAGACTCACCGCCACGATAATGACATCAATCAGCCCGATCGGCACACGCGGACTGCGCACGAGTTCATACGTCGCGCCTTGCAACTCCGCCGCCGAGCGACGCGGCGTCGTGCGCACTTCCGTCCCTGGCTCAATCGTCCCAGCTTCCGCGTCCAGACTCAGACGATCCACGACAACCTTCGCCGTGCCGTCCGCTTCCTTCACCGTCCGCGTCACTTCCAGCCGGTACTGCCGCCCTTCGCTGAACGTCACAGGCTTATCAAACACCACCGTCCCGCGCAGCGCTCCGCCCGCGATCGTGCCGCGCTCCACCACCGTTTCATTCAGCACCACATTCGGAATCAGCGTGGGCATGCTCTTGGGCGTGGCGCCGAACGGCACAGTCGCCAGCGGATCACCCTCTTGCGCGACCGTCTGCCCATCGCGCACCACTGTCTTGTCAGGCCCGCGCGCGACCGCAGGACCGGTGATCTGTCCAAGATTCTGCAAAAGCAGCGACACGCCGATCGCCGTGATCAGCACATTCAGCCGCGGCGCTTTGCGCAACGGTCGATACGCGAACCGCTCGATGCAATATCCCACCACACCGCACACCGTCACCGCAGCGAGAAACACAAGCGCCACACCCCACCAAGGCACCGTCTCCCCCTCGCCCACGGTCGTGCGAAGCACCACCGCCGTCGTAAAACTCGTCCACGCCCCCAGCACAAACACATCACTGTGCGCGAAGTTAATGAACTTCAACACCCCATACACCAGCGTGTACCCCAGCGCAACCAGCGCGTACAGACTCCCCACGGCGATGGTCGCAAGGAGAATCTGGAACACTTCATCCACGCACGAGATTCCTTTTGAGGGTGGGGAGTGTAGCCGGAACCCCGCCGCCCACGCCCGCCAAGGAAGCGACGAAGTAACGGAGTGACGATGGAGCCAAGACAGCCCCAACGGAAAACGGGCACAGTCACCCGTGCCCGTCCCACTGCATTTCCTTCGGTACTTCGTCTCTTCGGTACTCCGGTACTCGCCTTACTGCGGCTCCACCGTCGACACGTACGTCGGTGCCGGCGGGTTCCCCGCCATTTCCACCACCACCGCGCTCTTAGTCGCATTGCGGTTGGCATCAATCGTGATGTTCCCCGTCACGCCGCCGAAGTTCTTAGTCGCCGCGATCGCGTCCCGCAGAGCCTTGCCCTCGGTCGTCTTGGCACGTTCCATCGCTTCAAACAGAATCTTCGCCGCGTCATAGCCCAGCGCCGCCAGCCCGTCGGGCGTAGCCCCGCCAAACTCCGCGCGATACGCCTTGATGAAGTCCTGCACCTTCGCGTCCGGCTGGTCGGGCGCGTAGTGATTGGTGTAATAGCTACCTTCAATCGCGTCGCCCGCGATCTTCGACAACTGGTCGCTGTCCCAGCCGTCACCGCCCAGCATGGGCTTGGTAATGCCCAGCCGCCGCGCCTGAATGGCGATGTTGCCCACGTCGGTGTAGTACCCCGGGATGTAAATCACGTCGGGCTTGGCCGCACGGATGCTCGTGAGCTGGCTCGTGAAGTCCTGCGCGCCGCCCGTGTAGTTCTGCGTCGTGACGATCTCGCCGCCCTTGGCCTTGAAGTTCAGCTCAAACTGCTCCGCAAGACCCACCGCATACGCCTGCGCCTGGTCAACCAGCACTGCAGCCTTCTGCGCCTTGAGCGTCTCGCGCGCGAACTTCGCGCCCGCAAAACCTTGGAACGGATCAATGAAGCACACGCGGAAGATGTAGTCGCCGATCTCCGTGACCTTCGGATTGGTGCTACTGGGCGTGATCATCGGCACGCCTGCTTCCTGACACACCGGTCCGCCCGCGAGGCTCAGCTTGCTGGCAACTTCGCCCAGCACTGCCGTCACCTTGTCGCTCTTGACCAATCGCTCGACCGCGAGCTTGGCTTCGCCCGCATCGCCGCGCGTGTCATATTCCTTCATCGCAACTTGCTTGCCCAGCACGCCGCCCTTCGCGTTCGCTTCTTTGATCGCCAGCCGAATGCCGTTGCTCGTGCTCTGACCGAACGTCGCTTCGCTGCCCGTCAGCGAACCAAAGTGCCCGATGACGATCGCATCGCCGCTCGGTGCCGCCGCCGCAGGTGCAGCAGGTGCAGATGCCTCCGCCTTGGCCGCGTCCGCCTTGGGTGCTTCCGTCTTCGGCGCTTCGTCCTTAGGCGCGCTCGTCGCTGCGCTCGTGCTCGGCGCACTCACCGGCACCGGCTCTTTCTTCTCGCACGCCGCCAACCCCAGCGCCATCACCGCACCCACCGCCCACAACATCGTCGCTCGCGCACGCATCGTTCGTGTTCCTTTCTCGCACGCACCGTGTCGTCACGACACGCTGTGTGTTCCTTTTTCCGTTGGTTTCTCGGGCTATGCGCCCCTCTGCCAACCAGCTTCCAACACAATACCAGACTTCACCCGCAAGCACCAATCCCAAACACACCGAAAACTGGTGCTTTCTACTCAAAACTCCTTGACGACAGCCTCTTCCCGATGGATAGTCTACTCCTGCAAGCCACCTTCGCGCGGGGAGTGGGTCCATCCGCGTCGGTCTGGCTTGCAGCGGGTGGGTAGTTCCATTCAGGCGACCCAAGGAATGCTCCTGCACAGTGGCGACGGTCATCGTCTGCCCCCGTGCAGCCATGCTCTCGAACGTCCAGTTCAGTTGAAGAGGAGATCGTTTTCATGACCGTTGCGCATCGATTGTTCACCCTCGCAGGCCTCGCCATCACGGGCGTCGCCGTCGCCCAGCCTGCCTTCGTGGGTCACACACCCGCGCAGCAAGTCTTTGGCGAGCCCGCTGGCATCACGGGCCGCGAACCCGAGAATGTCCGCGTCAGCGAAGGCGTCGACCTCTGGGCCAAGATCGGTCCCTCCTTCACGTACGACGTCGTCCTCGTCTACTACACCATCGACGGCACCAACCCCAGCGGCGCAAACGGCGTGCCCAACAACACCAGCACCCGCGTCATTCGCAACAGCACCAATCCCACCCAGTTCGCTTTCGTCCGCAACCAGCCCAACGCCTTCGGTGGCAACGACGACTGGTGGCGCATCCGCATCACCGACTTTGACGCTCGTGAATACGGCCGCACCATCAAGTACCGCATCGCGGCATGGAAGAACGGCCCCGGCGGCTTGCCCCAAGGCGAACTGAACACGCCCGTCTTCGAATACCGCGTCCTCGCCGCGTGGCCCGGCGCCGGCTTCGGTCAGCCCCAGCCCGCGCTCGGATACCCGCCCGTCAAGTTCTGGAAGGAAGAAGCCTTTATCGGCAACACCTTCACCGCCGCCATGCTCGACCAGAACGGCACCCTCTGGGACATGTACTTCCCCACGCCCGGCGGCGTCCAAGGTGTCGGCACCAAGAACGAAGGCTACAGCGAAGCCCTCGACACCTTCCCGGGCGGCCTTAGCCCCGAGAAGCGCGGCCAGATGCACCTGAACCAAGCGATGGTCGGCATCCGCAGCGACAATGACGGCGTCACACACTGGCTCAGCAATCCCGCCGGCGTCAGCTTCAACAACGTGCAGCAAAGCTACCTGAGCGACACCACCAACACGGTCCGCACCAGCCAGACGCTCTACGCCAACGGCAACAACATCAGCGTCACCCAGACTGACTTCGCTCCCGCAGGCATCGACTTCCCCGATGGCCTCGCCGGCACCGGTGAGCAGAAGCACATGCTCGTCAAGCGCATGACGCTCCGCAACAACCTCCCGGCCGCCCAAGACGTCACGATCTATTACTACATGGATCCCGCCCTCAACGGCGGCGACCAGTATGACGCGATGTTCTGGGATGCCGCCCGCGGCGCGATGACCGCCTTCGACAAGACCACCCGCACCGTCACCGGCACGGGCCCCTTCATCTCCGATCCCAACGAATACAACATCACCACCTTCAGCGGCTATCAGAAGAACATCGCTCTCTATCTCACCGCCGCCATGAAAGTGAACGGCCAGCCCGCCAACGAAACCTGGCGCGACACCAGCGCCGATCAGAGCCAAGGCTGGATCGCCCGCCGCGTCACGCTGCCGCCCAACGTCGACGTCAACGTCGAAATCCTGATGGCCGGTGCGCACTTCCGCCCCGAGCCCATCACCGCGCCGATGCCCGGTTCCGATGGCGTGTACGACAACGAAATCGTCCCGATGCTCAACTGGTTCTACGCGAACAACATGTCGAGCATTCAGACCACGACTGACAACTACTGGACCAACTGGCTCAGCAACGGCGTCACGCTCGACGCTCCCGATGACCGCTTCGACAAGCTCATGAAGCGCGGCCTCCTCGCCACCGCTCTCCACCAGGACGGTGTCTACGGCGGCATCGTCGCTGGCTATCACAACGGCGCGTACTACTACGTCTGGCCGCGCGATGCCATGTGGGCCGCCGTCACCCTCGCCCGCACCGGTCACTTCACCGAAGCGCGCAAGGCCATCGACTGGATGCGCGACACCAGCTACCGCGATTTCGAAGCCTGGGGCCGCAAGGGCTTCTGGAAGCAGAAGTGCACGACCGACGGCTTCACCGTCTGGGGCGCGCCGCAGATCGACGGCACCGCCGTCTTCCCCTGGGCCGTGCAGTTCCTCGACAACCTGCAGGCCGACAGCGCGTACCTCAGCCTCAACTACCCCGCCGTGCGCGACAGCGTCCTTGCGATGACCACCGACAGCAGCGACAGCCGCTTGCGCTGGGAAGAAGCCTTCAACCTCACCTACAGCAACAACCTGTGGGAAGACAGCTACGACACCTTCATCTTCAGCAACGCCAACATGCACCGCGGCCTCGTTGACGCTGGCAAGATCGCCAACACCCTGGGCTTCAGCAGCGACGCCATCGACGCCTTTAATCGCGCCTCATGGGTCAAGAGCGGCCTCGATGGCCGCCTTGACTGGGACGGCGAAAACACCGACATCAGCCAGCTCGGCATCGTCTACCCCTTCGAGGTCTACAGCCCCACCGACTTCAAGGCCACGCGCGTCATCGACCGCATCAACGGCGTGCGTCGCAAGTTCAACAACGCTCACCCGACCGCTGAGCCGCTCGTCAACTACGCCGGCTTCCCCAACGACCAGTACGGTTGGACCGATCTCATCAATCGCTACTGGGGCGACGGCTACTGGGGCGGCGGCACGCCCCACGGCGCAGGCCCTTGGTTCCTCACGACGATGTGGTACGGCGCGTACTACGCCATGCGTCAGGACCTCACGCCCGGCACCGGTGACATCGACAACCACAAGTACCGCCTCAACCTGCTCCTCGATCGCGTCGGCCCCATGGGCCTCGGCGCAGAGCAGATCGGCGCGCGCTTCGTCGACAACACCAAGCCCGGCTCGCTCCTCTACGCGGGCCAGAACGACTTCATGCTGCAGACCGCATGGCCCAACGCTTGGGAAAGCATGAGCTTCTTCACCGACTCGCTCATGCTCTTCCTCGACTACACCCCCAGCGCTCGCACCAACACCATGAACTTCGAGCCCAAGCTCCCCAGCGGCTGGAACACCATGACCTTCAACAACGTGCGCATGCAGCCCAGCCCCATCGCGCCCGTCCACTCCATCGACGTCACCGTCAGCCGCGATGCGTTCGGCGAAACCCACACCTTCACCAACGATCTGGGCATCGACATCAACGTCGGCACGGTCATCCGCACCGACCTCACCAAGCCCATCCGCAGCGTCACGCGTAATGACGTCGCGCACCCCTACACCTTCGACGCCGCCACGGGTCGCGTCCTCACGGGCGTCTTCCCGCTCGAAAGCGGCGCGCCGGGCGTGACCACCACCTACCGCGTCCAGTACGACATCTGCGACACCGTCGACTTCAATAACAACGGCGTCTTCCCCGAAGATCAAGATGTCGTCGACTTCTTCGACGTCCTCGCTGGCGGCAACCCCGTCACGTGCGATCCCATCTTGGGCTGCCAAGACATCGACTTCAACAACAACGGCGTCTTCCCCGAAGACGAAGACGTCGTCGCCTTCTTCCGCGTCCTCGCAGGCGGCAACTGCACCGAGTAATCGCGCCAACATCGACATTCCGCAAACTACAAGGCCCCGGTGCATCACACCGGGGCCTTTTCGTTGATTCACACCATCCGCACGCTCACAACACATGCGCAGGCGGCGGCATCTCCTCCGTCACACGCTGCTTCTTCAGCTTGCCGCCCACTTCATCCATGCTCAGCAGATACTGCTCTTCGTTCAGCATCATCGCGAGGTGCACAGGCCGACCCCAAATCAGCCGCAGACTCTGCATCACTTCGTTCGCACGCTCCAACTCCACTTCCACGCCAGTGAACTTGTGCGCTAGCACCAGCTCGCCGCGATTCAGATAGTTTGCGTCTACCACGTAAATGAACGGCTGCCCCGCATTCGTCAGGTAGTGCAGCAGCGTTTGCTTCACGCGCTTGAAGTCCCGGCTCACGATCCGCAGCTCTCCCGTGTGCTGATCGCGCGCATGCTGATACATCTTGTGCTTCTCGACAAACTCCTCCGTCAGAAACTCATCGATGAAGCTCACATCGTTGTAGATGCGCCGCACTTCAAAGATCTTCTCGCGCCCCTTCATGCTCTTGTCGTCATGTGCATGCTTCGCGCCAATCGCATCGATGTTCTCCCACGTCGCACCATGCTGTCCCGTGTTCCATCGCCGCTCGATGTCCTTGAACATCTCCACGCCGATCTTGTACGGATTGAACCCGCCGGGCTGCATGTACACCACGCCGCTGTGCTGATCCGCGTAGTGCACGATCTCTTTCGCATCCAGAAAGTGCTGCGTCATCAGCTTGCTGTGCCAATACGTCGCCCAGCCTTCGTTCATCACCTTGGTCATCGCCTGCGGCGCGTAGTAATACGCCTCATCGCGAATGATCGCGAGCACATCCTGCTGCCACTCCGTCAACTGCGCATGCTTCAACAGAAACAGCAGCACATCACGCGCCGGCTCGCTGGGAAATCTGTCACGCTGCGCCTTCGCACGCTCGCGCTCCACTTCGCGCTGCTTCGCCAGCACCTCGCGCGGATTGATGAACGGATCCATGTAGTCCTTGGCCGCAAACTTGTCCTGCGTGGACTGCCCCTCCGAGGCTGCCTCATCACCATCATCGTCCGACCCCTGCAGCATCGCGCGACCGGCAAAGCCCAGGTTCGCGCTCTTCGCTTTGTACACGCTGTGCGGATCAATCAGATTCTCAATCATCAGGCACGCATCAATGAACCGCTCCACCACATCCTGCCCGTACCGATCCATATGCCGACGAATCCGCGTCGCGTGATTCGCCATCTCGTCCATCATCTTGCGATTGGTCTTGCTGAACCAGTAGTTGCACTTGAAGAAGTCCGCGTGCCCGTACACGTGCGCCATCACCAGCTTCTGATCCGTGACGTTGTTAGCCTCTTGCAAGTACGCATAGCACGGATCGTTGTTGATCACCATCTCATAGATGCGCCCCATGCCGTACGCATCGCGCTTGCTCATCTTGTCATATTCCATCCCCCACCGCCAGTGCGGATACCGCGTCGGAAACCCGCCGTACGCCGCGATCTGGTTCATCACCTCAAACGGCAACACCTCAAACACGACCTCGTAGAAATCGAGCCCGTACTCAATCGCCTTCGCCTTGATGCGCTGCATGTGCTCCAGCAGCTCCGGCGAAAGATCCGTGTGCGGCATCGCGCGAACCGTCGAACCCTGTGACATGGCGGCCATAAGAGCCTCCTGGAATGCGCCGAGTGTGCTCCCGCTTGGTGCGCAGGCCTTGTGGATATCGGCCGTTTCCGCATCTATCTCTACGCACAATCGCCACTTCCGGTGCGTCAGTTATTGATCACCCAGACCAGCCATCCGGCAATGGCCGCCAGAGGAAGAATCCACGCAACGCTCGCGATCACTACACGAATGAAGACAGAACAACCGCGAAACCACTGCCGACCTGCAGGGCAAACCAATGCACCCAGCGGGACAAGAAAAAACGACCCAATCACGATCGGCACAATGACGAGTGGCACCCATTTTCGATCTGAGATGCTTTCACGCTCAAAGACAACGATTCCCCAAAAGAAGAGTTCAAAGCAGAAAGGCATGCCCACGCCGACCGTCAGCCCCATGATGGTCGCAATCAGCGACTTCCACGCTGAATCAAGCATGCTGATGCGAAGCACAAGCTCCTGCCGACACTCCGGACACACCGTTCCCTGCAACCCCCGCAGGTTGTACCCACAGTTCGGACACGGCTCATCCCGCGTCGCCAGAAAGTCACGAAGCTGTTCACCCATCTGCATTCACCATTGCAGCATGCGGACCGAGTAGACGAGCATCACGTTCAGCACAGCTAACACAGTGAACATCGACACCATCCACAGCGTCGCGTGAATCCCTCGCAGCGCGAACTGCGGATTGCGCAGCCCCGCTCGAATGCGCAGCCGCACC
>DATGWV010000041.1:0-3014 GCA_035299305.1 Phycisphaerales bacterium | reverse complement strand
GTTGTTTGTGCCGGCGGGGGAAGTGGTGCGGGTGACGGTTGAAGAGAAACTCGCGAAGAGCGGGCTGCGATTGCAGGTGGGATCGCATCTTGATCCGGCGCTGCGCGGGCCGCTGCGGCGATTGCCGAAGGTGACGCGCGAGTTTTCGGTGACATCGGCAACGACGGAGGTAGCGAGTGCGGTGGGGGGATTGCTGTATCTGGTTGTGCCGGACGCGTTCGCGGAGGCGAGCGTGCAGGTGACGGTGCAGGGCGCGGTGCGCGCGCCGCATTTTGTGCTTGGACAGACGAGCGTTGAAGCGTGGCGCGAGGAGATTCGGACAGCGCCTGGGCCATGGGGTGAGATTGAGTCGCGGCAGATTGCGCTCACGGTTCCCAGCGAGTTGCTGCGGGGGCTGGATGATCCGAAGGTGCTGCTGGAATTGTGGGATCGGATCGTGCAGGCTCAAGGGTCGCTGGAGCCACGACGGCTGAACGGGCTCGGTGATCGGCAGGCGCGGTATGTGCCTGATCCGCATGTGTCGTGGGGATATATGTACGCGCCGGCGGACCGGCCGCTCACGATTCCGATGTCGGCAGCGAAGAACCTGATTGATGCGAAGATGCTCGCGAGCAACAGCGATGGTGACGCGTGGGGGCTGTTTCATGAACTCGGGCACTGGCACCAGAATGACATGTGGACGTTTGACGGCACGGGCGAAGTCACGGTCAACATCTTCACGCTGTACACGATTGATGTGATTTGCGGATTGCCTTCAGCGAAGGCACGCGAGGATGTGTTCACTCCGTCGAAGATGCTGGACACGATGCGCAAGCATGTGGCGCAGGGGTCGCCGTTCACGAAGTGGAAGTCAGATCCGTTTCTCGCGCTCACGATGTACGTGCAGATGGAGCAGGCGTTCGGTTGGGAGGCGTATCGCGCGGTGTTCGCGGCGTATCGGGCGTTGCCTCAAGATAAGCGGCCTCGGGGTGATGAAGACGAGCGCGATATGTGGATGGTGATGATGAGCCGGCAAGTGGGGCGCGATCTGGGGCCGTTCTTTGCGGCGTGGGGCGTGCCGGTGACGGAGCGTGCGCGGGCGAGCGTGGCGGAGTTGCCGGATTGGATGCCGGAGGGATGGAGTGATCCGCGGACGCAAGCGCCTAAGGAGCCTGGGCAGGAGGCGATGCCTCGTGAGGGCGTGAAGTGACGAGGCGATTTTGCCCGGCTACGGTTAAGTAGCCGCCGCTGTAGCTCAGTGGTAGAGCAATGCTTTTGTAAAGCATGGGTCGTGGGTTCAACTCCCTCCAGCGGCTTTCCCTTCAGGGCTTTCGTTTGGCGTACTGGTCTGGCAAACCGGGTTGTGTCAGCGTCACGCCGCTCGCCGGTCCATCCGCATCGAGCGCGAAGGTGAAGGTCGCATCGCCCAACGGATAGAAATATGTCGTCGAACTCTCTGGGAATATCTCCACGGGCGTTGTTGTTCCCAGCGTTCCAAGCATTTTCTCGCCCTCGCGCCACACGCGCAACTGACCCCCGGGCGAGTCATCAAACGCATACTCGCCCGTCACGCGGTCCATCGTCGCGAGATCAACTTGAACCATCCGACTTGTCACGGGCTTGTCGATGCGAGACGCAGGGCTGAGCGTGCCGTCACTTTGGGTCAAGACCATCCTGGTCGCAGGACCGTTCGCCCCCTCAAATACGATGCTGAATCCGAACTCTCGGCTGAAAAACTCGGTCTCCCCGCGGGGCAGCAGTTCTCGCATGGGTTGGCCTGTGCGCTGTACAAACAACCGATCGCGATAGCGTGTCACGGTGCGTTCTGCGCCGGGAGAAATCTGATACACACCCACGTACCTGTCCAGCGTCTCTGTTGCGACGGAGGGTCCCACGGTCCATCGCTGCACCGGGTACTTGGGAATCAGCAGATGCATCGCGATGTCATCGACGCTGTGTGTGGAATTGCTCAGCACGATCGCGGTACGTTTGCGCACAGGATCAACAACCAACATGCTGCGATAGCCGCCTGTGCCGCCATTGTGCGCGATGTATCGCACACCGTGCACTTCACTCGGGCGGCCCCACGCGAGCGAGTACATCGCGTCTCCATAGGTGATGTCGTATTGCTGCGCGGCTCGGATCGCGTCAGAGAGCGGCGTTTCGTCCAGCCCGGCACACGCTCGTCCGTACGCCAACATGTCGCGCACCGTCGAGCGAATCGCGCCTGCGCCAGCCAGTGCGCCCAGATCCCAGTTCGATGTCGGCGTCAGTCTCTCATCGTGCCCCCGCGCGAGGCGCGACTTGAACTCGTCGCTCAGCGTAATCGTCGTGCTCGTCATCTTCAGCGGCGAGAAAATCCGCTCGCGAACCAACGTCTCGTAGTCCTGCCTCCCTGCACGCTCCAGTAGGTGTCCGAGCAAGCCGTACGCAACGTTCGAATACTCAGTTTGCTCGCCCACGCCGCGCGGAAGTTGCAGCGTGTTCAGAAAGTCGTACAGGTCCTCGGCGGTGTAATCCGCGTACGGATTGCTCGGGTCTGAGGGATTGAAGTTGGTGGGCATGCGGGGCATACCCGACATGTGCGTCGCCAGATCACGCAAGCGAATCGGCACATCGCCGTGCTGGGGCATCGTGACGCTCGCAGGCAGCCACTGCTGGACGGTGTCATCAAGTTTCACCTCGCCGCGACGAGCCATTTCGCTCAGCAGTGTCGCGGTGAAGGTCTTGGTGATGGAGCCGATCTCGAACACGCTGTCGCCGTTCAGCGGCCGCGCACCCGGCCCGCCCGAGCCAAACGCCACCACGTGCGTCCCTTCAGCCGAACTCCACCCCGCCACGATGCCCACGGTTCGCCTGTCGCTTTCGACCACCTGCCGCAGAATCTCCGTGACTTGAGCTTCCGTCGGAAAGGCCGTGTCCGGCTGGGCCAACGCCACCATCGGCGTAACGCCTGCCACAACAACTACGCTCGAGACGCTTAGTAGTCGCATAGCCAGTCCTTTCGCCCATCCAGTCCGCCGGAACCCCTCCCC
>DATGWV010000040.1:0-3523 GCA_035299305.1 Phycisphaerales bacterium | reverse complement strand
ATGTGGCTCTGGTGGTTCTGCGTCATCCGGTTCGTGGGCCTCATGGGCATCATGGCCTATTTCTGCATCAAGTACCGCCGCAAGCCCGGCAAGATCGCCGAGCGCAGCGCGAGCCACAACCTCACGCTGGAACTCGCGTGGACCATCATCCCCACGCTCTTCCTCGTCTGGATCTTCTTCAAGGGCTTCTGGGGCTACATGGAGAAGATGGTCCCCACCGGCACGGCCATGGAACTCAAGCTCACCGGCTACAAGTGGTCGTGGGACATGGAGTATCCCAACGGCCTGGTCGTCAACCGCGGCTTCCTCAACACCAGCTTCGGCAATGAGCCCGTGCCCGTCTTCTACGTGCCTGCCAACACGCCCATCAAGCTGCGCATGAACTCCACGGACGTCATGCACGCCTTCTGGATTCCCGACTTCCGCGTGAAGCAAGATCTTGTCCCCAACCGCTACACGGGCATGACCTTCACCGCCATCGGTCCGCGCGACGGCGAGCCGGGCGTGATGTCGCACCCAGCCACTGAGGACGAAGCCAAGCGCAACCGCAGCCCCGTCACCGGCGCGAGCAACGCACGCATCGCCCCCGAGTTCGTCCCTGAACTCGCCGGCGTGAAGTACACGGACCACTGGGTCTTCTGCGCCGAGTACTGCGGTACCAACCACAGCGAAATGGCCGCCGTCATCCGCGTGGTCAGCCCCGAAGACTTCCAGACCTGGCTTGCCTGGGCCGCGAAGAAGAGCACCCCGACGGACCCGGTCGAGTGGGGCAAGCTGCTGTACAAGGGCAAGTGCGCCAGCTGCCACACGGTCGATGGCAGCAAGAACACCGGCCCGACGTGGCTGAACATGTACGGCTACGAGTTTGAACACACCGACGGCACCAAGCACCTCACCGACGACAATCACATCATCGAGAGCGTTCGCAATCCGGGCAAGCACATCCGCTCGGGTTACGCAAACAACATGAACGCGTTTAGCGAAGGACAGCTCAATCCCAAGCAACTCGACGCGATCATCAGCTACATGAAGAGCATTTCCGATCGTGGCCCCAAGCCAAACCCCAGCGAAGGCGACAAGCCCGCTGGCGATGAGAAGCCCAAGGAACAGGCCAGCGCCCGCTAAATCAAGAACGATGATCGGGCGTCTCCGAGCCTGATCGCACGCGACAGACGAATCAGTTTGCAACACGACACGATCGGCTCCGAGACTTGCGAGAGCCGCGAACGAACGCAGGAGTAGACGTATGGCAGCAACACACGCACACGGTCACGCCGAAGGGAGTTACCTGACTCCCAAGGGCGGCTTCTGGACCACCGTCTTTGACTGGATGACCACGGTCGACCACAAGAAGATCGGGGTCATGTACCTCTTCGCCATCCTGTTCATGTTCTTTCTGGGCGGGCTGGCCGCGCTTGCGGTTCGTACCGAACTGCTCTCGCCCGTGCGCTTGACGGAAACCGGCGTGCAAGGCATCGGCCTCGCCAAGCTCTTCTACGCCGAGCCGACCGTCGCGAACGGCAACGACGTCTACAACGTCGCGTTCACCCTGCACGGCGCGATCATGGTCTTCATGGTCATCGTCCCCAGCATCCCCGCCAGCCTGGGCAACTTCTTCCTGCCCATCATGCTGGGCACGAAGGACGTCGCCTTCCCCCGCCTCAACCTGCTGAGTTGGTACATCTACGTCATTGGCTCCATGTTCGCCGTCGGGGCGATTCTGCTGGGAGGTGTCGACACCGGGTGGACCTTCTACACACCATACTCAACCAGTGCCGGCAATGAATTCGGCAAGCTGACACTCATGGTGCTGGCCGCGTTCATTCTGGGTTTCTCGTCAATTCTGACGGGCCTCAACTTCATCGTCACGGTGCACAAGCTTCGCGCGCCGGGCATGGGCTGGTTCGACATGCCCCTGTTCGTCTGGGCCGTCTACAGCAGCGCGATCATTCAGGTGCTCGCCACGCCTGTCATCGGCATCACGCTGCTGCTTCTGGTGTTTGAACGCACGTTCAACGTCGGCATCTTCGATCCGTCAATCGGTGGCGACCCCGTCCTGTACCAACACTTCTTCTGGTTCTACAGCCACCCCGTCGTGTACGTGATGATTCTGCCCGGCATGGGCATCATCAGCGACGTGCTCGCGGTCCACAGCCAGAAGAAGGTCTTCGGTTACCGCGCAATCGCCTACTCCTCGCTGGGCATCGCCGCCGTGAGCTTCATCGTGTGGGGCCACCACATGTTCACGAGCATGAGCGAAGTCGCCAGCGCGGTCTTCAGCGGCCTCACGTTCCTTGTCGCCATTCCCACCGCCGTCAAGGTCTTCAACTGGATCATGACGCTCTACAAGGGCTCCATCGCGTTCACCACGCCCATGGTTTACGCCCTCATCTTCCTCTTCCTCTTCTCCATCGGCGGTCTGACCGGTCTGCCCCTGGGTACGCTGAGCACCGACTTGCACCTGCACGACAGCTACTTCGTCGTCGCTCACTTCCACTACGTCATGATGGGCGGCACCATCATGGCCCTCATGGCGGGCATCCACCACTGGTGGCCCAAGATGTTCGGCCGCATGTACAACGAACCCGCCGCGATCATCTGTGCTCTGATCGTCTTCGTCAGCTTCAACGTCACGTTCTTCACGCAGTTCTATCTGGGCAGCCAGGGCATGCCCCGCCGGTACGCCAGCTACATCGATGAATTCCAGCTCCTGCACGAGATCAGCACGTACGGCAGCTACGGCCTGCTTGCCGGCTTCATCGGTCACGCTCTGGTCTTCATCCACAGCTTCGCCGCTGGCAAGCTCGCGCCGCAGAACCCCTGGGGCGGCCTCACGCTCGAGTGGGTCGCGGCCAGCCCGCCGGTCGAGCACAACTTCGATCACGATCCTGTCGTGAAGCACGGTCCGTACGACTTCGAAACCACCGTGCCGCCCGGCTGGAAGCCCGAAGACTACCCCATCCCCGCGGAAAACCTTCGCGCGGCTCGGGCTCACTAAACACAACGCACGTGGCGCGGGCTGAGACGCCCGCGCCACGCTTCACAGGTTCACGGTTCGAGTATTTGGGAATGGAAAGGGTGAGTGAGGCGGGCCGACCGCAGCACTCAGGCACGACACATGACCACCATCGATCACAATCACGGACAGGTCGCCGACGCGAGCAAGCCCCTGTGGGCTCGCTATCGCCCGGGCCATCACTGGAAGAACGCCGCCGAGGAGTTTGACGGCTGCAAGCTGGGCTTCTGGCTCTTCCTCGCGACCGAAGTGCTGCTGTTCGCGGGCATCTTCGTCGCCTATGCCATCTTCCGCGCCAAGTACCCCGGTGCATGGGCCGAAGGCAGCAGCCAGCTCGACTGGAAGATCGGCGGCATCAACACCGTCGTTCTGCTCGTCAGCAGCTTCACGATGGCGTACTCCATCTACTGCTTCCAGACCGACAAGATCAAGCGCGGCCAGCAGATGCTGCTCGCCACGTTCCTCATGGGCGGCATGTTCCTCGTCCTCAAGCTCGCTCTGGAGTAC
>DATGWV010000039.1:0-2548 GCA_035299305.1 Phycisphaerales bacterium | reverse complement strand
GATGCGATAGATGCGGCCGTCTTCAAAGTTCGACACATACAGGCTGTTGCCGCGGCTGCCCCAGGTCACTTGTCCCAGCTTGGGGCCAGTGTTGGGCAACTGCGCGAGGAGACAGATGTTGCCCGTGGTGCCGTCCAGCCGCCATACCGCGCCGTCGCCGCCGGGCGTGGGGAAGCCGGCATTCCCGCCCGGGAAGCCGATCTCGAATTCGTAGTCGAAGCTGGTGACGTAGATGTTTGGATTGGGCGCGCCGTCGAGCGTCACGCCGAAAACCAGGCCCAGATTGCGCGCGGTCCACTCGTGTACGCCCGCGCCTGCATTC
The DNA here is from genome assembly GCA_035299305.1 of Phycisphaerales bacterium. Taxonomy (GTDB): domain Bacteria; phylum Planctomycetota; class Phycisphaerae; order Phycisphaerales; family UBA1924; genus BJHL01. The sequence goes on along the minus strand of DATGWV010000039.1, from coordinate 2,226 downwards.
CAGAAGCGCGGCGGATTCCAGTTCACGTCCAACACCGCGCCTTGAGTGGCCGGGTTGCGAATGTCGAGCAGTTGCACGACGGGATCGTCAACGTCTTGAATGGGATTGGGCCCATTCTGCAGTTCGTTGTTCGCGCTGTGCGTGTGGACGATTTCACCCGGATCGACCGGCAGGGTCGAGCCCGCGCCCGCTTGGCCCAACGCCGTTCCCGTCGCCGCGGCGAGAGCCAGCAGTGCGTGACACGGAATCAAAGAACGAGAGAGTTTCATGACAAGTGCTCCTGAGAAGGGGTTCCTGCACTTGTGGCGCGCTGGCCGCGTGATCTTGCAGGTCGTGTCACGGATTCCGGGGAATGGACCCGGGCCCGGCCTCCACATGCAAAAAACCCCGGCTAAACCGGGGTTTGTGCGGACTTCGTTTGTGCAAACTTGTTATCGCACGATCAGTTGTTCACGACCGGAAACACATCCGTGCTGCTCAACGCCAGAGCGACGCCATTCACGAACGGCCCACTCATCACAGCCTTCGCCGTGCGAGTGTCTACACGCGTGAGGTTCGTGATGCCCGCGAACGCGCTCGTGCCGCCGGTGAGGTTGGCGCTGCCCGTCACGATGACGGCGTAGTTGCGGAAGTTCGCGCCGCTGTTGATCTTCGTCACGACGTTGCTGAGACCCTGCGTCGTGATGTCAATCGCATTACGGCCATTGAGCGTGCCCGTCGCGCCCGTGATGGACGTGCCATCGCTGAAGCGATAGGTGACCGTGTACGTCATCGCGATGGACTGCAGCGGGTTGAAGATCGACACGACTTCGGTGCTCGTGCCGCTGTTGCTGCTGGTCTCAAACAGGCCCTGCGCGAACGTCGCAATCGTCGGCACGCTGCTGGCAAACTGGTTCGCGAAGCCGTCCACGCGGAATGAAGGCAGGCCGGGCGTGGGGAAGAAGACTTCGGGCAAGCTGGTGTACTGCGCCGTCACGGGCGTGAGGCCCGCGTCAAACAGCACGCTCACCGGCGTGTCGGTCGGGCCTTGATCCAGAGCCACCGTCACACGCGTGTTGGGCAACACCGACACGCTCGTCGCCCCCAGCGGCGTGAGACCCGTGTACAGAATGTTCACGTTCGCGGTGGTGTTACCCGAGTTGTAGAACGACAGCTCGGACACGCCCGTCGAAGGACGCACGACGCGCGAGATGCTGCCCACGCTGCTGCCGCCGCCTGCGCTGCCGTTCACCATGTAGCTGGGAATCGCGACGCGCGGCACAGTGGCGGTGGGGACAACGATGTCCCAGTCCGTCAGCGTCGCGACGATGTCCTGCGTGCTCGTCACGCGGGCCGCGAGGATGCCTTCGCCAAAGCCTTGCTCGGCGATGCCAATGCCGCTGCGAGTGAATGCGGGAATCACACGCGTCACCGCGCGCAGGCCGTTGGGCGTCACAAACTCCGTCGTCACCGTCGCGGTGGTGTCCGACAGGTTGTAGAACAGCATGTACTCCAGGCTGTCGGGGTTGCGCTCGATGCGGGCGAACGTCCACTCGCGAAGCTGCGGGCTGGTGAACGCGCTGGGATTCACAAACGCTTCGCTCGTGCTGGTGCCGAAGTCGTCACGCGTGATGGCGGCTGCCACGGGCTGCACGTTGGTCGCGGTCTCAGCAAAGCCAAACTGCGCCACGATCGCGTACGCACCGTTGCGAGTGAGATCGGTGAAGCTGGTCGACGTGCTGGTGATCTGCACACGGGCCTTGCTGTTGGCGTTGATGACGCCCGACGCGATGACCTGATCGCGCGAGCCGCTGTTGAAGCCGTCGTCCTTGCCGCCCACTTCGTAGCGAGCGATGATCTGATAGCGCGTCGCGACGCTGTTGGGGTTGTACATGTCGACCGATTCGGTCGTGAAGTTGCTGCGGAAGCCTTCGGGCGTCACCAGCTCCTGCGAGAAGAACCCGGCGAGTTCCGTGGGCTTGATGACTTCGACATTTTCAAACGTCACCAGCGCGTTCTCGCGCACGCCTGTCTGCGCGTTGTAGTTGCTCGTCACAGGCAGGTTCGCGAAGTTGCCTGAGAACTGGCCCGCGAAGGCGGCATCAGTCGTCGCGTTCACGCGATTCAGCGCGGCGATGGCTTCAATCACGCTCCAGCCCTGAATCACGCGTCCAAACACCGCAAAGCGGTTGTTGGCCGGGTCCAGCGCGGGGTTGTCCACCGTGTTGATGAAGAACTGGCTGGTGG
>DATGWV010000038.1:0-10748 GCA_035299305.1 Phycisphaerales bacterium | reverse complement strand
GGGCGCATCGGCGTTGCAAGCGAGCACGCGTGCGAGAAGTTCATGATGCCGCAGTCGCAACCCGATCAACGGAGATCGTTCCAGCTCGATAGCCGCGCTCGCGAGATGTCGACTCGCGAGCGACGAATCGTTCTCCGCGAGGGCTGCGCTTGCGAGAGCCAGCAACGCGTGCGTCTGCTTCGCTGGACGGTGAGCCAACTGCGGCAACAGCAGTTCGAGGGCCTCTACCGCTGTCGCGAGACGTCCCACTGCGATGTACGACTCGGCCAGCGCCAGTTGCGCATCCTGCCGAAGCGTCGCAGTGCCTTCACCTTGCGCAAGCTCCACGGCATGCAGCAGGGATTGCACGGCACGAGAGCCAGCACCCAGTCGCAGCAGGCAAAGGCCATGCCCCAAGTGCGCGCGGGCGAGTTCGATTGTCATGCCTGGCGTCTGCAGTGCGGGAAGAGCACCTTCATAAAGCCGGATGGCCCGTCGATACGCACCAACGACACTGAACGCCTCCGCTTCCTCCGCCAGCAATCTCGCTGCGTCCGCTGGAGCGTCGCACACCGCAAATCGCTCGCGTGCCCGCTCGAACAAAAGCGTCGCCTCGTCGATCCGACCAAGTCGGCTGAACACATCCGCGAGATTACTTTCGGCAATCGCCGTGCCCAACGCGTGCCCGCCTTGTTCAAACAGGTCGCGTGCCCGCTCGAAGGCGGCCGCGGCTTCGTCGAAACGATCGAGGTCGAGCAGAGCTTCGGCGGCGTTGGTGTCAAGCGTGCCCGCAGCAAGTGAATGTGACGCAAAGGCGGGCCTCGCTCGATCAAACCACGCGAGTGCGTCCGCCGAATCGCCTCGCACGCGCCGCACGACGCCGAGATTGACCATTGCACGCGCTGCGCTGAACTCATCGCCACGGGCGGTGAAGCTCGCGAGCGCGCGACGAGCGGCCTCCTCAGCCTCCTCGGCTCGTCCAAGTCGCTCTAAGGGCTGGACCATCGTCAGCAGCAATGTGGCTTGATCGCCGTCTCGATTCAGACGCGATGCGAGCGCAGCCGCGTCTCGAAGGACTTCTGCCGCCGCGTGAAACTGATTGTCGTAACACAGTGCATGGGCGAGTCCCTTCCAACAGAAGATGCGAGCGGCATCGTCCTGCGGAAGCTGCTTGATCGCTTCTGTGACGGTATCGACACACGCTGTGACATTGACAAGCGCCGCCTGCTCGATCCACTCGAAAATGGCGGCTCCCGCATCAGCTTCGTCGGGACGGAAGCTCGCAATCACGTCATTCAGGCTGGTAGCAGTCGTTGTCATGACGTTGACGAGTCAGTTTCTCCCAGTTCCACTCGCGGCACAACGGTGGAAGTGCCATCGTGCGCGACGACTTCGATCGCATACACACCGGGCGGCACGATGCACTCAAAGTACCCGTCCGCTGCAGGTGTCGCTCGCGCCAGTTCGTCACCGTTTTCGCGATGCAGGAGTCGCACATCGCTAAGTGTCTCTGGTCCGCTGTACTGACCTGTCACGGCAACTTCGTTCGACGCCACATTCAACTCCACTCGCAGGTCGATTGTGCCCCCCATGCATTCATAGCGAAGAAGTCTCGCCCCGCTCGTATCCGTTGAGCGATATCCCGCGACGGTCGTCCCGCGTAGCGAATCCATCACCAGCATCGCGACCTCGCTCGCACGCGCGGTGAGTTCAGCGAACCAGTCGGTTCGTTCGCTGGGCATAAGCGCGACCAACCGTGCTCGCTGCTGCGGCGTCACCGCGAAGCTCGCATCACTCGTGTGCAGATGCTCGAGCGAGCTGCACATCGCTCGTACCGCCGAGACGCGACGGGCCACAGCGCCGTCTGTCTGCGCGGCCGTCGCGATGGCATCACTCGTCTGCTGGTCAGCTTCACCCAGCACGAACGCTACAAACTGCTCGTCGGTCAGATGCGGTTCGTCAGGTTGTGGCGGGTGCGGGGGCATCTGCAGTCCTTTCGGGAGGGTGTGCTATCAAGGAGTCGCGAGTCTTCAAGCAGATACATATCACCAGGACGAGACTTACGACATTCGGTCGGTTGGATTCTGCTCGGCCTCGAGAATTGCAGCGAGCTTGGCCAAACAGCGAACGCGAGTCGGACCGATGCTCCCAACTGGCATGTTCAGACGACGCCCGATAGCGTCGTAGTCCGGCACTGCGGAATCGACGAAGAGCGCACGAAGCAGCTCTCGACACCGGCCCCCGAGCTCATCAAGCGCGAGCCGAACGTTGTGTGCCTGTTCAAGACGATGCAGCATTCCGGACGCTTCGGTCGTCTCTACGCCGAGTGAAATGAGCGGATTCGCGGCCTGTTCCATCTGCCGAACGGACGCCTCTTCACGACGCAAACGCTGAATCATCCGCCAGCAAGCGCGCCGCGTCGTTTGCGCAAGCCACGCGGGTAAAGCTGCGGGTTCCTTGATGTTTCCGACATGCTTCAAAAGAGCAGTGAACACCAACTGGGCGATGTCGTCGCAGCGATCTTCAGGCAGCTCATGATGCCGAGCGATGCTGTACACGAGTCCGGCATGCATTTGAATAACCCGCTTCCACGCGGACTGATCGCCGCGTTGACACCGCGCCAGCAGCTCTCGCATGCTGTCGCTGGCACTGGCTTCGAGTGTCAGGCTGGCGTTTTCGACGGCCCGGGATTGCTCGGGATTCGTTGGCACAAGGCTCGGTTCGCTCCATCCCTCATGTTGGATCAACAGAATGGGGTTTTTTAGCAGGCAACATCTCGATGAACATGCGCCAACTTCGGAAACTGGCTGGCTGAGGTGTATCAGGACTGGAGCAGCGGTCTCTTTCGAGCGACGCGACAACGTGTCGCACACCGCTCATCACCTGGAGACTCCTCATGCCTCGCATTCACACACTCGCCTCGTTGGCCGGTCTCGCTCTCGCCGCTTCCTGCGTTAGTGCGCAGCCCACCACTCCGCCCGTCTACACGCAGTCCTTCACTGACTTCGTCACAGGTGACAACAACTTCAACTTCGGTGGCTTTCGCTTCTACACCATCGATGCCGCTGCTGACAGCTATCAGAACGATGTCTACGAGCGTCCAATCGCGCAGGCCTTCAACCTGATCAACGGCAACTATGCCAGCGAGGAGTATCACTCGTACGTTGACGTGACCGGCGCCCGATTCGGCTTCGATAATCGCTACGCGTACTTCGCGATCGACGTGTTCGGTCGCGACAAGCGCACAAAGGATGGCGTGAATTCGTTCGAGGGGCTCAAGGCCAAGTACGTCGTGCGCTTCGGCGCTGACGCCGACGGGCGAAACTCCTACTACATCGCCGCTGATGAGCCGGGCTTTGCGGGAACGCCCAACACAGTCTTCACGAACGCGAAGACCGAGGGTTACCGCGACACCGACATGGACGTGGGTGGTCGCGGCGGTCCGATTCATGGCCAGCCGGGCCCGAGCGGCGCGAGCGTCACCAAGACGCAGAACCTCCTTGAAGAGTTCGGCAACAACGGGTACGACCAGCAGATCATCCTGAGTGACGGCTTGCTCAACGGCGGTCAGACGCAGCCCGTCCTCTGGCAACGCGTCAGCCCGACCGACAACACCGTGGTCGAGATCGTGCTCGACTACACCGCGCTGGGGTTGACGCCCGCGTACTTCCAGAATCTGCAGTTCCTTGACTTCGCCGCTGTCGCCGGCGGTCCAGCTGGTCCCGAGGCCGGCCTGTGGAACGATGCATACACGGCCAACGAAGCCGGCTCGCCCAACGTCGGTATTGGCGGCGACTCGGAGTTCCAGACGCAAGGGCTCGTCGCGATCTATCTCGCCGACAATCTCCGACCCATCAGCGCGCCGCAAATCCCAGTCTGCGACCCCATCGACTTCAACAACAACGGCGTCTTGCCCGAAGACGCCGACGTCACGGCCTTCTTCGCCGTGCTCGCGGGCGAAGCATGCGCCGCCTGCAACGACATCGACTTCAACAACAATGGTGTCTTTCCTGAAGATGCTGACGTGATTGCCTTCTTCAACGTTCTCGCTGGCGGCGCGTGCAACTAAGGGCTCTCAGCACGCAGCAGCGAGACACAGACAGATCGCTCGCCCATCACATGCTGAAAGGTCTGGGCCCGAGCGAAGCGCTCGGGCCCATTCTTTTCATCTACGAGTCAGTCAACTATCAATGTAACTGGACCCCGGAACATTGATCCCATGGCCAAACGTCGCAGCCGTTGCTGTTGCTATTCACACAGCTTCGTGACGTTGATGAAACACCACACGCACATCGCCCCCTCGGTCACTCTTCGACCGCCAGTCGGTCGAGGCTTCTCCGAACGAGAGCAACGATGCCCTCACCCACCTCACGGTGTGTCCGAGCTTCGTTGCATCGCAGCTCTTCGCGTATGCGGTCGTCCGCTTCCGCAATCCGGATGTCGTAGATCTTCACTCCACCTAAGCCCTCGCCGGTGTTGGTCAACGTGATGCGTGCCAATGTGGTACGACGAGACGCATCGCCGCCGGGTAGTCGGTTGATCTGGATCTCGAACATGGCAGAGTTTACGGCGAGAAGCTCGCATCCATGAGTACAACGGATGCCAAGAATCCAGCATGGCCATCTTCTTCACGGCAGACACACACTTCGGCCACGCCAACATCATCAAGCACTGCCGCCGGCCATTTGAATGCGTCGGGTCGATGGATACCGCGCTCATCGATCGCATCAACGAACGTGTCGGACCCGACGACTGGCTCTACCACCTTGGTGATTTCAGCTTCCGAGGCGGAGATCCGGCGGCGTATCGGGCGAGGATTCGATGCAAGAATATGGTGCTAATCCTCGGCAATCACGACCCGTGCTTTGCCAACGGCACGCCCAAACCGCAGTTCGCCTCGCTGTTTAAAGAAGTCCGCAATCTGCTCAACGTCACAGTGCAGATTGATGGCCGTCCGCAGATCGTCGTGCTGTGCCACTATGCGATGCGAGTCTGGGACCGAAGCCATCACGGCACATGGCACCTCTACGGTCACAGCCACGGCAGCCTTCCAGATGACCCGAATGCGCTGTCGTGGGATGTTGGCGTCGACGCGAACGACTTCTCGCCATTGAGTGTGCCGCAGATCGCGGTGATCATGTCCAAAAAGCGATTCGTACCTCTCGACCATCACGGGCGGAAGAACGCAGGAGCTGATGGCGCGGGGACCGAGGCAGCTGGAGAGGATGAATGACCGGCACTCGAGGCACCAACACGCGATTCCTCTACGTGACTGACCTCCACGGCGATTCTCGTGCCTATGCGGCGTTGCCTGATCTCTGCGCTGAGCATGACCTTCGCATCATCGTTCAGGGTGGTGACATGCTTCCCAAAGGCAGAGACATGTTCGCCGCTCAGCGCGAGTTCCTCAGCAATGAATTGCCCGAGTATCTCGATCGATGCGCAGCAGAGGGGATTGAGTTCTACGGACTCTTTGGCAATGACGACCTTCGAGGAGTGCACGAGATGTGGCTTGAACTCACTCGCTCGAAGCCGGGGGTCTATGACCTGGCAGATCGGTGGCACGCGCTGCCGGGTGGCTTCAGGATCCGCGGATGCTCGTGGGTGCCCGACTACCGCTTCGGCCTCAAGGACTGGTGCTTGCGTGACCGGCCCGATGCGACGCCGGTATTCACGCGCGGACGATCGATCATCACGTCATCTGACGGCGTTGCCGAGATCGACGATCCTGCGGCCTTTTTCGCATCGCGACCAACCTTGGAAGAGCATCTGAACTCTCTCGTGGGGCCAGCCGAGTCGCTGGAGCGCGCGGTCATGGTCTGCCACGCACCCCCGGCGCAACTCGGCCTTGGCATGCTCTGGAACGGCGAAGATGTGGGATCACACTCTGTGCACGCGTGGATTTCCCGACACCAGCCACTCCTCACGCTGTCGGGACACATCCACGAGAGCCCCGATGTCGGTCTGGCCCTCGAGGGTGAGCCACGGCATACGGCTACGTTGGGACGAACAACCTGCCACCAGCCGGGGCAGGTGCTTCCTGACGAGTTGAACTACTCGATCGTGGACCTCGATCAGCGGGAACTCGCACGCGTTGACTGGCGGCAGATTCGACTGTCTCTGTGATGAAGCTAATGCAAGTTCGGATTCTCGCACCCCACTGCTTAACGGGTGCAGGGCAGGCTGACTCTCCAACACTCCATGCCCGCGTCATCTACCGGGTACCGCCTGACATGCAGATCGCGGACTTCACACCTGCTCTTGCATTGTCATCGCGTGAGTCTCGATTGTTTCGGACAACGAGTCACGCCACATGAAGCCCGCAATTCATCACTCGCTCAAGCGGTGGCACATTGATGAATCTTTTTTAATCAGCCCCCAACGCACTTCGCATCGGTAAAGTCATTTATTGACGTGCGCGTGTGGCGCCCGGCTTTGCAACCTCATGCGTGCGACCGACGATGCTGACTCGACTGCTGAATGAACCGGTCGCGGCGTTTGATCATGTCTGGTCCAGACCGATCACTCGCGCGTTGCTGCTCTTGAGCATGTTTGCGCTGTATTTGCTGTCGGCCGGAGTCGGGCGACTCATGCCCCGAACGCCAGATGTCGCTGTGACATTCTGGCTTCCTGCTGGCGTGTTCGTCGCCGCGTTGGTGCTGACGCCGCTGCGCGCATGGCCTGTCATCGTCGCGGTGCAGTGTCTGAGCGAACTCGCCGCCAATGCGATCTGGTTTCACAATCCCGTGCAGTACGCGCTGCTCTATTTTGTGGGGAACGCGCTGGCCGCGCTGTTCGCAGCGACGATGATGCGACTTGCGACGCACGAAGCCATCGACTTCAAGACGCCCCGGCAGATCCTCGTGTTCGTCGTCCTCGGTGCATGCGGCGGGCCCCTGTGGAGCGCGGGAGTCATCGCGGCCGTGGATTCGTTCCGGCAGCGCCATGAGTTCATGGACGCATTCGCAGCGACCTGGGTCGGTGATGCGACGGGCATGCTCGTGATGGCCCCACTGCTGGTCATCGGCGCGCACGCGTGGCGAAGCCGCAAACGCGTCACCATGGAGCGCTCGCTCGAGGCCGCGGTCGTCTCGGTGCTGCTTGTTGGAATCGCGTACCTCGCCTTCATGCAGATACTCGCCACGCTGTATCTCGCACTGCCCGTGCTCATCTGGGCGAGTATGCGGTTCAAGCTCCCCGGTGCGGCGGGCGGGCTCGCGCTTGTGACGCTCACCGGAGCACTGGCCGTCACATTTCATCACAAGGCGGGTGGTCCCGATGGCCAGCCCACCCACCTGCAAGCGATGTATGTGTGGACCTTCTACGGCATCGCCGGCGCATCATCGCTGCTGGTGGCGGCGATGGCGAGAGAGCGTGAATCAGCGTTGCAGAGCGTGCAGGATGCCAATGCACAGCTTGAGTCCCGCGTCGCTGAACGCACCGCAAAGATGGCCCGCGTGACCAGCGCGCTCGAGCGCGAGCGCGAGCGGCTGGGCATCGCGCTCCGTGCCGGACACTTGGGCGTGTACGAGTGGAACGTGACGGCGAACACCGTGACATGGTCACCTGAAACGTTTCTGATCTTCGGCGTTGATCCACTGCAGTACAAGCCGACCGTGGAAGCGTTTGAAGCGTTGGTGCACCCTGATGACAGGGCAGAACTGTGGCGCAAGACGCGGGAAAGTGTCGAGACGCGCACGTACTTCCATCATGAATATCGCATTCGCCGACCAGATGGTGAAGAGCGATGGGTGGTCAATCAATCCCAAGTGAGCGTGAATGACGCTGGCGAAATGGTGGTGACGGGCGTCGCGGTGGACATCACTGAGCGGCGCAAAACCGAAGCCGCAATTCGCTCAAGTGAGGAGAAGTTCCGAGCATTGGCGAATGCAATGCCGCAACTGGTGTGGGTGATGCGCTCAGACGGCACCGTCGCGTACGTGAACGAACGTGCCCGCGCGTATGACGGCCTTAGTGCGAGCGATGAATCGCCATTGTGGCGTCCGTGTATTCACCCGGACGACGCCGAACAGACCACGCGGGCATGGCAGTCGGGCGATCAAGGCTGGTATGAGTGCAAGCATCGCCTGCGGATGGCTGACGGCGAGTATCGCTGGCACATCTGCCGCGCAATCCGCGCCAACTCAGGTGACGCCGAGATGTGGTACGGCACATCGAGCGACGTGCATGATCTGGTGCTGGCTCAAGAAGCGGCGCAGCGTTTCACCAGCACTCTCGCCGAAAGCGAAGAGCGTTTCCGTGTCATGGCTGACGGGCTCTCGCTGCTTGTGTGGGTCCACGGTGCAGATGCCGCGCTTGAGTTCGTGAATGAAACCTATTGCGAGTTTTACGCCGTGACCCGCGAAGAGATGCGAGGCGGCAGATGGCGCGCCCTGACTCACCCCGATGACGGCGAGGCGTATGCCAACGCGTTCCTCGATGCAATGCGCAATCAGACCGCCTTTCACGCGCGCACGCGCGTCAAGCGTGCCGATGGCGCGTGGCGCTGGGTCGAGTCGTGGGGTCGACCGCGATTTGCCGCGAACGGAGCGTTCTTGGGCATGGTCGGCGCAAGTGCAGATGTCACCGAACGCGTGATCGCCGAGCAGGAACTCACCCGGCATCGCGAGCAGCTCGAGCAATTAGTCACAGCCCGTACCGCGGAACTTGAGGAGTCATATCGCCGACTTCGGCTCGCGGAGCGCATGGCTTCGCTCGGCACGCTGTCAGCCGGGCTTGGTCATGACATGGCCAACATCCTCGTGCCCATGCGCATGTCCGTCCAGAATCTACAAGAGGCTTCGCTGCCCGCGCCCGTGCGTGAAGATGTTGAACTGTTGTCGCGCACGAGCGAGTACCTCAAGTCCCTGACGGCTGGCCTCCGCATGCTCTCGCTCGATCCCGAGTCAGTCTCCGTCACCAGGTCCACCGATCTCGCGGCGTGGTGGAAAGAAGCTGAGCCCATCTGTCGCACCGTGCTGCCACGCGGCGTCATCATCGAACCATGCGACTTCAGCGGCATGCCCGAAGTCGCACTGACGCCACATGCGATGACGCAGATCGTCTTCAACCTCGTGCAGAACGCGGGCGACGCGCTGCGCGAGCGGGCGGCGGGGCGAGTGTGGCTCTCGGTCCGCGCCGCCGGCGAAGGAGTGGAACTGACCGTGCGCGATGACGGCCCGGGAATGACTGACGCCGTGCGCGAGCGATGCCTTGAGCCGTTCTTCACGACCAAAGCACGCGCTCGCGGCACCGGGCTGGGCCTCGCCATCGTGCATCAGTTGCTGGAACGCTTCGGCGGACGCATCAGCGTTCAGTCCGAGCCTGATCGCGGAGCCGCGTTCATTCTCTGGTTGCCCGCGGCGCGTCAAGATGCGCACGCGGCCGTCACCGCGATGGTCACATTGCACGATCCTCGTTTCAGCGCAATCGCCCGAGGCCTGCTCACTGCCCGCGGTGCGGGCGTGGTGGACGAACACGCTTCGCTGCGCGAGCCGGCCGTCTGGATCACGGATGCCAATGTTGACATGGAACGCATCGGCGAGTTTTTGTCGCGAGACGAACGCCGCTGGGTCGTGCATGTGGGCGGACGCGGGCATGCCCATCCTCGAGCCGTGACCGTTATGGAACCCCGTGTGGCGCAGTTCAGCGACGCACTCGCGAAGTTGTGGAAGACGATGGGAGAACGCTCGTGACAGGCGCACGCCCAGACGCACACGCAGATGCACGCGTCATCCGCGTTGCGTGCGTGGATGACAACACCGATGTATCAGCCGCACTCCGCGCTCGCATCTCCAGCGATCCCGGGCTGTTGTGGGTGGGCCAACGCGACCGCGCCGACGCGTTGCTTCAGTTCGCCCTCGAAACGAACGCAGACGTTCTCATTCTGGACATGGACATGCCCGGGCGAAATGTCCTTGAAGCACTGCGTGAACTCAGTGAGCGAGCACCGAACCTGCGGCCTATCGTCTTTTCGGGGCATTGTCGACGCGATGTCATCGAGCAGTCGCTCGAGTGCGGAGCATGGGGATTTGTCGCCAAACACGACGGCGAAGCTCCCTTGCTGCGGGCAATCTATTGCGTGGCGGCGGGTGAAGTCACCCTCAGCCGTGAGGCTACCGATGTTCTGGCCTCTCCTTCTTGAATCGTCGTATTCGGAGAGCTGTCATGACTCGATTGATTCGCGTGTTAATGGTTGATGACGAACCCGGCTTTCGCAGTGCTTGGGAACGCCTGCTTGCACGTCAGCCCGACTTCGAATGTGTGGGTGGCCTCGCAAAGGCAGATCGACTTGCAGATCACGTTGCATCACTTACACCGGACATTGTCCTTCTCGACCTGACGATGCCGGGCGAAGACCCGATCCGAGCTCTAGCTGATCTCGTCAGCAAAGGCTCGCCCGCACGCGTGATAGCGCTCAGCGGCTGGAACGACGCCGCCACGATGCGCAGCGCATTGGATGCGGGAGCATGGGCATATGTCGATAAATTGACCGAGCCGAATGAAGTCCTTGCGACCATACGACGCGTGGCGCAGACGGACGCGCGGGAAAGAAAGGAACAGGCGAACGGTTCCGTCTGACTCCGTCTTCGTCAGCTTCCTTTGAAGCTCGCCATCGCTCGTGTCACTCGCGCATGGATGTCGGTGTGACCTGGTCGGCGCATGACGTACGGACGCGAGGTCATCTAATACGATTTCAACAACAACGGCGTCTTCCCTGAGGATCAGGACGTCGTGGACTTCTTCAACGTGCTCGCTGGCGGCAACTG
>DATGWV010000037.1:0-6960 GCA_035299305.1 Phycisphaerales bacterium | reverse complement strand
TGCGATACTGCTCCCCAATGTCGGGCCCTTGCCGATTGATCTGCGTGGGGTCATGCAGCCGGAAAAAGATGTCGAGCACGTGCTCGTAACTGATCTTCGCCGGGTCAAACGTCACTTGCACCACCTCAACATGCCCCGTCGTGTCGGTGCACACCTGCTTGTACGTTGGGTTGTCCACATGCCCACCGCTGTAGCCACTCACCGCATCGAGAATGCCCGGCTGCTGCGCGAAAATGTGCTCCACGCCCCAGAAGCACCCCGCGCCAACGAGAGCAATCTCCGTGCCGGGCTTCGCGTCCATCGCAACCGGCGTTGAGGCAGGTTTCGTCGCAGCACTCGAATCAGTCACAGGTGTCACTCCAGAAGTTGTGGTAGCAGTCGCGCTCGTAGCAGCGCTAGCCGCTGGGGAAGAAGCAGTGGGGGCCGTCGTGCTGCTTGTCGATTGGCTTGCGGAAGTTGTACTCGTATTCGCCGAAGGTGCCGTCGGCGCAGGCTTGTTGCATCCCGCGAGCAGCACCGCGGCGCAGCAGGCCAACAAGCCAACCCGACCACCAGAACGCATCGATCGAACCATGTGCGATTGCATGAACATTCGTTGCATGATGCACTGCTTTCGTTTCATTCGCCCCGCTCGATGCGACTCGCCGCTCACGTCAGCCAGCGCCCGCCATCCACGCGCAGCACCTGCCCCGTGATGTACGGTGCTTCGAGCGCCAGCCAACGCACCGCTGCCGCCGCATCCATCGGCTCGCCCGCGCGTCCTAGAGGGATACGCCGCAGATACCGCATTTGTTCATCCGCCGTGCTTTCGTGCCCCTGACTGGGCCACGCCACCACCCCCGGCGCCACGGCGTTCACGCGCACGCGCGGCGCCAAATCGCGAGCCAAGCAGTACACCATCTCCGTCAATGCCGCCTTACTCATGGTGTACGCCGTGAAGTCCTTGCGAGGCCGTCCCATCGCATGAATATCGCTCATCGCGACAATCGCCCCGCCGCCAGTCATGGGCGACATCTTCAGCAGCCCCGATAGTCTGCTCGACAGCAAAAGCGGCGTCAACGCATTGATCTGATACTGCCGCAGCGCATCCGCCTCGTTCACCTCGCGCAGTGGCGACGGTGCATACACGCTCGCGTTGTGTACGAGCACATCCAGCCGCGCGAGCGTTTGTGCCCACTGCGCTGCCGCCGCTTCCACAGCCGCCGCATCACCAAGATCGACGCGGAAACTCGTGGCATCACGCCCCATCGCCGCGATTTCCCGACACAAACTCGCCGCATCGGCCTCGCTGGTGTTGTACGTGAACATCACGTCGCAGCCCACGCGCGCGAACTCCAGGCATATCGCGCGCCCCACGCGCTTCGCGCCGCCCGTGACCAACACCACCGGTGCCTGCCCACGCGGCGGCCGCGGCGCAACCGCATGCGTCATCGCGACCCACGTCTTCTCGTTGTCCGGACTCGTGAGATCATCCGCGTGCTCAGGCGGCTCAAGCGACTCAGGCGTCGGCGTGTCCAGCCGCCTGCCCGCCTCCGCCCACGCATCCCGCCGCGATGAAGGCGGGCTGGGCTTGCGATCAATCGCACGAAGCTGCCGATCGCGCCGCAGAAACATGAACAATGCCAGCGTCGCTAGCACGACAACGGCCAGCGTCAGCAGCAGCAGCAGCACCGTTCCCTGCGTCGCCGCTTGCTGCTTCGAACTCAGCGGCTGCGATGGCTCGGAAATGACGCCGTTCGTGGAAGAGGCTGTGTCAGTCTGCTGCAAGTCAAATGATAGTGGCTCAGTCCCGGCGCGCAAGTACGATCGTCACACCAAGTAACCACGTTCATCGACAGGAGTACACGAGTCGCTGCACGTCGCCTGTCCTGATAAGTCGATAGCACGGAGCTTCGCTGCGCAACGCCATCGCAAGACCATTCGGTGCGATTGTGCGGATTTCAACAGTCGTCGTTCGCAGAACATCCTGTGTCGTTACCACGCGCACGAGCGGTTGCAATTCGGTCGACGGAGTCTCGCTCGGCACCTCTGGTGTTGAGCGCGCCACGACAGTCGCATCAGGCTTCAGAGGTCGCGGCCCAGGCATCGCGAGCCACGCAGCCGCAACCGCGCAAGCCAATACACCGCATGCCACCGCCGAGCGGGTCGCCCGTTTGGCGCGCTGGTGCTCCCGCATCGCGACGAGAAGTTCTGGCAATCGATCTCGTGGTTCAGTCATGACCATCCTCCGCGAGTGCCTTCAGCTTGGCAATCGCGCGTTTCACACGCCCATAAAACTGATCGGGGGAAAGTTGCAGTGAGAGCGCGAGCTGCGCCAGTGTTCCCGGCGATGTCACGCGAAGACGCAGCGCCTCACGCTCGTGTTCCTCCAGTTGCGCGATGCGAATCATGAGGTCATTCTCCAAGCTGCCCACATTCTCCAAGCTGCTCAACGGACGAATCGACTCGGATGAATGCGAAGCCCGTTCCTCGCGCGCGACAGCCCGTTTCTTCGCACGCAGCAAATCCAGCACGATTCGCCGAAGCGTGGTCGTCATCCATGCGTCCACCGCGGCATGACTATCAAGCTCGGGCAATGCGCGAATCACACGCAGGAACAGTTCATGGGCCGCATCCTCGCACGCCATCTCGTCCAGCCCGCTCCAGCTTCGCGTCAGATAAATCGCTCGCGTATGCCACGCACGATACATCGCCGTCAGCGACGCTTCATCACCCCGCCTGATACCAAGGCACAACCGGCGCACGTCCTCCGTGTCGCCGGCGTGTGCCCGCGGAATCTGTTGCTCATCGTGCATGAGTGACGGTCGGGTCAGCCCTTCACCAGCGTCACTTGCGACCTTCGAGCTTGGCAATCACGTCGCGCAGCCGGTCATTTTCCTCGCGCATCTTCGCTTCTCGTTCCGCAAGCATCGCCTGTGCCCGCGCAATCTCTCGTTCGAGCGCTTCCGCGCGAGTTTCCAGTCGCGTCTGCACGACCGCCGCTTCCAGCATGCGCTGCGTCCGATCAGCCCGCACCTCCGGACTCAGCAGATACCTGCCCAGAAGCGCCGCACCCTGACTCAAGTCAGCCGGCACCGACACGACCACCGTGCTCGCGTCTTCTTTGGGTTCGCGAATCGTCATCCCCTCCGTGTATCGCGCCGCGACCGTCAACTGCGAAAGCAGCCACGCCTTCTCCTCGCCCGTCGCCGCGATCGACACGTCCGTCAACGTCGTCCACCCCTGGCGCCGCTGCTGCAACCGCGTGACCACCTGTCCCGCCGCTCGAATCTGATCGGTCGTTCCCGTCACAATCAACAGATTCGTCTCGCGATGCAGCGATAGCTTCGCCTTCGCGACCAGTTGCTCAGAGGGCTGTACGACCATCGGAGAAATCGGCGGCATCGCGCTCGAATTCGCCTGCTCCACCGCGATCGTCACCGCCGCCAGCACGTCATCAAGCGTCAGGCCGTTGCCGCTTGCATCCGCTGGCTTCACGATGCTGCTCAGATCAAACACGTCCGTCGTCGTATTGATCGCCGTCGCCGGCATCGCACTCATGACGCGAGTCGCTTGAATGGATGACACGCCTTCATACGGACTATGTGCCATTCGTACATCCAGCGAGTACATGGCGGCGTCTCGCTCGAACGTCAGCCCCTCTATCGCTAGTATCGCCTGCATCGGCTCGCTGTTGTCGATGGAGATCGGCGGAATCGCCGCACCTGCCGCCGACGGATGCACGACCACATTGAACGGCACACGCGATGCGTCCTTTAGCGCTTTGACGAACTGTTCAATGGTCCCGCCCGCAAACCGCAGTTCAGGCAGCATGCTCGCAGCTTGCTGCTCGTCCTGCACCTGCTCTTGCTGGTCTTGCACGCCAGTCGCGTGCGTGCCTGCCGCCGCAATCGTCATCATCGCGGCCAGCGTGCGTGCGGACAGGGAACGTGTGAATGACATTCGCATGATGCTTCTCCGTGTGTGCGGGACCGACGTCGGGACGCTGTACAAGATACAAGACGCCGCCAAACTCGTACTTGGTCGCGAGATGCTCACTTTTTCGCCGCCCGCGCGGTTATACTTCGCCCCGCAACCGCCAACTTCGGCGCACGCGGCTTTCGGAGCCTGTTTCATGCACTTTGACGCCCACCAGCCTGTCATCAACGACATTGAGGCGCGGATCGTGACCATCCGCGACTCTCTTTAACTACGACAGCAAACTCGCCCGACTCAAAGACCTCGAAGCCCAGATGGGCTCCGAAACCTTCTGGAACAACCAGGCCGAAGCCAAGCGCATCGTGAGCGAGCTCAAGCAGCTCAAGGCCCAGGTCGATCCTGTCTCCATCGCCATCGCCGATCTCGAGAACGCCACGATCGGCTACCAGATGTCCAAGGAAGCCGGCGACAACGACCTGCTCGCCGAGGCCGACGCGACGCTCTTCAAGCTCCAGACGCAGATGGAGAAGATCGAGCTGCAGTCGCTCCTCAACGACAAGCACGATCACCGCAACTGCTTCCTCACGCTGTCAGCCGGCGTCGGCGGCACCGAAGCCAACGACTGGGCCGAAATGCTCCTGCGCATGTACATCTTCTACTGCGAGAAGATGGGCTTCAGCATGGAAGAAGTGGACAAAGGCTTCGGCGCCGAAGTCGGCATCGACAGCGTGACCCTGCACATCAAGGGCCCCTACGCCTTCGGCTACCTCAAGTGCGAACGCGGCACGCACCGCCTCGCGCGGGTCAGCCCGTTCAATGCCCAAGGCAAGCGCCAAACCAGCTTCTGCACCGTCGATGTCACGCCCGAGTTCGAAGAAACAGAAATCACCATCCCCGAAAAGGACGTGATCATCGAAGCCTTCGTTCGCGCCAGAGGGCCCGGCGGTCAGAACGTCAACAAGGTCGCCTCCGCCGTCCGCGTCCAGCACATTCCCACCGGCATCCAGGTCGTTGCGAGCACCTATCGCGACCAGCCGCAGAACCGCGCTCAGGCCCTCGCCGTCTTGCAAGCCAAGTTGCAGCAGATGGAAGACGAAAAGCGCGAAGCCGAGATCGCAAAGGCAAGCGGCGGCAGCCTCGAGCAAGGCTGGGGCAGCCAGATTCGCAGCTACGTCTTCTACGACAACCGCGTAAAGGACCACCGCACCAACCACGAGAGCCGCGATTACGAAGCCGTCCTCCGCGGCGAAATCGCCGACTTCATCGACGCGGAACTCAAGCGCCGCCGCGCCGAGAAGGAACGCAAGTAAACAATCGCGACTGAGAAAATGTTGTCTCTCGCAACCCCTCCCCGTGTGTTCGCGGATGGTGTCGTGTCGGCATGTCCCTGCAACTTTCACTTCCCGACTTTCGGTGAATTCCATGCCCTTTTGCTTGCACTCGCACCAATCTCCCGAAAGATTGTGCGTGGCACGCCTCCGAAGGGAGCCGTAGCGGCCGCGTTGTCTCACGCGTTCACCTGACTGTGCGTTTCCTCCAGTCTTCGTCTGACTTCTCATGCAAGGCTACAGCGTTCCACTCCAATTCTTCATCGACGGGCCGATCATGTCGAGCATGGTCGA
Organism: Phycisphaerales bacterium; assembly: GCA_035299305.1. GTDB lineage: Bacteria > Planctomycetota > Phycisphaerae > Phycisphaerales > UBA1924 > BJHL01. Next base: position 1,420 of record DATGWV010000037.1, on the reverse strand, counting down.
CTTCTCCGGCGTCATTCATCACATGTCGCCCGAGTTGCTGCGCGTGCTGGGTGTCCCTTCCGGCAAACTCGAGGACGTCCCCGATCGCAGCATCCTGCGACTCATCCCCGAAGCCCGCGGCCGCGAGCGGCTCGCTCATGTTCGGCGGGTCATCTCCAATCGCAAGCCCTGCGTCCTTCGCAGCGTCGCCGCAGGCATGCAGTTCGTCACGCACATCCTCCCGCTCGAAGACACCGCCGGCGCGCCGCAGTCATGCGCCTTCGCACTGCACCTCCGCACCGAGGGCCGCATCGAGCGCGACCAGTTTCCGGCCAATAGCGATTACGTCGAGGCTGATCACAACGACTTTGGCCCGCTCGCCGGTCTCACCAAGCGCGAAGCCGAAGTCCTCGCGCTGCTCGCCGAGGGTGCCGATGGCCCGGAAATCGCCGACAAGTTGCATCGCTCCGCCGAGACGGTGTCGAGCCACCAGAAGTCGCTCTACGCCAAGCTCCGCTGTCCGTCGCGCATGCACGCCATGATCATCGCCCGCCGCGCGGGGCTGAGTATGCGCGATGTCCAGCGCATCATCAGCCCGCGCGTCGAGTCAAATTGAGAGCCATCGCGCCGCTCAGCGCCGCCGACGAACCCCCGCCAGCAGCACCATGCCCAGCGTCGCCGCCGCGCCCGGTGCAGGCACCGCAGTGATGATGCGAATGTCATCCGTCGCCGTCGTCGTGTTGAAACGGAAGTTCACACGGAACTGCGACAGCGTGATCGTGAACGCTTCGTTGCCCGAAAGCTCCATGCCGCGCGCCGCGTTGTCGCCGTACGTCGTGCCCGGCGCACCCAGAAAGTCCGACGAGTTCAAATCGCCGCGCAGCACGATCACGCCCAGGATCGGCTGGTCAAACTCGACGAACCCTTCATAGTTCGCCGGTCCGCCCGCAATCGGATCAACATACACGTAGTGGCTGTTGACCACCGTCCCCGCCGCGATCACGCCCGGCGTGAGCGAGCCGTTGCTCGTGTACACACCCGGAGACGTCGCATTCACCGGCAAGTTCGTCGCGAGCGTGAAGCTCGTCGACTCGTTGAACGCGCGAGCGATCGTGTTGCTCTCGAGCGCGCCCAGTAGCGTGGATGCCGGCGCGGGACCAACCACCGCGTCGCCGCCCGCCCCTGTGATAGCCGCCTGAGCCGACCCCGCCAACCCCAACGCAATAACCGTCGCACAAATGGCACGTTGCATGTCCTGTCACTCCTCTCGCATGCCGTCAGGCATGCCTCGTCAGTGCAACGTGCCGTCGCTTCCGAGATTGCCGGTTATGCCGACTTTCCTGCCCGATCGTGCGTGTTCTCGGAGCAAAACTCACGAACACCTCAATGACACCCCGCGTATCTGCCCGCATGCCTGAGCACGCCGCGCCCGTGGACGCAC